>NZ_CP046120.1:600000-892500 GCF_009707465.1 Novosphingobium sp. Gsoil 351
CCGCCGCCCTGCGCCATGTCAGGCCGCCCCCCGCCGCCCTTTCCGCCGAGCACTTCGACCCCGGCGCGAACGAGATCGACCGCGCTGAAGCGGGCGGTCAGGTCGTCGGTGACTGCCGCCGCGATCGCCGCACGACCTTCGCTGACCGCGACGATCGCCGCAACGCCGGAACCCAGCCGGGCCTTGGCTTGATCGAGCAGTCCGCGCAGTTCCTTGGCTTCCAGGCCATCGATTACCTGACCCGAGAACTTGATGCCGGCGACTTCCTCGTCAGTCGGTCCGGACGCGGCAGCGCCCGCACTACCCAGTGCCAGCGCCTTCTTCGTCTCGGCCAGCTCGCGTTCGAGCCGCTTGCGTTCCTCGACCAGCGCGGCGACGCGCGCCTCGACCTCCTCGGGCGACGTGCGCAGGCCTGCCGCCACCGCCTTCAGTGTTTCCTCACGCCCGACCAGCCACGTCCGCGCTCCCTCGCCGGTGAGCGCCTCGATCCGACGAACGCCGCTGCTGACCGCGCTCTCGGATACGATCCGGAACACCCCGATATCGCCGGTCGCGGTGACGTGCGTGCCGCCGCACAGTTCGACCGAATAGTTGCGCCCGCCATCGCCAGTGCGGCCCATCCCGAGTACGCGGACTTCGTCGCCGTACTTCTCGCCGAACAGCGCCATCGCGCCGGCCTCGATCGCATCGTCCGGGCTCATCAGTCGGGTGGTGACCGGCTGGTTGGCGCGGATTTCAGCGTTAACCTCGGCCTCGACTGCGGCGATGTCCTCGTCCGTCAACGCCTTGGGGTGCGAAAAATCGAAGCGCAGACGGTCGGCGGCGACCAGCGAGCCCTTTTGCGTCACATGCTCGCCGAGCCGGTTGCGCAGCGCGGCGTGGACGAGGTGCGTGGCCGAATGGTTGGCGCGGATCGCGTCGCGGCGCTCGGCGTCGACCTGGAGGTGGACGGTCACGCCCACGCCGATCCGCCCGCTCTCGACCGTGCCGTACATCGCGTGGAGACGGCCCAGCGGCTTGGCGGTGTCGGTGACGGCAATCCGCAGCCCGCCCGGCCCGGTGATCACGCCCGCATCGCCCGTCTGGCCGCCGCTTTCGCCATAGAACGGGGTCTGGTTGGTTAGGACGATCACGGCTTCGCCCGCGTCAGCGGAGGCGACTTCGGCACCGTCCTTGATCAGCGCGACCACCCGGCCCTCGCCCTCGGTCGCGGTGTAGCCGGTGAATTCGCTTGCCCCTTCCCGCTCGGCGATGTCGAACCACAGCTCGCCGTCCGCGGCCTGGCCGCTGCCCTTCCACGCCGCGCGCGCCGCCGCCTTCTGCCGCGCCATCGCCGCATCGAAGCCCGCTCGATCTACCGCGATCCCGCGTGCTCGCAGGGCGTCTTCGGTCAGGTCATAGGGGAAGCCGAAGGTGTCGTAGAGGCGGAACGCGGTCTCCCCCGGAAGGCTGTCACCCGCGCCTAACCCACCGGTCTCCTCGTCGAGCAAGCGCAACCCATTGGCCAGCGTCCGCCGGAACTGGATTTCCTCCCGCTCGAGAGTCTCCTCGATGAGGGGTTGCGCACGGCCCAGTTCCGGAAATGCCTGGCCCATCTCGGCGACCAACGCGGGGACCAGCCGGTGCATCAGCGGATCCTTGGCGCCAAGCAGATGCGCGTGGCGCATGCCGCGGCGCATGATCCGGCGCAGGACATAGCCGCGCCCCTCGTTCGAGGGCAGTACCCCATCGGCGAGTAGGAACGAGACCGAGCGCAGATGATCCGCGATCACCCGATGGCTCGCCTGATTCTCGCCCTGAGCCGCAACCCCGGTCAGGCTCTCCGAAGCGGCGATCAGCGCCCTGAACAAGTCGATGTCGTAGTTGTCGTGGACGCCCTGGAGCACCGCTGCGACGCGCTCCAGCCCCATCCCGGTATCGATGCTCTTCTTGGGCAGGTCGCCGACGATCTCGCCGCCGGCCTGCTCGTTCTGCATGAACACCAGGTTCCAGATTTCGACAAAGCGGTCGCCGTCCTCGTTGGGGCTGCCCGGAGGCCCCCCGGCGATGTGCGCGCCGTGATCGTAAAAGATCTCGCTGCACGGGCCGCAGGGGCCGTCGTCGCCCATCGCCCAGAAGTTATCCTTGGTGGCGATCCGGATGATGCGTTCGTCGGGCAGCCCGGCGATCCGGCGCCACAGATCGAACGCCTCGTCGTCGGTGTGATAGACCGTGGCGGTCAGCTTGTCGGGGTCGAGCCCCCACTCCTTGGTCAGCAGCGTCCACGCGTGGACGATCGCCTGCTCCTTGAAGTAGTCGCCAAAGCTGAAGTTGCCGAGCATCTCGAAAAAGGTGTGGTGCCGCGCGGTGTAGCCAACGTTGTCGAGATCGTTGTGCTTGCCCCCGGCGCGCACGCACTTTTGCGAGGAGGTGGCGCGCGGGTTGGTGCGCGTTTCCAGCCCGGTGAAGACGTTCTTGAACGGCACCATACCGGCGTTGACGAACATCAGCGTGGGATCGTTATACGGCACTAGCGGCGCCGAGGGCACGATCTCGTGCGCGGCCGAGCCGAAGTAATCTAAGAACGAGCGGCGGATGTCGTTGGTAGGGGTCATCACGCGAGCGAATTAGGTTCCCCGCTGCGGTGCGGCAAGCGGTTTAAGGATTGCCGTTCCCTCCCGCCTGCGGGAGGGGCATCAGGGCTGGCAGCTTCGTGCGGTACCAGCACTTTAAGCGCGCCGGGCATGATCGCGAAGGTCAGCGGCAGCGCCATGCGCTCGACCTCACCGTCGAAGGCGACGTCGATTGCGCCGCGGCCTTCGACGACCACTTCCTTCGCATCGGCTAGCGCGCAGAAATCGCGCTCCCCGTCTGCCTTGCCCAACAGCGCCCTGAAAGCGAAGGCGATGAGCGCTAGCGGGCTCGCCTGAGCGACCACGAACAGCGAGAGTACGCCGTCGCTAAGCGATTCGCGCTGGCCCACACTGCCCGCTTCGAGCGAGTAGCGGTTGTTGCCGATGAACAGCAGCGGGGTGACGACGCGTTCGCGCCTGCCGTCGATGCACAGCATCATCGGCTTGGCGCGCAGCGTGCGCAGGACGATCCAAGTCGCCGGGATCGTCCCCAGCCATTTCGGTCCCCAGCGACGGTCCCGCTCGCGCACCAGCTTGGTGTAAAGACCGATTGAGGCGTTGTTGACGAAGACCCGCTCTCCGCCCTTCGCGAGATCGATCTGCTCTGCCTTGCCACCGACGGCGACCTTGGCTGCCTCGGCAAGGTCGGCAGGCATGCCAAGTTGTTTTGCGAGGTGATTGCGGGTGCCGAGCGGCAGGACGATCTGCGCGGTCTCGCTGCTGGCGAAGGTCGCGGCGGCGGAACCCTGCGTTCCGTCGCCCCCGCCGATCGCCACGACCGAACGTCCCGCTGCGGCCTTCACCGCCTCTGTGATGTGCTTGCCCTCGACCAGGCGCAGGTCAATCTCCTGCCCCGCGAAGGCGGCGCGCACGGTCGCCTCGAGCTTGTCGCCGAGCGAAGAAGCGGTGCCGCCACTGGTGTTGACGATCACCGCCACCGGCTCATTCATGCGTTCATGCTTTCGATGCGGTCACGATCCAGGCCGCTGCAGGAAAGGCAACCTCGCCGTGCGCGGATCGTTCCGAGAGAAAGCGTTCGATCCGCGCAACGACCGGCGCACGCTCGGCTTCGGGCAGTTCGCGCAAGGCGCGCGCCGCGGGACCGATGCGCATGAAGAAACCCAGGGCATCGTCCACCGGATCGCTCCCGCTGCCCGCGAGGTAACGATAGTCGACTGGGGCAAACTCGATGTCGCGCCATCCGGCCCCACCAAGCAGCCGTGCGACATAGTCGCGATCGGCGAACGCGAACGGTCCCGGCGCGTGCGGATCGCCGGGGGCCAAGCCGCCGCCGCCGATCAGTTCGCCCAGCGCGCTTGCCCACTCGTTCTCGCGCGGCGAGCGGAAGCAGGAAAAACAAAGCTGCGCATCGTCCGCCGCGACTCGTGCCAGATGGGCGAAAGCACCAGGCGGATCGGCGAAGAACATCACCCCGTGGCGCGAGATATAAAGGTCTGGTTCGCCACGATCGGGCTGCCAGGTTGATGCGTCGGCGAGCGCGAAGGCGCAGTTGGCATGGCCTTGCGAGCGGATCGTGGCGGTGGCGACCAGATCGGCGGAGATGTCGATCCCTAGCACCCGCGCGCCGGGCCGGGCAGCGGCCACCGCCAGCGAAACCTCGCCCGCCCCACAGCCGATGTCTACGATGTCGCGGCCGGGTAGCGCGGCGATGCTGCGCAGCAAATAGGAGTCATCGCAGCAAAGCTGCGGTCGGTCCGCTCCCACTCGGAAGCCCAGCTTCGGCCCACCGGGCCTTCCCATTCGTTGGTTTCGGTCATCCTACCGTCTTACGCCCCCTGCCCGTCGCGGCAAGCGTGTCGGCCACGTGAATCCGCTTGCGACTCGCGCGCGAGAGGCACAGCATGGCGCATCCCAGCGCTTCGGGCGCAGCACGGGCCCGGCGCGCTCCAATCAATTCGGAGAGGAGCCGACGATGGCCACCATCGCACCGCAGGCAAGGACCCCCACCACCGGCAGTGTAGCGAGCGGCGCGGGAGGCGTTCGGGCCGCCGCCACTCGCGCGATCGCTCTGATCGGACCCGCGGGGACCGGCAAGACCAGCCTGGCCGAAGCGCTGCTCTACGCCAGCGGCGCGATCAACCGCCAGGGCAGCGTCGAAGCCGGTAGCAGCGTCGGTGACGCCAGCCCCGAAGCGCGCGCGCGGCGCGGCTCAACCGAAATCAACCTGCTCCATTTCGACTATCTCGACGACCGGTTCGCGCTAGTCGATACCCCCGGCGGCGTCGGCTTCGCCGCCGACGGGCTCGCGGCCCTGCCCGCGGTCGACCTGGCGATTGTCGTGATCGATCCCGACGCCGCGCGAGCCACGCTCGCCGAGCCGTTCCTGCGGCGGATCGACGAGTTAGGCCTGCCCCACGTCATCTTCGTCAACAAGATCGACGCCGCGCGCGCCGGATCGATCCGTGAGGTGCTCGAAGCGCTCCAACCGATGAGCCGCGAGCCGCTCGCGCTTCGCCAATTCCCGATCCGCGAAGGCGAGACCGTAGTCGGCTATGTCGATGTCGCGCTCGAACGCGCGTATCGCTATCGCGCGGGCAAGGAATCCGAGTGCATCGCGATCCCGATCGAGCTGACCGCGCGCGAAAAGGTGGAGCGCCAGAAACTGCTCGAGACGCTTGCCGATTTTGACGACGACCTGATGGACACCCTTCTTATGGACGAGGAGCCCGATCGCGGGCTGATCGTCGCCGACATGGCGGCCGACACGGGGCGTAACAAGGTGGTCCAAGTGCTGTTCGGCTCGGCCACCACCGGAGGCGGGGTGCGTCGACTGATGAAGCTGCTGCGCCACGAGACTCCGGCCCCCGACGCCGCGGCAGATCGGGTCGGACTGGCCGAGGGCGGCGCGCTGCATGTGTTCAAGATCGCCAACGGCGGCGCGATGGGGCGGCTCGCGCTGGGGCGGGTGCTGGGGGGCGCGCTGCGGGAAGGCGAGGAGTTGCTGATCGCGGGCGAACCCGCACGCGCCGGATCGCTCTTTGCGATGCAGGGCGAGAAGACCGTCAAGCAGCCCGAGGCGCGTGCGGGCGACATCGTCGCGGTAGCTAAGATCGATGCCGCGCGCAGCGGGATGCTGCTGGGATCGCGGAACGCGAGGCTGAACGGTGAGCGCACGGTCGCGTATCCGGCGCGCAACGCCGGGGTGGCGATCACCACGCGCAATCGTCAAGACGACGTCAAGCTCTCGACCGCGCTCCACCGGCTGTGCGAGGAGGACCCGGCGCTCGAATGGACCCAAGACGACGCGACGCATGAAACCTTGCTGCGCGGAATCAACGACGAGCATCTGGCATTGACCGTGGCGCGGCTCAAGCGACGCTATGGGGTGGTGGTGGACACGGCCCCGCCACGGATCGCCTATCGCGAATCGGTGCGCAAGTCGGCGACGCAGCGGGGACGCCACAAGAAGCAATCGGGTGGGCACGGCCAGTACGGCGACTGCACGATTGAAATCCGCCCGCTCGAGCGCGGCGAAGGATTCTGTGTTCGAGGACAGGATCACCGGCGGGGTGATTCCCAAGCAGTACATTCCCGCGGTGGAAGCAGGCATCAAGGATGCGATGGAGCGCGGGCCGCTCGGCTTTACGGTCGTCGATGTCGCAGTGAAGCTGACCGACGGCTCCTTCCACGCGGTCGACAGTTCGGAACTGGCCTTCCGCACCGCCGGCCGGATCGCGATGCACGAAGGCCTCGCGCAATGCGCACCGTATCTGCTCGAACCGGTGTGCAGGGTGACGATCGACACTCCGCCCGGTACTGGGAGCAAGGCCGGATCGGTGCTGTCTAGCAGGCGCGGTCAGATCCTCGGATTGGGTCAGCACCCCGACTGGGATCGGTGGGAACGCATCGAGGCGATGCTGCCCGAAGCGGAGCTGCATGGCCTCGACGCGGAGTTGAGGTCGCTGAGCCAGGGGCTGGCGAGCTATACCGCCGAATTCGATCACCTGGCCGAGTTGACAGGACGGCATGCCGACGAGGTGATCAAGGCGCGGGTGGCGGAGGGAGCCGGCTAGGCTTTGGAAGGTCCTTGATGGTGCGTGCAAGGTTTGTGGCGGTCACGGCGATCGCGGCAGCGCTTGCGGCTTGCGCAACGTTCGGCGGCGGCGATCCCGAAGTGCGCGATTTCCAGGCGGGGCTGCGGAGCTGCGGGGTGGTGACCCGCAGCGGCCAGGTGACTTACAGCGCACCGGATGCCCTGCTGACGCTGTCCGCTTCGCGGCAACCCGCGACGGTGAATGCGGGGTGCCTCGCCCGGGTGCTGATCGACCGCGGTATCGAGCTGAAGGCGGCGGATCTCGCTTTCGCGCAGCGCTATGGCGCAGCACTCGAGCGCGAATACGCGGTGCTCGGCGTGCGCAAGGCGAAGTATTGGCTCAAGGTGAACCGCAAGGCGAAAGTTCCGGACTACGCGCCCGGCAAGGAGAGCCTCGGTAGCTATGTCCGCAAGCTAGAGCGGCTTTGCGATGCCCCGACCGGGAGTGTCGGAACCGGCACCGCCGAGGTCATCGTGCCGTGGCTGGAAGGCGAGGCGAACAACCAGGTGTCGTGCGTCTATCTTGCGGCGCTCGCCTCCAATCTGGCGGCGCGCGGGATTAAGTTGGTGTCGCTACCCGAGCAGCGGCCCACGACCGACTGAACGAGAGCTTCGCGCATGAAATCGGCACCAATTTCGCTCGTGTCGAGCGGGTCTGGGGAGATTTGAGGAGCAACCTTAAAACCCAAACCGGCGCGCTCCTGCCGGGGAGCGCGCCGGTCCTGGGTTTGCACCGCCGCCGTAGCGACGGGATGAGGATCAGATGTCATCGTCCCCGTCGGGACCCGCCATCATCTCCTCGGCGACCTTGTCGGTGCGGCTGCGGATCGCAGCTTCCAGACGATCGCACATCTCGGTGTTTTCCTTGAGGAAGGTCTTGGCGTTCTCGCGGCCCTGACCGATCCGGACGCTGTCATAGCTGAACCACGCGCCGGACTTCTCGACCAGCCCGGCCTTGACCCCAAGGTCGAGGATCTCGCCGATCTTGGACACGCCCTGACCGTACATGATGTCGAACTCGACCTGCTTGAACGGCGGGGCGACCTTGTTCTTGACCACCTTGACGCGGGTGGCATTGCCGACGATCTCGTCGCGGTCCTTGATCTGGCCGATGCGGCGGATGTCGAGACGGACGCTGGCATAGAATTTCAGCGCATTGCCGCCGGTGGTGGTCTCGGGATTGCCGTACATCACCCCGATCTTCATCCGCAGCTGGTTGATGAAGATCACCATGCAGCGCGAGCGGCTGATCGAGCCGGTGAGCTTGCGCAAGCTTTGCGACATTAGCCGCGCCTGGAGGCCGACGTGGCTGTCGCCCATCTCGCCCTCGATCTCGGCGCGCGGGACCAGCGCAGCGACCGAATCGATCACCAGCACGTCGATCGCGTTCGACCGCACCAGCGTGTCGACGATCTCGAGCGCCTGTTCGCCGGTGTCGGGCTGCGACACGATCAGCTCGTCGATGTCGACCCCCAGCTTCCTGGCGTAGACCGGGTCGAGCGCGTGTTCGGCATCGACGAACGCTGCGGTGCCGCCGCCCTTCTGCGCCTCGGCGATGACATGCAGCGCGAGCGTGGTCTTGCCCGAGCTTTCCGGGCCGTAGATCTCGATCACTCGCCCCCGCGGCAAGCCGCCGACGCCCAGCGCGATGTCGAGCCCGAGGCTGCCGGTGGAGATCGTCTCCACCTGCATCGTCTCCTTCGAGCCGAGTTTCATCGCCGATCCCTTGCCGAACGCGCGATCGATCTGCGCCAGCGCCGCATCGAGCGCTTTCTGCCGGTCCATGGAGTCCTTGCCTTCCTGTACGAGCTTGAGATTCGCGGCCATTCCGGGTGCCTCCTGGGCCTAGAGTGCGGCGGCCTTGGCCGTCAACCGAAGGTGCGTGTATCGCGTTTGTTCTACAGGAACAAGGGGGGAACGGAAATTTTTCCGGTCCGCTCAGCCTCGCCGCAGCACGCCTTCCACCGCCTCGCCGATCTGGGCGACGCTGAAGGGTTTGGGGAGGAAGTGCATGTTGGGGATGTCGATCTCGCGGCGAAGCTGCTCCTCGGCATAGCCCGACATGAACAGGAACGGCAGCGCCGGCGCGAGCTTGCGGATTTCGCGGGCCATCGCCGGGCCGTCCATCACCGGCATCACCACGTCGCTAACCACCAGATCGAAGGCCTCGCCGGCCTGGACTCGCTCGAGCCCTTCCTCACCGTCGCGCGCCGCGACGACGGTGAACCCGGCGCGGACCAGCGCGCGTTCGGCGACGATGCGGACGGTGTCCTCGTCCTCGACCAGCAGCACATGCCCACCCCCGCTCCACGCCGCGGGAGCGGGCGTGGCGGCTGCTGCGGCGGGCCTTTCTTGCTGGTCCTCGACATGGACCGGCAGGTAGATGCTGAAGGTTGTGCCGCTGTGCGGGGCCGGAGCTGTCTCGCTTTCGGCGAAGACGAATCCGCCCGATTGCTTGACGATACCATAGACGGTGGAGAGGCCGAGACCGGTGCCCTTGCCCAATTCCTTGGTGGTGAAGAACGGTTCGAAGATCTTGCCGAGGTTTTCTGGCGGAATGCCGCCCCCGGTGTCGGACACGATCAGCGCGGTGTAGTCGGCGACGGGGAGGACGTCGCTCTTCATCTTGCGGACCTGGGCGGCGGTGACGCGGCGAGTGGCGAGCTTCAATGTCCCCGCCCCGTCGCCTTTCCCGATCATCGCATCGCGCGCGTTGACCGCGAGGTTGACGATAACCTGTTCGAGCTGGGTCTTGTCCGCCCGCACCGCGCCCAGATCGCGGTCGTGATCGACCGCCAGCGCGATCCGCTCGCCGAGCAGGCGCTTGAGCATCTGGCTGACATCGCTGACCACGTCGGGCAACTGGAGCACTTGTGGGCGCAGCGTCTGCTGCCTTGAGAAGGCAAGAAGCTGGCGGGTCAGGCTCGCGGCGCGGTTTGAGTTGGCGCGGATCTGCTGGATGTCGTCGTAGTCGCTGTCGCCGGGGGTGTGTCGCAGCAGCATCAGATCGCAAAAACCGATGATCGCGGTCAGCACGTTGTTGAAATCGTGGGCGACCCCGCCCGCCAATTGCCCAACCGCCTGCATTTTGGTCGCCTGGGCGATCTGACGCTTGAGCCGGGTCTCCTCGGAGGAATCCTTGAGGCTGAGCAGCACCGCGCCCTCGCCCAGCCCGCGGACTCCGGCGATGCTCAGCGTCACCGGGTCCTCGGGCGCGGTGCGCAGGCGCACCGCCATGTCTCCGGCCGCGGGTGAGCCTTGCGCATAGCGGCGCACCGCATCGGCCAGCGCGCCCTTGTCTTCGCGGATCACCAGGTCGCTGGGATAGGGCGGCGCAATGCGATCATCGTGTCCGGCGGCGCGCAGAAACGCTTCGTTGGCGAACAGGAACCGCCCATCGCGCTCGCACATCGCCAGCCCCAGCGGCAGGCGGCTGAGCAGCGCCTCGATCTGGGGAATGCCGGCCTGGCTCTCGCCCTCGCCGACCCCGCTTTCGAGGAGGATCATCGCCACCGGATCGTTGGCCGGATCGGATGCGGCGCGGGTATCGGGATCGAACAGCGGGAGGTGGACGAGGCGCAGCGCGGGCCCTTTGCGGCCTTCGCGGGCGAAGTAAATGCGGTCAGCCTCGTCGCTGCGCAGGTGCGAAACGAACGAACTGCCTGCGAGGGTGGCCGCAGCGTCTCCGGTGGCCCGCTGGACGAACGAGGCGTTGGCGGAAAGGATCGCACCATCGGGAGCGACCACCGCAGCCTGCAAGCCCGCCTCTCCCAGCACCTTGCCAAGCTTACCGCCAATCGCCCGCACGGCCTCGGCGGCGGCATCGCTCCGGATCACCGGGCTGAGAGTCCAGATCAGGAAATCCTCGCCTCGTCCGCTGCGGCGTACGTCCGCGCGCCAGCGGCCATTGGCTCCATCGACAACTCCCCCGCCCTCCAGGCCCTCGGCGCTCGCCTCGCCATCGCGCCAGGCGGCGCGGGCGGCGCGGTCGAGCCGTTCGAGCGCGCCGGGGTCGAACGCCAGCCGCGGCGGCGCGGTAGCGACCCCGAACCATTCCTCATGCCGGGAATTGGCGCAAACCAGTCGTCCCGCGCGATCGGTAATCGATACCGCGGCATCGGAGCGTTCGATCGCGGCCTGGGTCACCGACCAGTCGGGTGGGGCGAATTCAGCGACGGGCGCGGGTGTTCGGGTCCGGATTAGGACGCGCCCAATCGCGCCCAGCGCGACCAGCCCGCCGGCATAAGCTGCGGCGATCAGCGGTTGTCCCGAAACGAACCAGACGAGCCCGGCGGACGCAAGCAGCATCCCGCCGAGCAGTGCCCGCTCTCCAGCCGGTGCGGGCGGTTCGCTGGTTTCGGCGGTCAGCGCCTGATTCACGCCGCCGCCTCGCGCGCCTGGCGCCGCGCCGCCAGCCGCATCCGCCGCCGCCGCGTCACCCACCAGCGCCAGAAGACGCCGCTCAGCACATAGCCCGCCGAAGCCAGCAGCGAGGCGATGACCAGCAGGCCGAGCGCGGTATCCAGCCCCGCGCCGGTAAGGCGTTGGAGCAAGTCGCCGCCTTGCGTGCTCTGGAGCGTCTCACCGATCGGCTGGACCACGGTCAGCGCGTCGATGTGAAGGAGGAACTCGCCGATCCGGTAGGCGAGCGCGACCAGGGCGAGATAGATCAGAGGAAAGCCGATAAAAGTCGCGGCCAGGGCAGAGGGAATGTTGGCGCGAATGAACACCGCGAGGAACGCGGCGACAACGAAATGCGCAAGCGGGATCATCACGCCCACGAACAGCCCCAGGGCAACCCCGCGCGGCACCGAACGGCGGGTGAAGCGCCACAACTCGGACCGCAGCAGGCGGTGCGCGAACGGCCTGAGCCAGCGGTTGCGCTCGATCTGCGCGGGCGTCGGGATCAGCTTGCGCCAGCGCGCCCTCACGGGCGCGCGCCATACGGGCGGCGGCGCTTGTGGATGATCCACCAGCGCCACACGAGGCTGGTCAGCAGATAGCCGGCCGCCGCGGCAACCACCGCCACCGCCACGAGCCCGAGAGCCAGCACCTTGCCTTCCGAAGTCAGCCACTGGATCCCGCTCCACAGGTCGGTGATCTGGAACAGGTGGTCGATCGGCCCCCCGGCGACCGCCGCGTCGATCCGCAGCAGCCACGCGCCGACCTGGTACGATGCGGCCCAGATAAACGGAGTGGTGAACGGGTTGGTGACGAACGTCGTCAGTGCCGCCACCGGCACGTTGGCGCGCGTCGGGAAGCTGAGGATCGCGGCGAAGATGATCTGCGCGACGGGCAGGAGGATACCGACCAGCAGCCCCAGCGCGACCCCGCGCGGAACCGAGCGGCGGGTGAAGCGCCATAGCTGGCTTTCGAGCACGCGCGCCGGAATCCAGCGGCTGCGCCCCATCTGCTCGCGCGTCGGCATGGCGCGACGCGCCCAGGCGGCGAAGCGGGCGATCGGCGAGCTCATCACCCGTTCTCGCGCATGATCCGCGCCTTGTCGCGCTGCCAGTCGCGGTCCTTGATCGTCTGGCGCTTGTCGGCAGCGTTCTTGCCCTTGGCCAGCGCCAGCTCGACCTTGGCCCGGCCCCGACCGTTGAAATAGACCGAGAGCGGGACCAGCGTCATCCCCTTGCGCTCGACCGCGCCGTGGAACTTGGCGATCTCGCGCTCGTGCAGCAGCAGCTTGCGCGGGCGCTTAGGCACATGGTTGTGGCGGTTGCCGTGGCTGAATTCGGGGATGTTGGAATTGACCAGCCAGACCTCGCCGTTCTTCACCTCGGCATAGCTCTCGGCGATCGAGCCCTCGCCGAAGCGGAGCGATTTGACCTCGGTCCCGGTGAGCATGATCCCGGCCTCATACACATCCTCGATGAAATACTCGAACCGCGCGCGCCGGTTTTCGGCGACGGTCTTCGCCTTGTCGAAGGCTTTGGGGGTCGGACGGGCCATGGTGGGCGCATGTAGGGACGATGTGCAGAAAATGGAATCGATAACCGGCCGAGTCGGACCGATTTAGGCCAGTCCGGCATGCTCCAGAGCTGCATCCACGGCCTTCCTTGCCGCGGCGCTGCATGGGGTCAAAGGCAGGCGCAGATCTTCGGTCAGCCAGTCGTGGACGCGGGTCAGCGCGTACTTAACCGGTCCCGGCGAGGCATCCTCGAACATCGCATAGTGCAGCGGATAGAGCCGGTCGTTGAGTTCACGCGCCTTGACCAGGTCGTTGTCGGCGCAGGCCTGCTGGAACTCGGCGCACAGCTTGGGCGCGACGTTGGCGGTAACCGAGATGCAACCCACCCCGCCCGCGGCGTTGAACGGCAGCGCCAGCTCGTCGTCGCCCGATAGCTGGCAGAAAGTGCCCTCGATCCCCATCCGGTGGTCGGTGACCCGGCTGAGATCGCCGCTGGCGTCCTTGATCCCCACGATCCGCTCGGGGAAGCGATTGACCAGTTCGCACACCGTTTCAGGCAGCAGGTCGGTAACCGTGCGACCCGGCACGTTGTAGAGCACGATTGGAAGCGCGCTGTTTTCGGCGAGGAAGCTGAAGTGCGCGATCAGCCCGGCCTGGCTCGGGCGGTTGTAGTAAGGGGCGACGCATAGCGCGGCCGCCGCCCCGGTCTTGCGGCTAAAGTTCATGTGCAGGCGCGCGTTCATCGTGTCGTTCGACCCGCATCCGGCGATGATCGGCACTCGTCCGGCCGCCTGTTCGATGCAGACCTCGATTACTCGGTGGTGCTCGGCGTTGGACAAAGTCGAGGCTTCGCCGGTCGTGCCGCACGGCACCAATGCGTTCGAGCCGTTATCGATCTGCCAGTCGACGAGCCGGCGAAATGCCTTCTCATCGAACGCCCCGTCGCGAAACGGGGTGACAAGCGCCGGTATCGAGCCGGAAAACATGGACAGGACTCCCCGAATTGGCCAGAATCTTCAGATCAGTGCCGCGGCGCACTGCTATCGTCACGAACCGGGCTTATTCAGCGCCTGATAAGGAGCCGACCCGCAGGATGTCCAGCATGGTCAAGCACAGCATCGCTCTTACTCTCGTCGCCGCAGCGGGATTGCTCGTTCCGCATGCCGCCTCGGCACAGACCGCCGACGACAATGCCTGGGACCGCGCCCGCGCCGCGCTGCGCGCGCAAGGGCCGAGCAACATGGCCTACACAATCGAGCGCTGGAAGACGCTGACCGCTTCCAACCGCTTCGGTTTCTCTGACTATTCGGGGTTCGTCGCCAGCTATCCCGGCCTCCCCGACGAGGACAAGCTGCGCCGCTATGCCGAGGATGCGCTGAGCCGCGAATATGTCGAACCTTCGCGCCTGGTATCGTACTTCGACCGCTTTCCGCCGCTGACCAACCCCGGCCGCGCGCAATACGCACTGGCGCTCGCCTCACTGCGTCGCAGCGAGGCCGAGGCCGTGGCGCGCGCCGCGTGGCGTGGTGGGCCGATGAGCGACGCCGCCGAAGCTGCGCTGTTCAGCCAGTTCTATGCCAAGTTCACTCTCGACGACCAAGATGCGCGGATGGACGCACTGCTGTGGGCGGGAGCGCAAGCGCAAGCGGAACGTCAGTTGGGGTTCGTCTCGCCGGGACGCCGCGCGATCGACTCGGCGCGGCTCGCGGCCCTTTCCGGCAATGCCGCCAATCCGATTGTCTCGACGGTCGAGACCGCCAACTACATGACCGATCCCGGCTATGTCTTCCAGCGCGCCCGGCTGCTGCGCCGAAGCGGGAGCGTCATTGCGGCGCGCAGCCTGCTTGCTACGCGCCCGCCACTCGCGCGCCCCGCCGCCGACCCCGAAAAGTGGGTCGAGGAGATGCTGGTCAACGCCAAAAGCGCGGCGAACGACGGCGATCCGCGCACCGCCGTGCGAATTGCGCAGACCATCGACCAAGCCTTTGCTCCCGGCAGCGATGTCAGCGCGATGACCCTCGGCCTGCGTGACGATTACACCTCGCTGGTATGGCTCGGCGGGACTGAAGCGCTTTGGGACTTGCGCGATCCGTCCGCCGCCTCGCCCTTGTTTTACAAGTACGGCGCCGCGGCCAAGACACCTCAGACTCGCTCGAAGGGCTTCTACTGGGCGGGCCTCGCCGCCGCCCGGGCCAACGATAGCGCCACCGCGCAACGCTATTTCGAGATGGCCGCGCAATATCCCGACTATTTCTACGGCCAGCTCGCGCTCGAGCGCCTGGGCCGCCCGCTGCCGACCTTCCCCGCTGCACCAGCCGCCGTCCCGACCCCGGCCGAGCGCGCCGCGTTCAATTCCGCGCCGCTGACCGCCGCCGTCCGCGAAGTCGCGCGTGAGAGCGATTGGCGCACCGCGATCCGCTTCTTTCGAGAGATTTCCGACCGCGCCGAGACCCCCGGCCAGCATATGCTCGTGGCCGAGATGGCGCAGGCGCTTGGGCGGCGTGACCTGGGTGTCATCGTGGGCCAGGCGGCGGCGGCCAACGGCTATCTCGATTTCCAGTCGATCGCATTCCCGCGAATTCCGGTCCCGCCGGGCACCGCGCAGAGCTGGACGATGATCCATGCGCTCACCCGCCAGGAAAGCCAGTTCGCGCAGAACGCGGTGAGCCATGCGGGCGCGCGGGGGCTGATGCAGCTGATGCCCGGCACCGCGCGCGAGCAGGCGGGCAAGGTCGGCCTCGCTTATTCACCGGATTCGCTGATGAGCGATCCCAACTACAACATGCAGCTCGGCTCGGGCTACTTCGGGCGGATGATGGACTATTTCGGCGGCAGCTATCCGCTGGCCATCGCCGCCTATAACGCCGGGGCCGGCAACGTGAACAAGTGGCTTGCCGCCAACGGCGATCCGCGCACCGGATCGATCAGCTGGGTCGACTGGATCGAGAAGATCCCGCTGTACGAGACCAAGAATTACGTCCAGCGGGTGATCGAAAACGCCGTGGTCTACAGCCACCTCAACCCCGAACGCGCAGCCTACAAGGGCGCCAATCCGGCGAGCTTCTATCTGGGCAAGCGCACCCCGGGGTGAGTTCCGCGGCCGCGACGAACCCCATCACCCCCGCCGGGCTTGCCGCTCTGCGCGCCCGCTACGACCATTTGCTTGGCAACGAGCGTCCCAAGATCGTCGAGGTCGTCAGTTGGGCCGCGGGCAACGGCGATCGCTCGGAGAACGGCGACTATATCTACGGCCGCAAGCGCTTGCGCGAGATCGACCGTGAACTGGCGCACCTGGCGCGGCGGATGAAGACAGCGCGGGTGATCGATCCCGCGTTCCAGCCCGACCGCACGCGGGCCTTCTTCGGGGCCACGATCGAGCTTGCCGACGAGGGCGACACCCGCAAAACGATCACGCTCGTCGGCGACGATGAGCAAGACGCATCGGCGGGAAGGATCGGCTGGTCGAGCCCAATGGCGCGTGCAATGCGCGGCGCGGCGGTCGGGGATTTGCGCCGGGTGCGGCTGCCAGGAGGCGAAAAGGAATGGGAAGTTCTGGCTGTCGCATATCCGCCGCGCGGCGCATGAGGTTTGCGTGGTGGCTGGGCGCCCTCGCCTGCGTCGCAAGCCCTGCCCTTGCCCGCGACAGCCTGGGCCTATTCGACAACTGGGGCGCGTTTCGCGATCCCGCCGTGCCACGCTGCTATGCGATCGCGATCGCCGACAAACCGCGCGGCGCGAAGGCCGAATTCCAGGCCTTTGCCGATGTCGGCCACTGGCCCAAGCGGGCCTTGCGCAACCAGGTTCATTTCCGCCTCTCGAAACGGCTCGCACCCAATTCCGTGATCCGTCTTCGGGTGGACGCGCAGGAGTTCGCGCTCGTGGGCGGTGGCGGCGATGCCTGGGCGGCCGACCGGCGGATGGACGCCGCCATCGTCGCCGCGATGCGCTCGGGCAAGGTGATGCGGGTGCGGGCGCGGGCGGCGGATGGACGCGAGATCGCCGATACCTATCCGCTCCCCGGCGCCGCCAGCGCCATCGACGCGGCAGCGCTGGGCTGCGCCCCGTCCAGATAAACGAAACGGGCCGAGGTTTCCCTCGGCCCGTCCATTTGCGCACACTGACTTAGAATCGAATGCCCGCGCCGACGACAACCTGGTGGCGGTCGGTGTCGAGCTTGAAGCGGCCGCTGTCGGGGCCGTTGACGTAGTCGACCTCGCCCTTGCTATAGTTCGAATAGCGGTACTCGAGCTTGGCGTAGGCGTTGCTGCCGATCGCCTGTTCGACACCCGCGCCCAGGCGATAGCCGTCGGTGTCGATGTTGGTCTTGGTATCGACCGTCCCATCGCTGGAGCGCACGTCGAAGCGCGCGTTGGTGTAGCCCGCCTTGGCATAGACCAACGTGCTCGGCGCGGCGCGGAAGCCCGCGCGGACGCCGGCGTAGAGGTCGCGCCCGGCTTTGACGTTGCCGATCCCGAAGCCTTCGAAATCGCCGCGGCTGTACTCGGTCTTGGCGGTCGAATCCGAAATTTCGCCTTCGACGCCCAGCACGAAGTTGGGGCTGGCGGCGAAGTCGTAACCGACGTCCGCGCCGTACACGGCGCCTTCGATCGACTGGTCGTCGCTGCTCGTGGTGTCGTTGTCGACCGAGCTGCCGGCTTTGGTCACATCGTAGCCGACGATCGCACCGACGCGCGCGCCGGTAAAGGGATCGGCGTCTTTCGCCATGGCCGGACTGGCGATGGCGACCAGCGCGCTGCCCGAGGCGAGTACGATAAGAAACTTGTTTATTGGTAACTCCATTCATCCAAGATTTCCGCGGCGATTGCCGTTCGGAGCGGAGAGAATGGTTGAGGGCCGATCGAGTTTCATGAACCTAACACAACGTAAATATTGTGTTTTTCCTGCAACAGCTGCGACGAGTCGAGGGAACTTCGGGCAAGCTGGCTGGTTCGCGCGCCGCGCTTGCCGGCGATGAAAGGACGGTGTTTGGCGTTGGCCCGCCGAGCGCCTATATGCCGCTGCCATGGCCGACACCGCTCTCATGACGATCCCCGGACAAATCGACCCGGTCACCGTCCCGCGTGAAGTGACCGCGCGGCAGGATGGCAAAGTCGATCTGATCGGCTTGCCGCGCTCGCGCATCGCCGAACTGTTCGGGGAAGCGGGACTCGATGCCAAGGCGGCGAAGCTGCGTGCCAAGCAGGTGTTCCACTGGCTCTATCACCGCGGCGTCACCGAATTCGCCTCGATGACCGACATTGCCAAGACCATGCGCCCGTGGCTGGCGGAGCGCTTCGTGATCGGACGACCTCAGATCGTGGAGTCGCAGCACTCGGTCGATGGGACGCGCAAGTGGCTGCTGCGCACCGCCGACGGCCATGAGTTCGAGATGGTATTCATTCCCGACGAGACCCGCGGAACGCTGTGCGTCTCGAGCCAAGTGGGCTGCACGCTCAACTGCCGGTTCTGCCACACCGGGACGATGCGGCTGGTCCGCAACCTGACCCCGGGCGAGATCGTCGGGCAGGTGATGCTGGCGCGCGATGCGCTGGGCGAATGGCCGAAGGGTTCGATGGCTGGGTTCGGCGATGACGACGACGAAACCGGCGGTGACTATACCAGCGACGGCCGCTTGCTGACCAACATCGTGATGATGGGGATGGGCGAGCCGCTGTACAATTTCGAGCACGTACGCGATGCGCTGCGGCTGGTGATGGACGGCGACGGGCTGGGGCTGAGCAAGCGCCGGATCACGCTTTCGACCAGCGGGGTGGTGCCGATGATGGCACGCGCGGGCGAGGAAATCGGGGTCAACCTGGCGGTCTCGCTTCACGCCACCTCCAAGGAAGTGCGCGACGAGATCGTCCCACTCAACCGCAAGTATGGGCTAGACGAGCTGCTGACCGCCTGCGCCGCTTATCCCGGCGCGTCGAATTCGCGGCGGATCACGTTTGAATACGTGATGCTCGATGGGGTCAACGACAGCGACGACGATGCCCGCGAACTGGTTCGCCTGCTCAAGCAGTACAAGCTCCCGGCCAAGGTCAACCTGATCCCCTTCAACCCCTGGCCCGGCGCGCCCTATGGGACTTCGCCGCCCGAGCGGGTGCGGCAATTCGCCGAGATCGTCTTCGCCGGGGGAATCAGCGCGCCCGTGCGCACTCCGCGCGGCCGCGACATCGACGCCGCCTGCGGCCAGCTCAAGACCGCCGCGGAGAAGAAGAGCCGCGCCGAACTGGATCGGCTGGCCGAGGAAAAGCAGGCCGCACTCGGGTGAACGGCACGCGGCGTGCGGCGGCGCTTGCGCAGGCGCGGCAACTTCTCGCCGACAATCCCGCCGCCGCGCTCGCCGCGCTGCGCCCGCTAACCCGAACCGATCCGCCCGATGCCGACGCCTGGCGGCTGGCCGGGCGGGCATTGCGCGCGCTGGGCCGCGTCGCCGAGGCCGAGCAGGCAGAACTCGCGGCGATCGACGCGGCGGCCCACGATCCAGAACTCCAGCGTGCCGCGCTCGCGCTGGCCGACAACCGTCTGGGCGAGGCCGAGCCTCGGCTCAAGGCCCGGCTCAAGGCGATTCCCACGGACGTCGCCGCGATCCGCATGCTGGCGGAGTTGGCCGGGCGGATCGGGCGGCACCGCGATGCCGAGAACCTGCTGCGCCGCGCGCTGGAACTCGCGCCCGCCTTCCACGCCGCCCGCTCCAACCTGGCGACCGTGCTCCACCGTCAGAACCGTACCCCCGAGGCGCTCGCCGAACTGGACACGCTGATCGCCGCGGAGCCCGAGCACCTCGGCCATGCCAACTTGCGTGCCGCGGCGTTGACCAAAGTCGGCGAATTCGACGAAGCGCTAACACTCTATGAGACGGTGCTCGAGAAGCCACCTGGCCATCCGCGCATTTGGATGAGCTATGGCCATGCACTCAAGACCGTTGGCCGAAGCGAGGACAGTGTCGCCGCCTATCGCAAGGCAATTGCGCTTCAACCGTCTCTCGGCGAGGTGTGGTGGAGCCTCGCGAACCTCAAGACAGTAAGGTTTGCTCAGGCGGACGTCGTCGCGATGCGTGCGGCGCTGACGGGGGCTGACCTCGCTGAGGAGGATCGCTTTCACCTGCACTTCGCCTTGGCCAAGGCGCTGGAGGATGCCGGCGAAAGCGACGACGCCTTCGACAATTATCTCGTGGCCAACCGGCTGCGGCGCGCCGACCTGCCTTACGATGCCATGGAAACGAGCCGCGCGGTCGATCGCACGATCGCGCTGTTCACCCCCGAGTTCGTCAGCAGCTTGACCGACGGATGCGCCGCGCCGGACCCGATCTTCATTGTCGGCCTGCCGCGTTCGGGTTCGACGCTGATTGAGCAGATCCTGGCCTGCCACAGCCAGGTGGAAGGGACGATGGAACTCCCCGACATCCCCGCTATGGTCTCAAGGCTCGCGTCGGACGAACGAGGCTTTTCCGCCAAGCTGGCCGCCTTGTCAGCGGACGAGCGCCGGGCGCTCGGCGAGGAGTTCCTCGCCCGCACCCGCATCCAGCGCAAGTCCCACAAGCCGTTCTTCATCGACAAGCTGCCCAACAACTGGGCCCATGTCGGCTTCATCAAGGCGATCCTTCCCGACGCCAAGATCGTCGATGCGCGCCGCCATCCGCTCGACTGCGGGGTTTCCAACTTCCGGCAGCACTTCGCGCGGGGCCAGGCGTTTTCTTATGATCTGGCGGATATCGGGACGTATTACAGCGACTACGTCCGGCTGATGGCGCACTTCGATGTGGTCATGCCCGGCGCGGTGACCCGTGTGTTCCACGAAGCGCTGGTCGCCGATCCGGAGGCAGAGGTCCGCGCTCTGCTGGCCGCACTTGGCCTCGATTTCGAAGATGACTGCCTGCGCTTCCACGAGAACACCCGCGCGGTGCGCACCGCCAGCAGCGAGCAGGTGCGGCGCCCGGTCAATCGCGACGGGCTTGGCCAGTGGCGGCGCTACGATGCTCACCTCGGGCCGCTGCGCGAGGCGCTCGGCAGGGTCCTCACGGACTACGCCATTCCCACCTGAAGCGTGGCGTTCGGGCAACGCCCATCGGCAAATTCATGCGGCTTGCAGACCCTCGTCTTGCATTGCAGCAAAATCCGGAGAGGATAAGTACATCAAATCATATAAGACGTGAGGGCGACTTATGACACCGACCACGCTGGCGCGCCGCGCCGTTCCCGTGCTTCTCGCCACCACCATGCTCGCCGCGCCGCAGGCGGTATTCGCCCAGGACACGCCGCAGTCGGCCGATGAAGAGACGGGTGGCGACATCGTCGTCACGGCCAACCGGCGCGAGGAAAACCTCCAGGACGTGCCGATCTCGATCATCGCGCTGGGCGAGGAGAAGCTGAAAAACGCGCAGGTCGCCAGCTTCGACGATTATGCAAAACTGCTCCCCAGCGTCAGCTTCCAGTCGCTCGGGCCGAGCCAGTCGCAGATTTTCTTTCGCGGAGTATCGAGCGGCGGAGACGGCCTCCACATCGGCCCGCTACCAACCAGCAGTCTCTACGTAGACGAAATCCCTGTCACCACGATCGCGGGGACGGTCGACTTCCACGTCTACGACATCGCCCGGGTCGAGGCGCTCGCCGGGCCGCAGGGCACGCTGTTCGGCGCGAGCTCGCTCTCTGGCACGCTGCGGATCATCACCAACCAGCCCAAGCTCGATACCTTCGAGGGCAGCATCGACGTCGAAGGCAACAAATTCGGCAAGGGCGACTATGGCGGCCAGGTCGAGGGCATGGTCAACCTTCCGATCAGCGACAAGATGGCGCTGCGCGTGGTCGGGTTCTACACCAAGGCCGGCGGCTACATCGACAACATCCCCGGCACCCGTACCTTCACGCTCGACGATGCGGCGAGCGATCCCAACGGGCTCACCAACCTGACGGTCAATAACGCCGCGCTGGTCGAAAACGACTACAACGACGTGGAGACCTACGGCGGCCGCGCCGCGCTGAAGATCGATCTCGACGAGGATTGGACCGCTACCCCGCAAATCATCTACCAGAAGCAGGTCAGCCACGGCGGGTTTCTCTACGATCCGCGCAAGGGCGATCTCAAGGTCACCGACTATCTGCCCAGCCGCAACGACGATCGCTGGTACCAGGCGGCGCTCACGATCCAGGGCAAGTTGAGCGACTGGGACGTGACTTATGCCGGCGGCTATTTCCGCCGCAAGGTCGATAACCTGGCGGATTATTCTTATTATTCGGTCGCTTACGATACTTACGGATCGTATGCCACGTATTACCCGCTGGCCAACGGGCAGTTTATCGATCCTACGCAGAACTCGATCCTGGGCGACATCTACACCAAGGTGACCAACGAGCTGCGCGTCTCCTCGCCAAGCGAGAACCGATTCCGCCTGACCGCGGGCTTGTTCATGCAGCGTCAGACCGATGCGATCCGCGCCGACTACGAGATCCAGGGCGTTTCAGCGGTTCCGGTGCGGGACGACCCGCCGAACTGGCTGGTTCCGTTTGCCGGCATCTTCAACGGCAACTCCGTCTTCCACACGCGGATCAAGCGGATCGACCGCGACTACGCGATGTTCGCGCAAAGCGAGTTCGACATTCTGCCCAACCTTACCGCGATCGCGGGCATCCGCGGTTTCATCGCCAAGAACACGATCTTCGGCTTTTCCGGCACAACAGGCAGCCTCAATCCCGCGACTTGCCTGCCCAGCGACGCGATCGATACCGGCTGCGCCAATGTCAGGAAGAAGAACGTCGAAAGCGGGGTGATCTGGAAGGGTGGCCTCAGGTGGAAACCGAGCGACGACCTGATGATCTACGGCACCGTCAGCCGCGGCTACCGTCCTGGGGGCAATAACCGCCGCGCCGGGGTAAATCCGTTCACCTCGGACACGCTCGACAACTTCGAGATCGGCACCAAGGCGCACGTCGGCAGGGTCTACTTCAACGCCGCGGCGTTTTACGAGAAGTGGAAGGACCTGCAGTTCGGGCTCGTTCCGCTCGGCCAGAACGGGGTGACCAACACCTACAACGCGGGCGATGCGCGGATCTATGGCGTGGAGGGCGACATCAGCGCGCGCTTCGGCGGCCTGATCCTGAGCGCTGCGGGGACTTACGTCGACGCGCAATTGACCACCGATTTCTGCCAGGTCGATCCCGTTACCAAGAACATCGTCTGCACCCCGGGGGTTCCCCCCGCCGCGGCGAAGGGTACCCGTCTGCCGGTCCAACCCAAGTTCAAGGGCAACGCCACTGCGCGCTATGAATTCCCTGTCTCGAGCGCGACCGGTTTCGTCCAGGGCGCGGTATTCCACCAGGGTGGGACCCGTTCGTTCCTGAGCGATGCCGACGTGGCCGCGGTCGGAAACACCAAGGGTTTCACCACTTTCGACTTCTCGGCCGGGCTCAAGTGGGATTCTTGGCGGATCGAGGCCTACATCCAGAACGCCTTCGACAAGCGCGGTGCGCTCAGCCTCAACACGGCCTGCGCCACGCAGATCTGCGGCCAGTATTCACGGGTCTATCCGGTCAAGCCGCAAATCTTCGGGATCAAGGCGGGGGTCGATTTCTAGCGGCGCATCAATGCGCGCCGATGCGCAACACCTTGTGGAGCACGAACGCGACGATCGCGCCTAGCACCAGCCCGACGATCGCCGAGACTGTGGCGTAAGCCAGCCAGCCGGTTATGGCGGCGATCGGCCCGGTGGCGTGCTCGACGGCGTGCTGGATCGAATGGGCCAGGTCGGCGGGGCGGTGGACGCCGAGTTCCTCCAGCCCGTGGAGGATGATCCCGCCGCCGACCCACAGCATCGCCACCGTGCCGATGACCGACAACACGGTCAGCAGCCACGGCATCGCCCGCAGCAGAAACCGGCCGAGCGCCTGCGTGCCGGCGCCCTCGCGCTTGCTGAGGTGCAGGCCGACATCATCCATCTTCACGATCAGCGCGACCGCTCCGTAGACCAGGACGGTGATCACCACGCCGACCACGGCGAGGATGATCGCGCGCTGGAGGATGGGGGAATCGGAGACCTCGGCCAGCGCGATCGCCATGATTTCCGCGGAGAGGATGAGGTCGGTCCGCACCGCGCCCGAAATCCGCGCCTTCTCGAACGCCGCAATGTCCTCGATCGGGTCTTCCAGCGTATCGCCGTGGTGCGCCCCGCCCAGCTTTTCGATCACCTTCTCCGCGCCTTCGTAGCACAGGAACAGTCCGCCCAGCATCAGCAGCGGGGTGATCGCCCACGGCAGGAACGCGCTGAGCAGCAGCGCCACCGGCAGCAAAATCAGCAACTTGTTGCGCAAGGATCCCTTGGTGATCTGCCAAATGATCGGCAGTTCACGATCCGGTGTGAAGTTGGTGACGTAAGACGGCGTCACCGCGGCATCGTCGATCACCACGCCCGCCGCCTTGGTCCCCGCCTTGGTCGCGGCCGCGCCGACATCGTCCAGCGAGGAGGCTGCGGCACGCGCGATCAGCGCCACGTCATCGAGCAGCGCGACTAGTCCGGACGGCAAAACGGTTCCCCCAACATGGCCCTGCGGCCGCAGACCCGCGTGGGCCGACGATGCCTTAAATGCATGACCGCGAGACGCTTTCCAAGGTATGACGCGACGGAGCGGGATTTGGGCCCGTTCACGGCGGGAGTGTGCCATGGATTTCGAAGGTCTTGGTGGGGCGCGTCCGATGCCAGGCAGTCGTCCATGACCGTGCGGCACCGCCACACGCTCGTCACCCGGCTTTGGCATTGGGTCAACGCCGTGGCCATCGGCGTTCTGTTCTTCTCCGGGCTCAACATCTCCAACGCGCACCCGCAACTTTACTGGGGCCAGTACGGATCCGATCCGGCGACCGCCTGGCTGCGCCTGCCGCACTTCCCCGCATGGATGACGATTCCGGGATACTACTCGCTGGCCGAGGCACGGTTGTGGCATTTCCTGGCCGCGTGGCCGTTCGCGTTCGCGCTGCTGCTGTTCCTGACAATCCTGCCGCTCACGCGGCACGGCCGCGAATTCCGGCTGCGGCGGCGCGATCTGACCTTCGCCGCGATGCGCGAGGACCTGGCTCACCACCTCAGCCTGAAGTTCGATCCGCCAAGTGGTAGCGCGTTCAACCTGCTTCAGAAATATCTCTACATCGCGGTGATATTCGTCGGACTGCCGCTGATGGTGCTGACTGGGCTGACCCTCTCGCCCGCAATGAACGCCGCCTTTCCGTGGGTGCTCGACGTGTTCGGCGGCCGCCAGTCGGCCCGTTCGATCCATTTCATCGTGGCGTGGGGGCTGTTCGCATTTTTCGTCCTCCACATCCTTGCGGTGCTGCTGTCGGGCCCGGCCCGCCAGGTCCGCGACATGATCACCGGCGGCTCCGCCGAAGGAGTCTCGGCATGATCGGACGGCGCGGACTTGTCGCCAGCCTGCTCGGCGGGCTGGTCGCGGGATGCACCAAGGTCGCGCAGAGCGGCCCTGGCGCGTCGCTGCTCGCCACGGTCGAGGACTGGAATCTGAGCATCCAGCGCTCACTGACCAAGCGCACCGCGCTCGCCCGCGAATTTTCGGTGGAAGATATTTCACCGGCATTCCGCGGCAATGGCACAATCGCGCCCAGCACCCCGGCCTATGCAGCCCATCTTGCCAATGCGTTCGCCGACTGGCGGTTGGCCGTCGATGGTTTGGTCGAGCGCCCGCTGTCGCTGTCGCTGACCCAGCTTCACGCGCTGCCCCAGCGCACCCAGATCACGCGCCACGATTGCGTCGAGGGATGGAGCGCGATCGGCCAGTGGACCGGGGTACCGCTGGGCAATCTGTTGCGCGCGGCGGGCCTGCGCCCCGAAGCCAAGTTCATCGTGTTCCACTGCGCCGATGTGCTTTCGGGGACCAAGTACTACGAGAGCATCGATCTGATCGATGCGCTCCATCCCCAGACGATCGTCGCCCACGCGCTCAACGGCGAACCGCTACCCGTCAAGAACGGCGCGCCGCTGCGGATGCGAATCGAACGCCAGTTGGGTTACAAGCAGGCCAAATATGTCGAGCGGATCGAGGCAGTGGCGAGCCTTCAGGGAATCGCCGGGGGAAAGGGCGGCTATTGGGAGGATCGCTCGGGTTATCAGTGGTACGCCGGCATCTGATCTGGGTCATCTGGCCGCTGCCGACGCACGGCTCGTCGCTCCCTGCGTGTTAATCTGGTTCGTTCATCTGAGGTTGGGGACCGATGAACGAGATTGGGCATTAAGACCCGAACCGCCCGCAAGGGCATTTGAGCGAAACCAGATAAGGGAGGCTCCTCATGCTCAAGACCACACTCGCCCTTACACTCGCGACCGCCATGGTCCTGCCCGCCACCGCGGTGACTGCCGAAGCAAGGCACGGTACGCGCTATTACACGACCGATAACGGTATCCAGTACTGGCGCGGAACTGACGGGCGCTATCGCTGCAAGCGCAGCAACGGCACCACCGGGCTGCTGATCGGTGGTGCCGCGGGCGCGCTGGTCGGCCGCGCGATCGATACCCACGGCAGCCGCACCACCGGCACCGTCGTCGGCGCCGCCGCTGGCGCGCTGCTCGGCCGCGAGGTCGAGCGCAGCCGTTCGCGCGCACGCTGCCGCTAATCCCCTCATTCAGGAGAATCGTCATGTTGAGGAAGACCCTCATCGCCGCCACCATGGCCGCCGTCGCCCTTCCCGTCGGCACCGCCTATGCCGATCCGCCGCCCTGGGCCCCCGCGCACGGCCGCCGCGCGCACGATGCCTACGCTCAGCCGCGCTACTACTCGACCGACAACGGTATCCGCTATTGGCGGGGTGACGATGGACGCTATCGCTGCAGGCGCGGCGACGGCACCACCGGCCTGCTGGTCGGGGGCGCGGCTGGCGCACTGGTCGGGCGCGCAATCGACACCCATGGCAGCCGCACCACCGGCACGATCCTGGGCGCCGCCGCTGGCGCGTTGCTGGGCCGTGAAGTCGATCAGAACCGCTCGACCGCGCGCTGCCGTTGACCTGGCGATACCTCTAGCAAACGTGCGCCGGGTGCCCCAAAGGCCCCGGCGCAATGCTATCGGCCTTCCTTACTTCTACCGCGATCGTCGCGCTCGCCGAGATCGGCGACAAGACGATGCTGCTGGCAATCATTCTGGCTGCTCGACTGCGCGCGCCGGTACCGATTCTGGTCGGCATCCTAGCCGCGACGCTGGCCAACCACGCGCTCGCCGCGCTGGTCGGGAAAGAAGCTGCCGCGCTACTCGACGCATCGTGGTTCCGCCTCGCCGTTGCGCTGGGCTTCATCGCGATGGCGGCATGGACGCTGGTGCCCGACAAGTTCGATGACGACGATGCCGCCGTCAAAAGCCACGGCGGCGCGTTCCTGACCACGCTGGTGGCGTTCTTCTTCGTCGAGATGGGCGACAAGACCCAGGTCGCGACGATCGCACTTGGCGCTCGCTATCAAGCGGTCGGCATCGTTGCTGCGGGAACGACACTCGGAATGATGCTGGCCAACACTCCCGCGGTGCTGTTCGGTGAGGCGCTTACCCGGCGGGTCTCGTTGAAGGCGACGCGGACGGCGGCTGCGCTCCTGTTTTTGATGTTGGGGCTGTGGCAGTTGGCCGAATGGGCGAACTGGCTGCCATAGGCACTTGCCAAACCGCGGACGAGACTGCACATCGCCGCCATGGTTCCCTTTTCGTTCGCTGGTGAGGAATGGCTGCTGAGCGCAGATCGCGCGCTGTTTCGCCCGCGTGATTCCGCGCTGCTGGTGGCCGACCTGCACCTCGAAAAATCGAGCTTCTACGCACTCCACGGCCAAATGCTGCCACCCTATGACAGCCGGGCGACATTGGAACGCGTGGCTCTCGCGATCCGCGCGACGGGCGCGCGGCGGGTGTTCTGCCTGGGCGACAATTTTCACGACAACGCCGGGCCGACCCGGCTCGAGCCGCACGCCGCGGGCATGCTCGCCGCCTTGACCCGCGCTGTCGAGTGGGTGTGGATCACCGGTAATCACGATGCGAAGGCCGAAGCCGTCGCCGGAGGCACGCTTGCCGACGAGATCGAGATCGGCGGCGTCATCTTGCGCCATCGGGCCAAGAGCGGCGAGACGCGGTGTGAACTTTCGGGCCATTGGCACCCCAAGTTCACCGTCGTCCATCGCGGGCGCCGCATCGCGCGACCCTGCGCCGTCGCCAGCGAAACCCGCATGGTCCTCCCCGCGTTCGGCGCGCTGACCGGTGGAATGAGCGCCGCCGACCCCGCAATCCTTCAGGCGATGCAACCCGCGCGGGCCATCGACGCGCTTGTCGCGGCGGGTGGCCAGGTCGCCCGCTTCCCGCTGTGGCGAGCCACCGCCTAGCGCGCGTCCACGCCCCCTTTCCCAAAGCGCGGTTTCGCAGTAAGGCGCGCTCGCATACTTAAACCTCCAAGGAGCCACACCTATCGCACCCCCACCCCGGCGCATGATGACGCCCCCTGTCAAAAGCGGCCCGCGCTTCAACGGGATGATCCAGTCGGACAAGGTCCGCGTGATCGACCAGGACGGCGAGAACATCGGCGTCATGTACACTCGCGAGGCGATCGAGCAGGCGGCTGAGGTCGGGCTCGACCTAGTCGAAGTCTCTCCCAACGCCGATCCGCCGGTGTGCAAGTTCCTCGACGTCGGCAAGTTCCGGTACGAAGCGCAGAAGAAGGCCAACGCCCAGCGCAAGACGCAAAAGACGCAGGAGATCAAGGAGATCAAGATGCGTCCGAACATCGACGATCACGATTACGATGTGAAGATGCGCAACGTGAACCGGTTCATCGAGGATGGCGACAAGGTCAAGGTAACGCTCCGCTTTCGCGGCCGTGAACTCTCGCACCAGCAGCTCGGCATGGCCCTGCTCCGCCGGGTCCAGGACGACACCGCCGAAGTCGCCAAGATCGAGGCCTACCCCCGCATGGAGGGTCGTCAGATGCTGATGGTGCTGTCGCCGAAGTAAAATTTCATACCGGTCGTGCTTGGCTTGCCGAAGCACCGTTCTTGTCGTCGTGCCAAATCACGCAGCCGCGCGAAGAGAGAGCGGTCCTTCGACAAGCTCCAGACGAACGGACGTTGTTGTAATCGCTGTTAGAAGTACCCGCTCGTCCTGAGCCTGTCGAAGGACACCCGCCACAGTACAACCCAGGGGCCCCAATGACCGCTCGCCGCATCGGCTTCTGGGTGGGGCTGACCGCGTTCCTGCTGACACTCGCCCTCCCCGCACCCGCCGGCATGCCGCTGCTCGCCTGGCCGACGCTGGGGCTGGTAATCTGGATGGCGGCCTGGTGGATGACCGAGGCTCTGCCGCTGTCGGTCACCGCGATGCTTCCGTTCGTGGTCATGCCGCTGCTCGGCGTGGCGGACGCCAACAAGACCGCCTCGGCGTATTATTCGCCCATAATGTTCCTGTTCCTGGGCGGCGCGTTCCTCGGCCTCGCCATCGAGAGGACCGGGCTCCACCGCCGGCTCGCCCGCGCGATTCTGAGCCGTGCGGGCGATACCCGCTTCGGCCTGCTGCTGAGCGTAATGAGCGCGACCGCGCTGATCTCGATGTTCATCTCCAACACCTCCACCGCGTTCATCATGATGCCGATGGCGCTGGCCATCCTTGCCTCGGGCGGGGTCAAGGAGGGCCAGACCGACGGAATGGCCGGAGCCCTTCCGATGGGGGTGGCGTTCGCCGCGACTTTGGGCGGCTACGGCACTTTGGTCGGAACCCCGACCAACGCCATCGCCGCGGGGTTGCTGCGCGAGAGCCTTGGCATGAAGATCGGGTTTGCCGAGTGGTCGAGCTACGGCGTGCCGCTGGTGATTGTCTCGGTCCCGTTGGCAGCGTTCATCGTCGCGCGGGTACAGCGGCTTTCGCACGACGAGTTCGATCCGGTCGCCGCGCGCGACGCCATTGCGGGCGAGACGGCGTGGTCGACCCCGGAAAAGCGGCTGCTTCCGGTGTTTCTGCTAGCGGTCCTCGCCTGGGTCACCCAGCCGCTGACCGAGCCACTCTTTCCCAAGGGGGGCTGACCGACGGGACGATCGCCGCGATCGCCGGGATTTCGCTGTTCCTGATCCCCGACGGCAGTGGCCGCCGCCTGATCGTTTGGGCGGAAGCCAACCGCGCCCCGTGGGGCGTGCTCCTTATGTTCGGTGGCGGACTCAGCCTCGCCATGGGGATGAGCGCCAGCGGGCTGGCCGACTGGATGGGTCAGATGCTGCTCCCGCTGCGGGCGGTTCCGCTCATCGTGGTGGCGCTGGTTGTGGTCGGGTTCGTGGTACTGGTCACCGAATTCGCGAGCAACGTCGCTGCGGCCAGCGGGATCATGCCGGTAGTCGCCGCGCTGGTCGTGGCGTTGGACGCTGACCCGGTGTTGCTCGCCCTTCCCGCCGCGCTGGCGGCGAGCTGGGGCTTCATGCTGCCCGCCGGGACCGGCCCCAACGCGCTCGCATGGGCGACCGGCCACATTGCCCTGCCGCGCGTGCTCAAGGCAGGGCTTTTGCTCGATTTGGCCGGGATAGTGCTGATGGTCGGGGTCGTGTGGACCGTCGCCACGATAGCGTAACGAAACACCGGCAGTGGTTTAAATCACAGCACTGGGAACCGACGCACGACATACCTATTGTGGACGTTAACAGAGGTTGAAAGCCTCCAGCGGGTTGCAGACGAGGATTCACGTTTGTCCCGGTGGCCATCCTGCCGCCGCGCCACGAGCGTGAGAGGAAGGGATGCCCGACATGCAACTCAAACGTAGACTGGCTCTGGGCGCCGCCGTGGTGGCGGTCGCAGGAGCCGCAATGGTGCTCGTACCCGGCCAGCTGGCGTGGTCCGCAGATCACCTCGATCCGCCCGCCCGAACCGATCCGGCGGTGGACACCACACCGGATACCCCGGCGGACATCGCCGACCTTTATGCGTTTTCCGACGCCACCAACGCCTACTTCGCGATAAGTTTCGCCGGTCCGCAAGTCGCCGGGGTGCCAGCATTCTACGATCGCGATGTGCTCTACAATCTCAACATCTCGACCAGCGCCCCCGCGACCTCGGCCGATGTCGGAATTCGCTTTCGCTTCGGTCCCGCGACCAACGGCACAGGGTCGGGCATTTCGGTCGAAAACGTTCCTGGAGTGAACGGCGCCATCGTCGGCCCGGTCGAGCAGATCCTCAGCAAGGACGGCGTGCGCGTTTACGCCGGGCTGCGCGACGATCCGTTCTTCTTCGACCTTCAAGGCTTCAAGGCCACGCGCGCCAGCGGCACGCTGATGTTCGACAAGACCCGCAACTTCTTCGCCAACAAGAACGACACGGTGTTCGTGATCGAGATCCCCAAGTCGCGGCTGGGAGGCAACACCAACTCGATCGATGTCTGGACGACGACCTCGCGGTTCGGAGGGCAGCTGTGATGAGCACGTTCTCGTTTGCGGCCACGCGCCGTTCGCTTCTCGCCGCCGCCCCGCTGGCGCTGGCGATCACCTTGGCCGCCTGCGGAGGCGGCAACGGCAACAACCAGCCCCCGCCCGTCGCGGTCACGCCGACCCCGACGCCCACGCCGACGCCCACGCCGTCACCCACCCCCAGCCCGACCGGCCGCGACGTCAGCGCGTGTCTGAGCCAAGTCATTCCGGGAACGGGCGGCGCGACCCCGGCGTCGCTGGTCCTTCCCGATACCGTGAAGCTGAACTTCGGCGTGGCCAGCGGTTTCCCCAACGGACGCCAGCTCAACGATCCGGTGATCGACGTCACCCTTGCGGTGCTGTTGCTCGACATGACCAAGCACAGTCCGGCGCTGTTGGCCGGCCTGCCACTCAACCCCCCGGCGGATAGCGCGGTGACGACGACGTTTCCGTTCTTCGCACCGGCCAACGGCGGACAGCCCAGCGCTGGGACCGGAACGGCGTTCAATTTCCGCACCGACCCGGCGAGCAGTTATGTTCGGGTCGACCGAATGGGCCAGCCCGCAGTGGCGACAGCGCTGATCGGAACGACGATGAAGAACGCCTTCAACGACGCCAATCCGAGCGACGATGCGGCCAGCACTTTCGTGCCCGAGATCGTCGCGCAGTTGACCGCACTGCATAATGCACTGGCGGATGACCTGATCGGGCTGAACCTCACGCCCTGCTCGAAATAGGGCAGGCAACAGCGTAGCGGAGCGGGTCCAGAGGCTTGCCAATGACCCGCTCCGTTTCGTCTCGACCGCACTCGCGCGGCGCGTTGCGCCGGCCGCTGCTGCTCGCGCTGGCGGCGGTGATCCTGATTGCGCTGGGTGCGGGATGGGATCGCTGGCGTCCTCATGACGCAGCGCCGCAACTCGACCCGGCGACCATCCGGCCCGGCTATGGTCCGGCGACGTATCCTGCAGCCCTAGAAAGCGCGGAGAGCCATCTGGACTCCGCGCGAAAGTCTTATGCCATCGGCCCCGGCGAATGGCTGCGCGGCGAGGTTCTGGCGCGCGCCCTGATAGCACGATGGCGGCTGGCGGGCGACTATAGCGATCTGGCCGAGGCGGACGCGCTGCTCGATCGCGGATTGGCCGAGGCGCCCGATCCTTCCGGTCCGGCCCTCGAGCACGCGGTGCTCGCGGTGCTGGTCCATCGGCTCGATCAGGCGGAAGGCGCGCTGGCGAGGGTGTCTCGCGCGGCGGTGCCCGAACCCGCCGACACCGCCGACGCCGCCGCGTTGAGCGGCGACGTCGCCCTACAAAAGGGAGACCTGGCGCGTGCCGCCCAAGACTTCGGCCGCGCGCTCAAGATCGACCGTGCCACCGGGATCCGTCTGCGCGGCGCGATGCTCGATGCGTACCGCGGCGACCGGGCGGCGGCGGCGCGCGAGCTGGAGGAGCTGATCGCCAAGCCGCGCCAGCAACCGGTGGTCCTTGCCGAACTCATGCTCCAGCGCGCGACCGTCGCCTATATGACCGGCGACTGGGACGGCGCCGGGCGCTGGATCGGCGCGGCCCAGCGGGTGTTTCCCGGCTATTGGTTGGCCGATGCCTATGCCGCGCAGCAATTCGCCATCGCCGGGCGCACCGGCGATGCGATCCGCGCATACGGGATCGTCGCCAGGCGCACCGGGCGGCTCGAAGTGCAGGATGCGCTGGCCCATCTCTTGCGCTTGCAGGGCCAGGGCCCGGAAAGCCGGGCGTGGGCGGCGCGGGCTGCGGCGGGCTGGGAAGCGCGCGCGCGATCGTTCCCCGAGGCCGTCGTCCATCATCGGGCTGAGCACGAACTCACGGTCGGCAGCGCCGCGCGGGCGCTGGTTTTCGCCAAAGCCGACGCCGCGGCGCGACCGCAGGCGCCGAACCTGGTGCTGTTCGCGCGCGCGCTGCTGCCGGCGGGGAAGCCGCGCGAGGCGCTTGCCGCACTCGACCGCGCCGATGCGCAAGGCTGGGTCAGCGCCGGACAGCAGATCGCCCGCGCCGAGGTGCTTGCCGCGCTTGGCGACACCGCGGGCAGCGCCGCCGCGCGCGCGAGGGCCGAGGCGATCAACCCGCGCGCCGCCGACCCGCGCACCCGGCTGATCTGGTTCGGGCATGACTGACGGTCGCTCGTACAAGACCCCCCCTGCCCGCGCGTGTCGAGCGCAGCCGAGACGCCTTCGCGCGACGTTGCGTGCGTGTCTCGACTTCGCTCGACATGAGCGGATGGTGGATCTTGGTCGGGGTGGATTAGCGATCATCTTCGCTTTGCTCTTCGCCCTCCTCGCCCACCCCGCTCTCGCCCACCTCACGCCAAACTCCGAAATCCGTCTGCGCTTCGAGCCGGGCGTGATGCGCGCCGATGTGCTGATCCCGGAGGCCGAGTACCGTTTCGCCACGGGCCGCCCCGCCAACGACCTGGCCAACTTGCGCGGGTATATCCCCGCCCACACCACGGCCACCGCGCCCGACGGTCGCCGCTGGGCGGTGGCGTTGAGCGAGCTGCGGGTCGAGTCCGCGCCCGGCGGGCCGGACATCATTGCCACGCTGACCTACACCCCGCCCGCCGGCGCCCCCGACCGCCGGCTGACGCTGGGATGGGACGCGGTGATCCGTGAGGCCGACAGTCACTTCGCGCTGGTTTCGGTCTCGGGCGATCTGGCGAAGGGGGTGGGCGAAGGCAACGATCTGCTCGGCAGTTTCACCGCGGGGCAGCGAACGCTGGCGATCGATCGCGGCGCCGCCAGCCATGGCGCGCTGCTGCTGGGGGCGTTCCGGCTGGGCGCCCGGCACATCCTCGAAGGCCACGACCACCTGCTGTTCCTGCTCGCCCTGCTTCTGCCCGCGCCCTTGATCGCGGCGGGAGGCCGCTGGGGCGCCGTGCGCCCGATGCGCGACACTCTGCGCGCACTGGCGTGGATCGTGACCGCCTTCACCATCGGCCACAGCACCACGCTGATCCTGGCCGCGCTGTTCGGGGCGCGGCTGCCGACCGCGCCGGTCGAGGCGGGAATCGCGCTGTCGGTGCTGGTCAGCGCGATCCACGCGATGCACCCGCTGTTTCCGGGGCGCGAGCGGTTCGTCGCGTTCGGCTTCGGGCTGGTCCATGGCCTCGCCTTCGCCACGGTGATCTCGGGCTTCGGGGCGACGGTGCTGGCGCGGGGCACGGCGATCCTGGGGTTCAACCTGGGGATCGAGGCGGTGCAACTGGCGCTGGTCCTGCTGCTCCTCCCCGCGCTCGTGGTCGGCTCGCGCACCCGGTACTACCGCCCTGCCCGCCTCGCGCTCGCCGGTTTTACCGCGCTGGCCGCACTGGCCTGGCTGATCGAACGGGTGAGCGCTACGCCCAACGCCGTCGCCGCGGCGTTCGCCAAGGTCCTGCCACCGCTCGGCGTCGCGCTTGTCGCGCTATCGCTGGCGATCGCGATTCTGACCCGATTCCGGTTGCCGGTGAAACCAATCGAGCGTAGCGGCGAGGCATGACCGACACCCCCAAGATCCCCCGCCTCAAGCCCAAGCCCGCCATCGCCAAGCTCGCCGGGCGCAAGCTCAAGCCCGCCACGCTGATGATGGGCCACGGCTACGACCCGCAACTGTCCGAAGGCGCGCTCAAGCCGCCGGTGTTCCTCACCAGCACTTTCGCGTTCGAGAGCGCGGCGGCGGGCAAGCGCCACTTCGAGGGCATCACCGGCAAGCGCGCGGGCGGCGCCGAAGGCCTCGTCTACGGCCGCTTCAACGGCCCCAACCAGGAAATCCTCGAGGACCGTCTGGCGATCTGGGACGAGGCCGAGGATGCCTTGTGCTTTTCCAGCGGGATGACCGCGATCTGCGTGCTGCTGCTGGCGAATTGCTCGGCGGGCGACGTGATCGTCCATTCGGGGCCGCTCTACGCCGCCAGCGAGGGCTTCATCGCCAAGACGCTGAGCCGCTTTGGCGTCACCTACCTCGATTTCGCCGCCGGGGCCGAAGGCGGCGAGATCGAGGCCGTGCTCGAACAGGCGCAGGCGATGGCGAAGAAGCAGGGCGGCAAGGTGGCGATGATCTATCTCGAAAGCCCCGCCAACCCGACCAACGCCCTGGTCGACGTCGAAGCCGTGCGCGATGCGCGCAACGCGGTGCTCGACGGCAACTGCCCGATCGCGATCGACAACACCTTCCTCGGGCCGTTGTGGCAGCAGCCCTTGCTCCATGGCGCGGACATCGTGGTCTATTCGCTGACCAAGTACGTCGGCGGCCATTCGGACCTCGTCGCCGGCAGTATCGCCGGTGCCGAGCGCTGGATGACCCCGGTGCGGATGCTGCGCAACACGATGGGCGGGATCGCCGATCCCAACACCGCGTGGATGCTGCTCCGCAGCCTCGAGACGGTCGAGCTCAGGATGCAGCGCGCGGGCGAGAACGCCGCGAAAGTCTGCGAATTCCTCAGCGCGCACCCCAAGGTCGAAGGGCTCGGCTATCTCGGCATGATTGCCGACGCGCGCCAGCAGGACATCTACCGCCGCCACTGCAACGGCGCGGGCAGCACCTTTTCGCTGTTCATCAAGGGCGGCGAGGCCGAAAGTTTCGCGTTCCTCGACAGCCTGCGCATTGCCAAGCTGGCGGTAAGCCTTGGCGGCACCGAAACCCTCGCCAGCCACCCCGCGGCGATGACGCACCTTTCGGTCCCCGACGAACGCAAGGCCAGGCTGGGGATCACCGACAACCTGGTGCGCATCAGCATCGGGATCGAGGACCCTGACGATCTGATCGCCGACTTCGACCAGGCGCTGGCGAAGGTTTGAGTGTGCAGTTCTTTAATTGGTTTGACACGAAGACACGAAGACGTGGTGCTTGCGGCAGATCAGACGTCACTGAAAGTTCTAAGCTAACAGGCGCTTGGCGAGTTTGAGTACGACCGGGGTCACCTACCCCTGCCACTCCCGCCGCTCTTCGCTCTGCCGCAGCACCTCGTACGCCAGTTGCAGCGCCTGGAACGCCTTCGCGGCGGTCTCGTCGCCCGGGCGGACGTCGGGGTGGACTTCCTTGGCCTTGGCGCGCCAGGCTTTCTTGACCGCCTCGAAATCGGCGTCGGCCTCCAGCCCCAGCACTTCCAGGGCGCGCATCTCGTCGCGGGTGCGGCTCCCGTCGCCTGATCCGGCCCAGCCATAATGCGCGGCTTCGGCGAAGCCCGCGTTTTCGCGGGTTTCGTCGGCCTGGCGGCTCTCGGCCTCTTCCTTGCTCAGCCCTTCGAAATAGTCCCAGCCCGAATTGTATTCGGCGGCGTGCTTTTGACAGAACATCCAGCGATCGGGGCTGTTGGGCGATTTGGGCGCGGGGCATGTGCCCGCTTCGGAGCAGTTGTGCCGATCGCACAGCCGCACGGTGACCGTCTCGCGGCTGCTGCCATAGCCGCCCCAGCGCGGGAAACCCCAGTTATCGGATCGGCGCGGTGCGGGCATGGACTGGCCTGTAGCCTAGATGGGACGAGATAGTCACGTGCTCTCTCCCCTCATGGGGAGAGATACGCAGGCTTGAGAGCGGCGCGCACGAGCCCGCTCAGAGAGGGGCGAGTCGCGCCCGGCCCACTTTCCCAACCCTCTCCCCTGGAAGCGAAGCTGACCCGAAGGGTCAACGGGGGAGGGCTTTAGGTGCTATTGCACCGTCACGGTCACCGCTCGGCGGTTCCTCGCCCAGCTCGCCTCGTCCGAGCCGAGCGCGACCGGGCGTTCCTTGCCATAGCTGACCGTCTGGATCCGCTCGGCGCCGACGCCCAGACCGACCAGATAGGTCTTGGCCGCGTTCGCCCGGCGTTCGCCCAGCGCAAGGTTGTAGTCGCGGGTGCCGCGTTCGTCGGCGTGACCCTCGACGATGATGCGCTTGGCGGGATAGCGCGCCAGCCACGCCGCCTGACTCTGCAGCGTCGCGCCGTCGGCGGCGTCGACGTTGTAACGATCGGTTTCGAAATAGATCGTGTCGGCGGCGACCGAGGCGATGAAGTCGGCCTGGCTGCCGGGCAGCACTTGCGTGCCGTCGCCAGCGCCGTTGTCGGTGGTCTGCTGGCCGACATCGCCGGGCTGCGGCGGCAGTTCCTTGGGCAGCTTCTTCGCGCAGGCGACCAGAGCGGCGCTGAGCAGCAACGCGGTGATGGTGGCGTTGGGGCGGATCATGATGCTCTCCTTGTAAATCTTAAAGTCACGGCAGCACCGGACCCCAGGCGGGGTCACTGGCATCGACCGGGGTCTGCAACCGGCGCAAGTTGCGCCCGGTGAGGTCCACCTGCCACAGCCCTGCCTTGCCGCTGCCGCGTTCGGTGCGGAAGAACTGGATGATCCGGCCGTTGGGCGACCACGTCGGGGCCTCGTCCTGCCAGCCGCTGGTCAGCTCGCGTACCGATCCGCCGCTCGGGCTCATCACCGAAACATGAAAGTTGCTGGCGTTAGTGAACGCGATCTGGTCGCCGCGCGGGCTCCATTCGGGCGTGGCGCAGCGCCCCCCGGCAAAGCTGATCCGGCGCTGGTTCGATCCGTCGGCGTCCATCACGTAGCACTGCTGCGCGCCCGAGCGGTCGCTTTCAAACACGATCTTCGTCCCGTCCGGCGAATAGCTGCCGCCGACGTCGATCCCCGGATCGCTGGTCAGCCGCCGCGGCTCTCCGCCTCCGGCCGAGACGCGATAGATGTCGGTGTTGCCGCCAACCGCCATCGAATAGAGGATCGAACGGCCATCGGGCGACCAGCGGGGGGCGAAGGTCGGGTTGCGGCTTTGGGTGACCAGCCGCTGCTGGCCGCTGCCGATGTCGTAGACGTAGATCCGCGGATTGCCCTGGACGTAGCTGAGATAGACGATGCTCTTGTAGTCGGGCGAATAGCGCGGGGTCAGCGCTGTGGCCTGGCCGTTGGTGATGAAGCGGTGGTTGGCGCCGTCCGAATCCATGATCGCCAAGCGCTTGACCCGCCTGTTCTTCGGTCCGGTCTCGGCGATGTAGGCTATCTTGCTGTCGAAGAACGGATTTTCGCCGGAAAGGCGCGAATAGACCATGTCCGCGCACTTGTGCGCCGCGCGGCGCCATTCGGACGGGTCGACGACATAGCCCTGCCGCGCCAGTTCCTGCCCCAGCGCCACATCGTAGAGATAGCAGCCGACGGTGAGCTGGCCGTTGCCGCCTGCGCGGACATAGCCGTGAACCAGCATGTCCGCCCCGCGCCCGCTCCAGATGCCGAACTGGGGGGTGGTGACGTCGGTGTAGGCGATGCCCGGCAGCGAACCCGGACCGGTCGGCTTGAACAGCCCGTTGTTGCGCAGATCGGCGGTGATCACCTCGCCGAGCTGACGGCCCAGTGCAGCGCTTTGGCCCGCGGGAGTGGAAACATCGCGGTCGGTGGCGAAGCCGGGGATGGCGATGCCAAGGTCCTGCCACTCGCTTTCGTCGGAGACCGAGCCGGTCAGGCCGCCCTGCTCCACGGTCGACGCTGGGGGCGTCGCCTGCTGGGCCGCGAGCGGCGCAGACACGGTAACGGCCAAGAGATACAACAGCTTGCGCGGCATTATTGCGATAGCCTCCGATCGAAGCGGAAGGACGCGACGTGCTTCCACAGGGAATAGTATTGCGCGGGCAGATCGAACGGCGCGGCGAGCTGGACCGCACGGATCGCCTGTTCGGCATGCCGGTCCTTCTGCGGCCGGTTGGCGTCGGTCACGCCCGACTGGCTGACGACACGCGGCCGCCCGGCCAGGCTGCCATCGGGGTTGAGATCGAACGTCAGCACGGTGACGAGCTGGTCGGCCTCGGCACCCTGCGGCGCATTCCAGCGCGGCTTCAACGCGCGCGAGATGGCTTGGGCAAGAGACGCGGCGACTTGCGGCCCCGCGCGCGCTGCTGGCGGGTTTTGCGCCGCCCCGCGCGCTTCGCCGCCCGGAATGCCTTTGAGGAAGTCGCTGCCGACGCGGCTGGCGCCCGCGGGCGCATCTGGGCGGCGGCGGGTGCGCGTGTCGGCCGGCGAGGCGGCCTTCATCGGGGGCTTCATCGCAGGTTTCGGGCTGGGACGCGGCGCCGGGCGGGGCAACGGACTGGCGATCACGCGCGGCTGCGCTTCGGGCGGGACGGCATCTTGCAACGGCTCGGGCTCGGGCGCTGCTTCGCCCAGCGTAGGTGCGGTCTCGGGCGCGGCCTGCGCCATCGGTTCGGGCGAGGTCGCCTCCGGGGCGATCTCGTCGGAAAGGCTGACCGTCATCCGCTCGGGCGGAGGCGTGAACGTGCTGCGCGAGGGCGCGAACGCCAGCCACGCCACCAGCCCGGCATGCAACGCGACCGCGATCGCGAGACCGATCCGCTCCTCGCGGCTCATGCCCGGACTGGGTGCGTGAACGGCCATTCAGCTGACGGCTATGGCGCGCGCGATGAACCGCCAGTGACTCATCTTGCGAGCGTGACCAGCGAGACGCTGTTGCACCCGGCGCGGTTGAGCTCGCCCATCACCGCCATCACCCGTCCGTAGTCGAGCCCGCGATCGGCGCGCAGCGTGATCAACGGACGTTCTGCGGCGCTACGGCCCGCACAACGCAGTGCATCGACACGTTGTGGCAGCTCCACTGGTGCGACTGGGACATCGTCAAGGAACACCCGGCCCTGCCTGTCGATGGCCAGCGTCACCTGATTGGCCTCCTGATCGAGCGCGTTGGCGCGGCTTTCGGGCAGGTCGACCGGCACGCCCGCGACCAGCAGCGGCGCGGTGACCATGAAGATGATCAGCAGCACCAGCATCACGTCGACCAGCGGAGTAACGTTGATCTCCGCCATCGGGGCGCGCCCGCGGCGGCGACGGCGGCCTCTTCCGCCCGCGGCCAGTCCCATCGCCATCTACCCGGCATCCAGTTCGCGGCTGAGCGTCGCGTGGAAGCGGTCGGCGAAGCGCTGGAGTTGCGCCTCCAGCGTGTTCACCCGGTGCGAAAAGCGGTTGTAGGCGATCACCGCCGGGATCGCCGCGAAAAGGCCGATCGCGGTGGCGAACAGCGCCTCCGAAATCCCCGGCGCGACCACCGCCAGCGACGAATTCTGCTGCTGTCCGATCATGAAGAAGCTGTTCATGATCCCCCACACGGTGCCGAACAGGCCGACGAACGGCGCCACCGAACCGACCGTGGCGAGGAAATTCAGCCGCTGCGCCAGCCGGTCGCTTTCCTCGGCGACGGTGATCTCCATCGCCTGGGCGAGCCGCTGGCGGGTGCCCTCGCGGTCGACTTTGGGACCTTGAGTGGAGCGCCGCCACTCCGCCAGCCCCGCCCCCGCGACCCTTGCCGAGGCGACGTCGCCCCTACCGCTGTCCTTGTGGAACGCGTCGATGTCGCGCGCTTCCCAGAACCCCGCCTCGTACGCGGCTGAGCGGCGGCGGACGCTCCCAAGCTTGAGGCTGAACGAAACGATGATCGTCCACACCCGGATGCTGGCGAGGAGCAGCCCGGCCATGACCGCCTGCACGACGATGTCGGCATCGAGGAACAGCCGGATCGGATCGAGATGCGTCGGCGTACCGGTGGAAGCGGTGACCGCGAGGGTCGCGAAAATGCTCATAAAGTAGGGGAGTTCCGGTGATCTGTGGGCGGGTCGAGCGGCGTGATGGTCCGCCCATTAACCAATTAAGCGCCCGAGCGTCCACCTTGCACCGCAAACTTCTGCGCGCGTGAGCGCCGGCAGGGCTCGACCCGCCGCACCTCCGTCTCTCAGTACCCCATCAGGCTCAGCACTTCCTTGCGGCTGCGGTTGTCGTCGAGAAAGCAGCCGAGCAGCTTGCTGGTGACCATCTCCACTCCCGGCGTCCTCACCCCGCGCGCGGTCATGCAGCTGTGCGAGGCTTCGATCACCACCGCCACGCCGTGGGGCTTGAGGTTTTCCCAGATGCACCTGGCCACCTCGGCAGTCAGGCGTTCCTGAACCTGAAGCCGCCGCGAGAAGCCGTGGAGCACGCGGGCGAGCTTGGAAATGCCGACAACGCGGTCGGTCGGCATGTAGGCGATAGAGGCCTTGCCGATGATCGGGGCCATGTGATGCTCGCAATGCGACTGAAACGGGATGTCCTTGAGCAGGACGAGTTCGTCGTAACCGCCGACTTCCTCGAACACCCGGCTGAGGTGGATCGCCGGATCCTCGCCATAGCCGAGGCAGTATTCCTTCCAGGCCCGGGCGACCCGTTTCGGGGTGTCGCGCAGGCCTTCGCGGGTCGGATCGTCGCCGGCCCAGCGGATCAGCGTGCGGATAGCCTCCTGCACCTCCATCGGAACCGGCACTTTGCCGCGTTCGACGTCCTCGTCCGGTGCGATCAGGCTGCTCATCGTCTTTCCCCTCTCTTATTCAATTTCGGCGTATCATGAATTTGGGTCGCCGCAGAATGCGCGAGCGGAACAGCCCGCGGCCCTTCTTATAGAAAGGCAACATTTCCTCGGGACGCTCGGGATCGAGTGCCTCGCTGTCGGCGATCGCCAACTCGGTCTCGGTCAATTCGCGAAGCTCGAGGCGGCGGAGACACTTGCCGCCCTTGGGCAGTGCATCGAGCATCCCGGCCATCGACTTGTTCGTGGCGAGCAGGTCGGCCACGATTTCCGGCGTCTGTCCGGTATGTTCGGCGAGCAGCTTGTGGCGCAGCGCAGTGATCGCCGGGCCGGCGCTCTCGCTGCCCGCGCGCGCCGCGTCGATGAACACGTCGAATTCGCTATCGAGCCCCATCGAACGGTTGTTGAAGTTGGCCGAGCCCACCCGGACGATTTCGTCGTCGACGATCATCAGTTTGGAATGGACGTATATCGGGGTGCCCTTCGCTCCATAGGGGCACCAGATGCTGAACCTCATCGCCGGATCGCGCTCGTGGATCGCGGCGATCAGGCGAATCCGCGCACCGTCCATGGCCGCCTGTTCGAGCCAGCCCTCGGCGGTCTCGGGGTTGATCAGGACGATCTCAGGAGGATCGGGTTGGCTGAGGCGCAGCGCGATCGCCTCGGCGACAACGCGCGATGCAAAATACTGGCTTTCGGCGTAGATGAACCGCTTCGCGCGCCCGATCTGCTCAACGAACAGCGCCTCGACCTCGCGGGTCTCGGCGACGTCATTGTAGGCCGCGCGAGTGCGCGAGAGGCCGACCTCGACGTTTCGGTGTTCGGCGACGAGTCCTTCCGGCCACGGCGAGGCGTCGACGGGCGGGCAGGCGTCCATCGGCGCGCCCCCAGCCTGTTCCCAGCGCTCGCGGCCGTAATCGCCGAGGATTTTGGCGACATCCCCCTCCATCGCCATCGTGCAGTCGTGCCATGGGCCATAGGACTTGCCGCTCGGGCGACGGCGGCGGGGGTCGTCCTCGATGTGCTCCGGCGTATCCCAGCGGTCGCCGGTCATGTCGATACCGCCGCAAACCGCGAACGTGTCATCGATGATTACGATCTTCTGGTGGTGGCTGCACCCCAGCGGGTGCGCGCTGTCGAGCTTGAAGTCGATCCCCGGGGTCATCCACCAGCGCACCAGGTCGAGCGGCATCCGTCCGCGCACGAACATCTTCATCGCGCCGAAGTTCCATTTCAGCACCCGCACCTGCAGGCCCGGGCGGCGTTTGACCAGCCACGGAATGAAATCGCCAACCCGATCGGGCGGATCGCCGCGGCGGCGTTTCGCGCCAGGTTTGCGGATGGTCAGGTCGATGCGGGTATCGAAATCCCAGCCGATCAGCAGGATGCGGCACTGCGCATTGAGCATCGCCTCGCGAATCCAGCGGAAATACTCCGCGCAATCGACGATGACGTGGGCCTTGGAAGCCTTGCCGTAACGCCAGACCGATTTCGATTCCGGCGCCTCACCCATGCAACTCCCCCGTTCGCGACCTCGGCTCCTGCTATCGCCGTTTTGCTCGATTGCGCAACTGTGCCGGATGAGGTTCGTTCCGCGCGCGCTTGCCCGCCGGGCCGAAGACTGCAAGGTTGGCGCGAGGGGAAGATCGTCGCATGGCCAGGAAACCGTCCGAACCGGGTGCCGCCGACCGCGCGGAAGCGCGCCAGGACGCTGCCGAAGCACTCGCCGAGGCGGCCACCTCGCGGCGCAGCGCGGCCCGGCTCGATGTCGCCCAAGTGCTCGAAGCGATCGCCGCCGCGCCGCCGGGTCCGAAGACCATCGCGGTGTTCGATTTCGACGGCACCTTGATCAACGGCTATTCCGCCAGCGTCTTCTTCCAGCATCAGCTGCGCCGCCGCGAGATGGGCGCGCTCGACCTGGCCGAGGCGATGACCGCGATGGCCCGGTCGGTGGCCGGAGCGATCGAGATGCAGGACCTGCTCGCGCAAGCCATCGGCAAGTGGAAGGGCAAGCGCGAGGACGCCCTCGAGGCGCTGGGCGAGAAGCTGTTCGACAAGTCCCTTGCGGACAAGGTCTATCCCGAGATGGTCGCGATCCTCATGGCCCATCGCAAGGCCGGGCATACGATCGCCATCGCCAGTTCGGCGACGCGCTTCCAGGTCGAGCCGACCGCGCGATTCCTGGGCGTGGAGAACGTCATGACATCGGTCTGCGAAACCGATGATCAGGGGGTGCTGACCGGCAAGTTGCTCGAACCGCAGATGTGGGGGCCGGGCAAGGAAGCCGCGGTCCGATCGTTCGTGCGCCAGCGCAAGGGCAAGCTCGCCGACACCTGGTTCTACGCCGACGGCGACGAGGAGATCGGGCTGATGGAGGCGGTCGGCCACCCGGTGCCGACCAACCCCGGCCGCGCGCTGGCGGCAGCGGCCAAGGCCAACGGCTGGGGCGTGCTGCGCCACGAGAGCCGGGGCAAAGCCACGCCCGAGCTGCTGACCCGCTTCGCCACCGGGCTGTTCAGCCTGATGCCGCTGCTCTACACCGGGTTCGCCTGGGGGATGATGACCCGCGACAAGCGCGCCGGGGCCAATATGGCGCTGCCCGCATGGGCGGATTCGGTGCTGCTGGCGAGCAACGTCAAGCTCAACGTGGTCGGCAAGAAGAACCTGTGGGCGCAGCGCCCGGCCGTGTTCCTGTTCAACCACCGCAACAACTTCGACGCGTTCTTCGTCGGCGCGCTGGTCCGCACCGATCTCGCCGCGATCGGCAAGGCCGAGCTCAAGACCAACCCGATCACGCGGATGATGGCCCAGTTCATGCCGGTGGCGTTCGTCGAGCGCGGCGGCGGCAGCGCGGCGGAGGCGGCCAAGGCGCTGCGGCCGGTGACCGAGCTGATCGAGCAGGGCTATTCGATCATGGTCGCGCCCGAGGGCACCCGCGTGCGCGACATGACCGTGCCGCTGGGGCCGTTCAAGAAGGGGCCGTTCCACATGGCGATGCAGGCGGGGGTGCCGCTGGTGCCGATCGTCATCCGCAACGCGCTCGACGTCGGCGGGCGCAACGCCACGCTGATGCGGAGCGGCACCGTCGACATCGCGGTGCTGCCTCCGGTGCAAACCGGCGCGTGGAGCGCCCGAACGATCGACCGGCACATGGCGGACGTGCGGCAAATGTATCTCGATACGCTGGAAAGCTGGCCCGATGGCGACTGAGGCGGAGTTCACCGGCGCGAACGGGCGGCGCATATTCACGCAAAGCTGGCTTCCCGAGGGAACCCCGCGCGATCACGTGGTCGTCGCTCACGGCTATGCCGAACATTCGGGGCGTTACGATGCGGTGGCCCGATTCCTGACCGCGCGCGGGTTCGCGGTCCACGCGCTCGACCACCATGGCCACGGCCGGTCCGAGGGCGCGCGCGCGGTGATCGAGCGGTTCGCCCAGGCCGACGCCGACATCGACACGCTGATCGACAAGGTCCGCCGGGACAGCGGGCTGGCGACGGTCAAGCTCATCGGCCACAGCATGGGCGGATCGCTGGCGCTCAACTATGCGCTGAACCACCAGGACAAGCTTTCCGGGCTGGTGCTGTCCGGCCCGGCAATCGGCGGCGCCTTGCCCTTCGTGCAGCGCTGGCTGCTGGCGCTGGTCTCGGCGATCGCCCCGCACACCGGGATGATCGCGCTCGACGCCGACGGGGTCAGCCGCGATCCGGCAGTCGTCGCGGCTTACAAGGCGGATCCCCAGGTGTTTCGCGGCAAGATTCCGGCACGCACCGCGTACGAGATGTTCCGCGCGATCCGCTCGTACCCGGCGCGCGTCGGATCGCTGACCGTGCCGTGCCTGCTGATGCACGGCGATGCCGACGCGCTGGTTTCGGCGGTCGATGCCGCGCCCTTGTTCCAGGGCATCGCCAGCGCGGACAAGACCATCCGGATCTGGCCCGGCCTGTTCCATGAAATCTTCAACGAACCCGAACGCGATGAGGTGCTTGCACTGACCGCGGACTGGCTGGAGGCGCATCCGGCGCGATAGGGCGACATCCTCGATGCCAAACGCGCCGTTGGCGCTCAACCCTCCAGCGTTTCGCGCGTGATTCCCTCGATCAGCTCAAGCGTCGCGGCGGTCTCGCGCAGCCGCGCCAGGAATGCGGCGCGGCGTTCGGCCAGGTCCGGGCCGGGATCGGTCAGACGCAGGTTCGCGGCCAGATCCAGCGCGGTCTTGAACAGCGGGCGCGAAACCGCCTCGGGGTTGCGCAGCTTCTGTTCGAGCAAGTGCTGGCGGCCCAGCCCGACCGCCGCGGTGACGATGGCTTCACGGTCGGCAGGCGCATCCACCGGCGCGCGGGTCAACAGTTCGGCAACCAGCGCATAGGCCTCTACGAATGCGCGCATCACCGAGTGCGCGGTGCCGACCCCGGCGAAGATTGCGCGGAAGGACTCCTCGGGGGTGACCGCGGCGCGCAGATGCTCGCGCCATTCGGGCGCGACGAGGTCCATCTCCTCGCCCAGCGCGCGCTCGAAGGCGGGCCGCTCGCGGAAGAAGAACTCGAACTTGAGCGCCTCGCGGCTGCGCACCGCGGCGGCGAAGAACGCTTGCTCACGCTCACGCGGCGGGCGCTCGGCGGCGGTCAACACGGATAGCTCGCCGATCGCCCGGTCGAGCACGAAGTGGAGCATCGAATTGCGATAGAACGCCGCTGCGATGTGCTGGTCGTTGCCGATGCCATAGACCGTTTCGTGCCCGGTATCGTGGCGCAGGACCACGCCCGATCCGATCAGCGCGTCGAGCGCGGCATCGAGCCTGCCGGGCTCGTCCAACTGCGCGCTGTCGGCCAGCGGCTGGCTGCGGGCGCGGGCGTGGGCGACCGCCAGCCCGGCATACCTTTCCAGCCGCGCCCGCGGCACCGCCCTGCCGCCGGTCGCTAGCAGTGCGAACGAGACCAGCGCGATTCCAGTGATCGGAGTAACCTGATTGGTTTGCCAAGAAACCGCCAGCGCCAGTTTTTGCATCGCCAGCAGCGCCTCGGGCGATTTTGCATCGAGTGCCGGGTCGGGCGGCCCGAGCGCCTCGCGCATCGACAGCGGTTCGCCGACACGGAGATACGCCTTGCCATAAGGCCGCCGCAGCGCGCGCAGATACGACAGCATCCAGCGAAAGCTCTCGGCCGGTTTGACCTCGCCGCGCGCCTCGCGAATGAAATCGGCGGTCTCGTAAACCTGGTCGTAGACCACCGCGATCGGGACCAGCTTGACGTCCTCGACCCTGCCCTGGCGATAGGCATCGACGACGTAGGTCATCAGCCCCAGCTTCGGCGGAAGCAGCTTGCCGGTGCGCGAGCGGGTGCCTTCGGGAAACCATTCGAGGCTGAACCGCCGCTCGATCATGTAGGCGAGGTATTCGCGCAGCGCGAAGCGATAGACCGGGTTGCCGGTGATCCCGCGGCGTACGAAGATCCGCCCGGCCTTGCGCATCAGCGGCCCCATCGGCCAGAAGCTCATGTTGATCCCGGCGAACAGCGTCGGCGGCGGCAGGCCGTGCTCCCACAGCACGGTATCGACGATCGGTGCGTCGAGATTGGCCTTGTGGCTGGGCAGGATCAGCGCGGGATAGCGCGCCAGCAGCGGCTCCAGCGCCTCGACCTGGCCCGGCACGAGGTCGATCTCCCCGTAGGCCCGCGCATAGCCCCAGCGGAAAAACCGCATCATCCGGTCGAGCACGAACGGGCTACGCTCGGTGCGCAGTTCGTGGAGGTAGCCGGCGGCTTCGGCGGCGATCTCGCCTTCGGATCGCCCAAGTTCGTCAGCCAGCCGCGCTACGCCCTCGCGATAACCCGGCGTGGCCGCTACATCCTCGGGCGTGATCCGCGGCGCTTTGTAGCGGCGGCCCTGGACCCGGACTTCGGCGCGTTCGAGCGACAATTCGGCCTGGCGCGCGACAAACCCGGCGAAGTCGCTGTCGATTCCACCACCCGTGCGCTGCTTCCACCGCGCGCGCAGGGTCCCGAGTGCGGCGGGTTCGGCTTCGGCGAGGTTCCAGCGGCTGGTGTCTCCGCTGGCGATAAGCCGACGCTTGAGGCGTTCGGAGGGATTGCGCGGATCGCCCAGGGCCAGCAACCGGTTGTTTTTCGGCGGCAGCCACGCGATCCGAACCGGGGCGAGCACCGCCGTGTCATCGTCGAGCGAGGCGACCAAGCGCGCAACCGCGTCGGAGGCGGGACCGGTCTGACGATCGAACAGAAAGAGCCGCGAGCCCGAAGCAGCGAAAATCTTTTCGAGCAGTTCGCGCTCGGTTGCGCCGCGAGCAGCGCCAAGCACGATCCGCGGAGGCGCATCCGGCGCGACGTCGGCGACTGCCCTGGACACCCCGCTCATCGCCTGCTCCCCTCCCCCGTGGAGGATTGGTCGAACGATGGAAAGCGCAAGCCCGGGGCGGAACAATCCGCCCCGGACTTGCCATTCAGATCAGAACTTGCCGCGCAGGGTCACGCCATAAGTGCGCGGTTCGGCGAGGAACTGCGAGAAGATCTGGCGCCCGCCCGGATACTGCGGATCGACGAACGGGGCCGAGGTGGTGCCCGCCTGGAACGGCGTGTTGAATCCGACCTGGGCATAGTGCTTCTGGAAGATGTTTTGACCCCAGAACTCGACCGACCACTTCTCGTCCGGGCCGCGCACGCCGACGCGAGCGTTGAAAAGCGCGAACCCGTCCTGGATCTTCTGCGGGAACAGGTCGGAGCCCGTGTTGTAGTCGCTGCTCATGCGGCCATCGACATAGAACAGCGCGGACAGTCCGCTGTCGCCGATGTCCGGCGTCCAGGTCACGCTGCTGGTCGCCACGTACTTGGGCGCGTTCGACAGGGTTCTTGCCCGGCAGGAACCGCAGTGCGGGATCGAGCGGTGCGCCGGTCTTGTTGCCGACCAGGTCGCTGCGGTATTTGGTGTCGGCGTAAGTAAAGCCGAACCCGACGCGGAAGTTGCGCGCGGGCGAGATCGAGGTCTCCAGCTCCACACCCTGCGCACGCACGCCATAGCTGACGTCGCTCTTGGCGCAGGCGCCCGTAGTGGCCGCCGCGGCGTTGAAGTTTGCGCCGGCGGCGGACAGGCTCTGATCGCTGTCGGTCACGCCCAGGTTCGCATCGCAACCGTTGATGTTCTGGACGAGGAAGACCGTGCCGTTGAAGGTGTTGAGCTGGAAGCTGCGGAATTCCGAGCGGAACAGCGCCAGGCTGGCGCTGAACGGCCCGGTCGCGTACTTCGCGCCCAGTTCGTAGCTGGTCACCTTCTCAGGATCGAACTGAAGGTTCTTGACTAGCGCCTGCGCGCCGCCGACCGACGCGAACGTCGCGGTGGGCGATTTCAGCGCCGAGCGATCGAGGTTGAACCCACCTGCCTTATAGCCGCGCGCGTAGCTGGCGTAGAGCAGCAAGTCGTCGGTCGCCTTGTACGAGAGGATCGCGGTGCCGGTGAACTCGTCCTCGCTGCGCTTGTCCCGGATGTTGACGCCGTTGAGCTCGGCGGTCGAGTTACCCTGGCAAGAGAGCCCGATCAGGCCGACGGCGGTTGCACCCAATGTCGAGAGGAACGGGGTCAGCGCGGCCTGCTGCGCCGTGCAAACCGTGTTGTTGTTGCCGAACGTGGTGTTGAGCTTCTTCTTGTCGTTCGTATAGCGAACGCCCAACGTCAGATCGAGCGCATCGGTGACGTGGATGATGTTGTGCGTGAAGAGCGCATAGTTGCGATCCTTCTGGCCATACATGTCGAGCGTGCTGCCCAGGTTGTTGAGCGTCTCCAGCCGATCGATCGCCGCCAACAGCGCTCCCCCAAGCACCGCTGAACCACCGGTCGCGGCGCCGCTGCCGACGACCGCACGGCCCGTCGGCGACAGACATCCCGCCGCGGTCGGAGCATAGAATCCGGCCAGCCCTCCGCCTGAAACGACGCGGCAGGTCGCGAAGCGGCCGTACTGGTTGCCGAACTTGAGGTTGTCCTGCACCTTCAGCCGCTCGTCGGCGTAATAGCCGCCGATCAGCCAATCGAGCTTGCCGCCGAACGCCTCGCCCTGAAGGCGCACTTCCTGGGTGAAGGTGTGGAACTGGCGATAGAGATCCTTGCTCGGCGCGCGGTAGAGGATGTCGACCGCGCTGTAGTCGACGTCGCCGGCCTGGCCCGAGCGATACTCGCGATAGGCGGTGATCGAGGTCAGCTTGGCGTTGCCGAAATCGTAGTCGATCTGGGCCGAGCCGCCGTAGTCCTTGGTCTTGCCGAAGAAGCTTCGGCCGGGCGTGACATAGGCGGTGCGGTCATGCCCCGGGGTCAGTCCGGCGAGCGGTTGGCCGAGATCGCGCAGCACGTTGATGATGTTGTTGCCGTTCTGCTGCAACGGGCTCAGCGGGGTCGAAGGGAAGTTGAGGTCGCCGATGAACGGGTTGACCGAAGCATCGACATAGGTTGCCGAGCAGCACCGCTCGCGGCGGAAGGTGTAGTCGCCGATCAGGCGCACGCTCAGCGCGTCGGTCGGCTCGAACAGCAGCTGGCCGCGCAGGAAATAGCGGTTGCGGTTGTTGATCTTCGTGTTGTTGGCGGGATCGGGATTGAAGCCGTCACGCTTGACGTAGACGCCGTCGAGCCGGGCGGCGATGGTTTCGCTCAGCGGGCCGGTGACGCTTCCCGAAGCGCGCATGTAGTCGTAGTTGCCGTAGGTCAGCTCGCCGGTGCCGCCGAACTGGAATGCGGGCTTCTTGGAATAGATGCTGATCAGGCCGGCCGACGAGTTGCGCCCGCCCAGCGTGCCCTGCGGGCCGCGTTGAACCTCGATCCGGTCGAGTTCGCCCAGCTCGTTGAGGCCGATGCCCGAACGCGAGCGATAGACGCCGTCGATGAACACCGGGACCGAGCTTTCGAGGCCGGGGTTGTCGCCAACCGTGCCGATGCCGCGGATACGCGCCGAGCCGTTGGCTTCCGATCCGGTCGACGAGACCAGCAGCGAGGGCGCGACCTGGTTGAGCTGGCGGATGTCGTTGGCGCCGCTGTTCTTGAGCGTTTCGGAGTTCACGGCCGAAATCGCGACCGGCACGTCGGCGAGTTGCTGCGAGCGGCCCTGCGCGGTGACGATGATGTCGGGACCGGACGGTGCGGCTTCCTCATCGGCATTCTGCGGCGCGGCGGTGTCCTGAGCGAAGGCGGGGACGCCCGCCACTGAAGCCAGCGCGAAGGCAGCGAGCGAGGCTGCGGTGCGAATTGCCGATTTTGCCATGTGAAATATTCCCCTGCGGTGGGGCCGCAGCCCCATTGAATCCCGGAAGGAGGAGGGTCGTAACCCGCGGCGCTTGGCCACCCCCGCCCGTGCCCGTGCCCGGCGTGTTCCCGCCGGTGCATCGCATGGCAATTGTGACGGTTGACAGGAACAGTCAACGCTCAACGCCAGCGCGGTGGCCCGGGGGCCGCGGGCTGTTGCAAAATAGCTTCAGTCGCCAGGGGTCGAGTCGGCCAAGACGAGCGCGTCGAACCTGCTTCGCCCCCGCGCGTTTGCGTTTGCCCCCCCTTCGCCTATAGCCGCAGGCTAACGCCCCGGCCCTTTCCGACGCCGCCGTTTTCACGGCGCATCGGCGCCGGGGCTTGTCGTTTCGATTGCAGAAAGCACGTGCCCATGTCCCGCCGCCGCCAGATCTACGAAGGCAAGGCCAAGATCCTCTACGAAGGTCCCGAGCCGGGCACGATCATCCAGTATTTCAAGGACGACGCCACCGCGTTCAACGCGCAGAAGCGTGGGACGATCAACGGCAAGGGCGTGATCAACAACCGCATCAGCGAGTACGTCTACACCCGCCTGTCGCACATCGGCATCCCCACCCACTTCATCCGCCGCCTCAACATGCGCGAGCAGCTGATCCGCCAGGTGGAGATCATCCCGATCGAGGTCGTGGTCCGCAACGTGGCCGCGGGCAGCCTGTCCAAGCGGCTGGGGATCGAGGAGGGCGAGCCGCTGCCGCACACGCTGATCGAATACTACTACAAGGACGACGCGCTGGGCGATCCGCTGGTCGGCGAGGAGCACATCGCCTGTTTCGGCTGGGCGAACAACGACGAGATGGCCGACATGTCGTCGATGGCGATCCGGGTGAACGATTTCCTGTGCGGCATGTTCGCCACGATCAACATCCGCCTGATCGACTTCAAGCTGGAGTTCGGGCGGATCTGGGACGGCGACTACGCCCGGGTGATCCTGGCGGACGAGATCAGCCCCGACGGCTGCCGCCTGTGGGACATGACCACCGGCGAAAAACTCGACAAGGACCGCTTCCGCCGCGACCTGGGCGGCGAGAGCGAAGCCTACCAGGAAGTCGCCCGGCGGCTCGGCCTGCTCCAGGAAGACGGCGGGCCGAGCGAAGTGTTCGACCTGTCGCACCACCGCAAGCTGCGGGGGAAGAAATAGCCCGATGAGCCTGCGTCGCGCGCTCGTCGCGCTCGTTGCACTCACACTGGCGGGAGGATGCGCGGCCGTCCCGCGCGAAACGGCCGCCCTTCCCCCGCGCCCAAGCCCGACTGGGCGTTCCAGGCCAGCGACCTCCCGGCCGATCCCGCGTTCCGGTTCGGCAAGCTGGCCAACGGGATGCGCTACATCATCCGCCAGAACCGGCGCCCCGAAGGCACCGCGCTGGTGCGGATGGAGATCGAGGCGGGCTCGCTCGACGAAAGCGACGACGAACGCGGGTATGCCCATTTCGTCGAGCACATGGCGTTCAACGGATCGACCAACGTGCCCGAGGGCGAGATGGTCCATTTGCTGGAGCGCAACGGGCTGGCGTTCGGCGCGGATACCAACGCCTCGACCGGGTTCGAGCAGACCCAGTACAAGCTCGACCTGCCGCGCAACGATCCCAAGCTGCTCGACACCGCGCTGATGCTGATGCGCGAAACCGCCAGCGAGCTGAAGTTCGACGATGCCGCGGTCGCGCGCGAGCGCGGCGTGGTGCTGTCCGAGCTGCGCGACAGCCTGACCTATTCACGGCGCAATCTGGAGGATCAGCTCGCGTTCCTTTATCCCGACGCGCGGTATCCCAAACGGCTCCCGATCGGGGTGGTGGAAACGCTCAACAAGGCCAACGGCGCGAACCTCAAGGCCTTCTGGGCGCGCGAATACACCCCAGCGGACACCACGCTGGTGGTGATCGGCGATTTCGATCCGGCGGCGGTCGAACAGAAGATCGTCGCCCGGTTCGGCGGCTGGCCCGCGCGCACGCCGACGCCGCGTCCCGATCCCGGCAAAGTCGATCCCGCGCAGAAGAACGCGACCGATGTGTTCATCGACCCGGCGCTGTCCGAACGGGTCACCGTTTCCCGCCATGGTCCGTATCTGGACGAGCCCGACACGATGGCCAACCGTCGCGCCGCGCTGCTTCGCGAAATCGGCTACGGCATCGTCAATCGCCGCCTCCAACGGGCCGCCCGGCAGGTCGATCCGCCGTTTCGCGGTGCGGGGGTCGGCACTTCGGACGTGTTCAAGATCGGCCGTACGACCAACCTCATCGTCGATGTCGTCGACGGCAAGTGGCAGCGCGGCCTGATCGCCGCCGAGCAGGAATACCGCCGCGCACTGAAATTCGGGTTCACCGCCGCCGAAGTGGCCGAGCAGGTCGCCAACGTCCGCGCCCGTTCGCTCAACGCCGCGCGCGCGGCCAACACCCGGACGAACGCGGCCCTGGTCGCCGCCGCCTTCGCGCTGGTCGAGGACGAGCAGGTCCCGACCACGCCGCAAAGCTCGCACGAACGGTTCGAGGCGTTCGCGCCTTCGATAACGCCCGCGGCGGTGATGGCCGCGATGCGCGTGGAAGCGGTGCCGCTGAAGGACCCCCTGATCAGGCTGCAGGGCCGGACCCAGCCCGCCGGCGGCGCCGCGGCGATCCGCCAGGCGTGGAACCAGGCGGCCAGGATCAAGTCGACGCGGAGCGCCGCGGGCGCGGAAGATGGCTGGGGTTACACCGATTTCGGCACACCGGGCACGGTCGTTTCCGACACCCGCGATTCGCTGCTGGGCATCCGCACCGTGCGTTTCGCCAACGGGGTGATGCTCAACCTCAAGCAGACCGCGCTCGAGCAGGACCGCGTGCGGATGAGCCTGGCGATCGACGGCGGCGACATGCTCAACACCAGGGCCGATCCGCTGGCGACCGAGATGACCCCGTTCCTGTCCGTCGGCGGCCTGGGCAAGCACAGTCAGGACGAGCTGCAATCGATCCTGGCCGGCCGGACCGTCGGCGGCGGGCTGGCCTCGGGTGGGGACACGTTCTCTTCGCGCGCGGTCACAACCCCGGCCGATCTCGAACTGCAACTCCAGTTGCTCGCCGCCTATGTCGCCGATGCCGGCTATCGCCCCGAGGGCGAGGAGCAATACCGGCTCAACATCGCCAACTTCTTCGCCCAGGCCTTCGCCACCCCCGGGGCGGCGCTCGCCAACGGCCAGGGCGCGGTGATCTCGGACAACGATCCGCGCTATTCGCTGGGCAAGCCCGAGGCTTACCAGACGCTGACCTTCGCCAAGCTGAAGGCCGACATCGGCGAGCGGCTGGCGCACGGGGCGATCGAGATCGGGCTGGTCGGCGATATCGACGAGGACAAGGGTATCGCGCTGGTCGCAAAGACGTTCGGAGCGCTGCCGCCGCGCGAGCCCGCATTCCAGCCCTATCCGGACGCCCGCAAACGCGTGTTCACGTCCAAGCGCGGCCAAACGATCATCCGCCACACCGGAGACCCCAGCCAGGCGGTCGTCCGCCTGGTCTGGCCGACCCGCGACGATGCCGATCCGATCGAATCCATGCAACTCGAAGCCCTGGAGCGCGTCGTAAGGCTGGAACTGACCGACGGCATCCGCGAAAAGCTGGGCAAGAGCTATTCGCCCTCGGCCTCGAGCGGACTCTCGCGGACCTATCCCGGATACGGCGAATTCACCGTCACCGCCTCGGTCGACGTGACCGACGTCGCCGCGACGCGCGCGGCCATCGCCCAGATCGTCAGGGACTTGCGCGACAAGCCAGTGAGCGCGGACGAACTCGCCCGCGCGCTCGCCCCTCTGGCCGAGGAAAACGCCAACCTGCTCAAGACCAACGGCGGATGGATGAACCTGGTCGATCGCGCGCAAAGCCAGGCGGACCTGATCGAACGCTACGCGCGCTTCCAGGAACGGTTGAAAGCGGTTACCGCCAAGGACGTCCAGGAGCTGGCGCGGCGTTACCTGGCGCCGGGCCGTGCGGTCGAACTGATCGTATTGCCCAAGGGCGCGAAGCCTTAGAGCCAGATGCTCTAATCTCGCCGCTCGTCAGGCTCGAGCAAGCGCAGCAGCGGCGCGCGTGTGGCGATCAGCACGACGACGGCGGACAATGCCGTGGTTCCGACCAGGGCCCAGTACAGCGGCGGGCCGAGCGGCTCGTAGAACCGACCCATCCAGCCCAGCACGAAATAGGAGACCATGGTCGTGGCCTTCATGATGGCCATCATCGTCGCATTGACCGCGGGTGGAGAATCGCGCGAGATCAGCGACTGGATCGGCGGCTCGGTCCAGCCATAGCTGAGGTCGAGGATCAGGAAGAACACGATCCACAGAATGACCGGCACCAGCGGTAAAGTGGCGATCGCCGCGGCGAAGTAGAACGCCGCCGACACCCCCAGATAACCCACCATCATCTTGGCGAAGTCCGTCGGCTCGCGTCCGCGGCGCGCAAGCGTCAGCCACACGCGATTGGCGACCACCACCCCAAGGATCGTGAGCACGCCATCGACGATGCCGATCCAGGTGACCGGCACCTCCCACCCCAGGACGGTGCGGTTCACCGCCGTATCGGCCCACACGAACATGATGCCGTAGGCCTGGAACGAAGCGATGCCGTAGATGGTGTAGGGCAACAGCAGGAACAGTATTCCCCAGACTCTGCGCCACTCTGCGGCCGTCAGCCGCGTCCGCTCCTGCCGCGGGGTCAGGCGATCGGGCGGAAGGTGCCTGCGCCCGACGAGATAAGTAGCCAGCCCGATTCCCATGCCAACGCCCGCGATGGCGAAGCCATAGTGCCAGCCGACTTTCTCACCCACCGTGCCGATCGCCAGCGGCGCCACCAGCGCCCCGATGTTGAGCGTGATCAGATAGATGCCGAAGGCGCGGGTGCGGCGGTGATCGTCGGGCGCGTAGAGCAGCCCGACTTGCGCCGCCATGTTGCCGATGACCCCGCCCGCGCCGGTCACGATCAGCGCCAGCGCGAGCAGGAACCAGTGCTCCGAGGCCATCGTCAGGTGCCCGGCGGTCATCAGCAGGCAGCCCAGGGTGATCGTGCGGGTCTTGCCCAGCACCCGATCTCCCAGCCACGCGCCGATCAGCGGGGTGCCGTAGAGCAGCCCCGAGTAGATCCCGAAGGTCTGCGCCGCGAAGGCCAGGTCGGTCATCGGTCCGACGATCGCCGCCAGCCCGCCGCGGAACGCCGCCAGCCCGAACACGTCGGGCGCGACTCCGGGCTGGAGCAAGTGCTTGGTCATGTAGAGCATGAGCAGCGCCTGCATTCCGTAGAACGAGAACCGCTCCCACATCTCGGTGGTGGCGAGCACGGTCAGCCCCCGCGGATGGCCGAACAGATCGCCCTTGCTGCCTTGCGCGTCCGCCATCGCCGGTTTTCCCCACCGAAAGCCCTGGCGTAAGCTATTGCCGGGCCAGCGCAAGCATTGCGCCGCGGTCGCTCGCCCGGCATAGGCGCCCCAACCGACCACCACGGGAGCCTACCGCGATGAAGGTCCGCATCCACGTCAGTCTCAAGAACGGCGTCCTCGACCCGCAGGGCCGCGCGATCCATCACGCGCTCGAGGGCTTAGGTTTCGCCGGGGTGCGCGATGTCCGCGCCGGGCGTCTGATCGAGCTCGACGTCGCCGACGACACTAGCGATGCCGCGCTCGACGAGATGTGCCGCAAGCTGCTCGCCAACATGGTGATCGAGAACTACCGGATCGAAAAGGTGGCGGAGGCGGTCGCGTGACCGATTTCAGCGCCGCTGTCGTAACTTTTCCAGGATCGAATTGCGACCGCGACATGGCGGTGGCGATCGAGCAGGTTTGCGGCGGCACGGTCCACCGCGTCTGGCATGGCGATGCGGAACTGCCGGACAAGCTCGATTTCATCGCCCTGCCCGGCGGCTTTTCCTATGGTGACTACTTGCGTTCGGGCGCGATGGCGGCGCGCAGCCCGATCATGCAGGCTGTGGTCGCAGCGGCCAACCGCGGCGTGGCGGTGTTGGGGGTGTGCAACGGGTTTCAGGTGCTGACCGAGGCGGGCCTGCTTCCCGGCGCGCTGATGCGCAACGCCGGCATCCGCTTCGTCTGCCGCGAGGTCGCGCTGACCGTGGAGACCAGCCAGTCGCTGTTCACCGCGGGCTATGCCGCGGGACAAGGGCTCGCAATCCCCGTCGCGCACCACGACGGCAACTATTTCGCCGATGACGCGACATTGGACAAACTGGAGGCCGAGGGCCGGGTCGCGTTCCGCTATGCAGAGCCCGTCAACGGCTCGGCGCGAGGGATAGCCGGCGTGCTGAACACCCAGGGCAACGTGCTTGGCATGATGCCGCATCCCGAACGCGCGATCGAAGCGGCCCACGGCGGATCCGATGGGCGCGCCTTGTTCGAAAGCGTGGTGGGGGCGCTGGTCGGGGCTTGAGTCCAACGATGTCCGTTCCTCCGCTGGAAGGGGAGGTGGCAGCCCTCTTGGGCTGACGGAGGGGTGACGACGCCAGCGTTGATACCCCTCCGCCCCTTCGGGGCACCTCCCCTTGCAGGGGAGGAATGGGTTGCGCTTACTCGACGGCTTAGGCCGCCCCGCGCTCCAGCCCTGCGGGCGCGAACAAGGCGCGGGCGTCGGCGGCGATCATCGGACGGCCGAAGAAATAGCCCTGAACTTTCTTGCAGCCCAGCCGGCGGACGGTCTCGAGCTCTTCCTCGGTCTCGACGCCTTCGGCGGTCGTGCTCATTTCGAGGCTGTCGGCCATCGCCACCACCGCGCGGATGATCGCCAGGCTCTCTGCCGACCGCTTGGCCGCGCCCTGGACGAAGCTGCGATCGACCTTGATCGTGGTGAAGCGGACTTTGCGAAGATAGCCGAGCGAGGAATAACCGGTCCCGAAATCGTCGAGCGCGATCCCGCAACCCAGCGCGAGAAGCTGCTCCAGCGTATGCTGCGCGGTGGTGCCGTCGCGCATGAAGATGCTTTCGGTAACCTCGACCTCGAGCCGGTTGGGCGACAGCCCGCTGCTCGACAACGCGCCGACGACGGTGGCGGCGAAATTGGGGTCGAGCAGCTGTTCGCCCGAAACGTTGACCGCCACCTTGACGTGCGACGGCCAGCGCATCGCCTCGCGGCACGCCTCGCGCAGGATCCATTCGCCGATCGGCACGATCAGGCGGGTGTCCTCGGCCAGCGGAATGAACTTCGCCGGGCTGACGAAGCCGTGCTCGGCACTGTTCCAGCGCAGCAGCGCCTCGAAGCTGACCACGCCTTCGTTGGTGGCGTCGACTACCGGCTGGTAGTGGACCAGGAATTCGTTGCGTTCCAGCGCGCGGCGCAGCGAGAATTCGAGCTTGCGGCGTTCTTCGGCGTGGGCGTGGAGCGCGGGTTCGTAGCTGAAGTGGCGCCCGCCGCCTTCGTCCTTGGAGCGGTAGAGCGCCAGGTCGGCGCTGCGCATCAGGGTCTCGACGGTCGCCCCATCGCGCGGGCCATAGGCGGAGCCGACGCTCGCCCCGACAAACAGCGTGTGGTGATCCACCTCGTAAGGCACCGAGAGCGATTCGATGACCGACCGCGCGACATTGCCGACCCGGTGGATGTCCGACGCGTCGCGGATCACGATCGCGAACTCGTCGCCGCCCAGCCTGCCGATCAGTTCGTTGTCGGTGATCAGCCGCTTGAGCCGCTCGGACACCAGGCTCAGCAACTGGTCGCCGACGACGTGGCCCAGCGTATCGTTGACCGCCTTGAACCGGTCGAGATCGATCATGAGGAACGCGCAGCGGGTCCGCCATTGCTCAGCATAGCGCATCGCATCGCCGACCGCCTCGGTCAGCATCAGCCGGTTCGGCAGGCCGGTCAGCGTGTCGTAGCGCGCCAGGTAGGCGATCTTCTCGGACGATTCGCGCTGCTGGGTGACGTCCGAGCCGACCCCGCGGAAGCCGTCGAACACTCCGTTCTCGTCCAGCTTCGGCGTGCCCGAAAGCTCCCACCAGCGGTTCACGTCCTGCACCGTCACCCGGACCAGCAGGTTGGAAAAGCTCTCGCGCCGCTTGATCCGCTCGGACAGATCGTGGAGGCTGGTGTGGAACTGCCCGGTCTCCCACGATTGCCCGGCGATCAGCTGGAGAAACGGCTTGCCGCCGATGTCCTCGGGATCGAGGCCGAGGGCGTAGGCGAAGCGAGGCGAAACGCTGCGCACCCGGCGCGACGTGTCGATCTGCCACAGCCAGTCGGCCTCGCCCTCCTCGAACTCGCGCAGCAGCAGCGAGACGACTTCGCTCTTCTCGGTGACACTCGATTCGGCGACCCGCGCCGTCAGAAAATTGCGCGCCGACTCGATGGTACCCAGCACGATGATAGCCAGGTAAGCCCCCCCATAACCGCCACCAAATAATCTCCAGTCAGCGCGAAGCTGGCGATGGCTGCGCCGCCGACGATCCCGCTGAACACCAACACTCCCAGAGGAACAGCGGCGAAAGCCACCGCCGATCCCGTCATCAGCATGGCCAGCACGGTCCACAGGGTCAGCCGGTCGAGTTCAGTCCCCTTGGGCGCGAAGAACACGATCGGGATGATCCATACCAGCGCCGCGATGACCGAACTGACGGTATGCTGGTTGATTTCCTCGCGCGACATGCGGCGGCGATCGGCATCACCCACGCTGCGGTCGAACCGCGCCCCGTAATAGAGGACCGCAGCCAACGCGGCCACCCATCCGCCCAGAAACCAAGGCTGAATCACCGCGAAATAGGTGAGCGCTATGATCAGCGCGGCAATCATATGGACAGCCAGGCGGACCATACCGACTTTGACGAGACTGGCGTATTGCAGCCCGCGCAGCCGTCCCCAATCGCCTTCGGCCGGGTTGCTCAAGCCGAGCACGGCCAGCGTGGGGAGGTCGCGCGGCAGCGCGGCGGGTGGCGTGCGGGAAGGTCTCACGCGACGAGGGATACGGTGCAAAGGTTATCGTCCTGTAAAACCCGCGCCAGCGATGATAGGAAAATGTCGCCCCGTTTCAGGACATTGCCGCATGGCCACCGCCCCGCTTTTCGAACCTGTCCAGCCGATGCGGACGCCCGACTGGGTCCCGGTTTGGCGCGGGTTCTTCGGCGAGCGCCTGCGCAACACGATTTATGGCTGGCCCGAACCAGCGTTCGACGCGGACATCCGCACTCGCCGCGTTCTCGGATTCACCGTTCACATCGTCTCGCAGCCCGCCGCGGTCGAACGGGTACTGCTTGGGAACAAGGCTAACTACGAGCGGCCGGGGATCGCCCGGCGGATTCTCAGCCCGCTGGTCGGTAACGGGCTGCTGTCGGCGGAGGGCGAGGACTGGCGCAAGCAGCGGCGGATCGTCGCGCCGACGTTTGCGCCGGGCGCGGTCGCCGCGATGGCCCCACTGATGGACGCGGCGGCGAAGCGCGAGGTGGCCGACTGGCCGCAGCGCGATGCGCGACTCGACCTGGCCCAGGCCGCCACCCGCACGACGATGGCGATCATCGCCGATGCGCTGTTCGGCGGCGATGCGCGGCTGTGCGACCCGGCCGGCGCGCGCCACATCGAGACTCTGCTGGCCGCGGCCGGGCAAGCGCGCTTCATGACGATGCTCGGCTTGCAGGAACTCGATCCTTCGCCCGGGATGCGCCGCGCCCGGGTCAGCCGCGCGTGGCTGCGCAAGACCCTGAGCGACCTCGTCCGCGAGCGTGGGCCCGAAGGCGGGGGCGACGATTTTTTCGGCGGCCTGATCCGCGCGCTCCACGGCCAGTTCACACCCGACGAGGCCGTCGAGCTAGCGGTCGACAACGCGATCACGTTTTTCGTCGCCGGGCACGAGACCACCGCCAACGCGCTTGCCTGGACGATCTATTGTCTTGCCGCGCAGCCCGCGCTGCAGGACGAAGCGCGCAGTGAGGCAGTCGCCGCGCTCGCGCTGCCGGTTGCGGAGCGCGCCGCGGCGATGCCGCTGCTGCACCAGATCCTTGAGGAGTCCATGCGGCTCTATCCCCCCGCCCCGCGCTTCGATCGCGAGGCGCTGGCCGGCGATGTGCTGTCGGGCGTGAACATCGCGAAAGGCGACCTGATCTCGATCTGGCCGTGGGTTATCCATCGGCATCGTTCGCTGTGGCCCAATCCCGACCGCTTCGACCACACCCGCTTCGCCCCCCAAGCCAAGGCCAGGCAGCATCGCTTTCAATTCATCCCGTTCGGCGGCGGACCGCGCGTGTGCGTCGGCGCCCGGTTTGCCACTGTCGAGGCGCTTTTGATCCTCGCCCGCTGGCTCGCTGCGCGGCGCTTCAGTGTGCCCCCGGGCTGGCGACCCGATCCTTACGGCTCAGTCACCCTGCGCCCGCGCGGCGGGATCATCTTGCGCGCGGAATTACTAGCCTAGGCTATCCCGCGCCGCTTCCCAGTTGAGCCCGTCGAACGGCTCGATCGCGGGTGCAAGGCTATGGACGTGATCGACGCACCGCCAGTTGACGCTCCACGAACCGGGATGCGAGCGCGGGCGGTAGAACGACTTCACCCCGCAGATTCCGCAAAACAGATGTTCGGCAGTGGCGGTACCGAAGCGATACGACACCTGCACTTCTGCGCCGCGCTCCAGTTCGAAGTCCGCCTCGGCCACGATCCAGTGAAGGTAGCCGGTCCTCGTGCAGATCGAGCAGTTGCAGTCGAGCAGCGCAACGGGCGGCGGCGCGGCGATAGCGAATCGCACCGCTCCGCAATGGCACCCGCCGCTTAGAGGCACGCGCTCAGAGCTTCCTCTTCTGCAGCCGCATGATGATCAGCCCCGCGATCATCAGCGCCACACCGATCCCGATCAGCAGGTACAGCGCGCTTTCGACCGTTTCCATATCCCGTCACTCCACCGTGACCGACTTCGCCAGGTTGCGCGGCTGGTCGACGTCGGTGCCTTTGGCGACCGCAACGTGATATGCCAGAAGTTGTGCGGGAATGGCATAGACCAGTGGCGCAATCAGCGGGTGAACGCGCGGCATCTCGATAGTGGCGAGGCAGCCCTCGCCCGCCTCGGTCAGCCCGGCGGCGTCGGAGATCAGGACGATCTTGCCGCCTCGGGCGCGGACTTCCTGCATGTTGCTGACGGTCTTTTCAAACAAAGGGCCCGACGGCGCGAGGACGATCACAGGGACGGCCTCGTCAATAAGCGCGATCGGCCCGTGCTTCATCTCGCCGGCGGCATAGCCTTCGGCATGAATGTAGCTGATTTCCTTGAGTTTCAGCGCACCTTCGAGCGCCAACGGATAGTCCGCGCCGCGGCCCAGGTAGAGTACGTCGCGCGCCGGAGCGATGAGGTGGGCCATGCCCGCGATTTCTGCGTCGTGGGCGAGCGCGGCGTTAAGCGCAGCGGGGGCTTCGACCAAGTGGTGGACGACCTCTTGCTCTTCCTGACGGGTCATTCGCCCGCGGCACACGGCCAAATGCGCGGCGAGCGCCGAGAGAACCGCAAGCTGGCAGGTGAAGGCCTTGGTCGAGGCGACCCCGATCTCGGGTCCGGCGTGGGTCGGCAGGAGCAGATCGGCCTCGCGCGCCATTGAACTGGTCGGCACGTTGACGACCACCGCGATCGTCTGCCCCGCCGCCTTGCAATGGCGCAGCGCGGCGAGGGTGTCGGCGGTCTCACCGCTCTGCGAGATGAACAGCGCCAGCCCGCCCGGCTCGAGCACCGGATCGCGATAGCGGAACTCGCTGGCGACATCTATGTCGACGGGCAGCCGCGCGAAGTGCTCGAACCAGTATTTGGCGACCATCCCGGCGTAGAAGCTGGTTCCGCAAGCGACGATCGTTACCCTGCTGACGCGCGACAGGTCGAAATCGAACTGCGGCAGCGCGACCGACTGGTCGACCTGGCGGATGTAGCTGCGCAGCGTCTGGGCGACCACCGTGGGCTGCTCGAAGATCTCTTTCTGCATGAAGTGGCGATATTCGCCCTTCTCGATCGCCGCCGCCCTCGCGCCGGAATGGACGGTGGGGCGTTCGACGCGATTGTTCGCTGCGTCGTAGATTTGCGCGCCGCCCTTGCGGATTACGACCCAGTCGCCCTCCTCGAGATAGCAGATCTGTTGGGTCAGCGGGGCGAGCGCGAGCGCGTCGGAGCCGAGATAGGTCTCACCCTCACCGTATCCGACCACCAGTGGCGAGCCGAGCCGCGCGCCGATCAGCAAATCGTCATGTGCGCGAAACGCGATCGCCAGCGCGAAGGCGCCGCGCAATTGGGGGAGGACGGCCTTGACCGCATCCTCGGGGCTGTCCCCCGCCTCGACGCGCTCGGAGACGAGGTGCGCGACGACTTCGGTGTCGGTATCGCTGGTGAAAGTTCGGCCGCGCGCGGTCAGCGCCTCGCGCAGCGGCTTGAAATTCTCAATGATGCCGTTGTGGACCAGCGCCAGATGCTCGGTGGCGTGCGGGTGCGCGTTGGCGGCGGTCGGAGCACCGTGGGTCGCCCAGCGGGTGTGAGCGATGCCAGTGGCACCGGCCGCCGGATCACGATCCAGAACCGCGACGAGGTTGAGCAACTTGCCTGGCGCACGGCGGCGGATCAGTTCGCCGCCAGAAACGGTGCAGACCCCGGCGCTGTCGTAGCCGCGATACTCCATCCGCTTGAGCCCATCGACCAGACGATCCGCAACGGGCTTTGAACCGACGATACCAATGATTCCGCACATTTTTCAGGATAGCTCCGGCCTGAGATAGGGCACGCGGATTCCAGGCAGCGCCGCCGGAAAATCCTTTGTGTTTCGAGTCACGAGAACGCGTCCGCGGACTAGCGCCGTTGCAAGAATGACGGCATCCGGAGACTTTAGCCGTGGACGCTCCCGGCGAAGAGAAGCCGCGCGAATTCCGATTTCCAAATCGATTTCATCAATACCGAAATTTTCGAGAAATTGTTCCGAACGGCGCAGTCCCTCGCCATCGCCTTTCGACATTACTTCGATCCAGACCATGCGGCTCACCCACAACCTGCCGCTACTTTCGGCCGCACGCTTCAGTTCGGCGCGAGCTTGCTCAAACCCGCGGAGAGCATCGATCACGATATTACTGTCAAAGGCGAAGCCACTCACGCTTTAGCGCGCTTCGTGGATTTCGGTTTGGACCCTTCGCCAGCGCGCCTCTCGGTCAAGGTTTCCGGCGTGGCATAACCGTCCCCCTGCGACATGCCGTTCTGCGCCAGCCATGCTAGATGCAACTCGTGCTCGCGATCGTCCTCTTCATCAAACAGATCGGGAAATTCCGCCCGTACTTCTTCGTAGTCGACGTCCCACGGTCGCGTCCAAGAAGCCCGTTCGCGACGCTGCCATTCGACTGAATCGCCGATATCGTCACGACTCTTCCAAGCGCCGAAACCACGGTCGATCCAGTCCTGCGGGCCATCTGCGCGAAAGGCGACCACCGCTTCGCGCAATATCGCTGCGCGGGACTTGCCCTGTTCCTTGGCGATTCGATCCATCCAGCGGATGTCGTCGTCGGGCAGATCGGCGAGTATGCGGGTCATTGATATCGCAATATCATATCATGATATCGTGTCAATCAGGAAGGTGGCACCGCATGTTGGCCTTGAGCAACCTTACCAGCCCGACGAGGTTATCGGCGTCGTGGTCCGTTCCCGCCGAGCTGACTTCGATGTCGTCGCGGTCGGCAATATTTTGCTCCGCGGTGGGACTTCGAAGCTTGTTTTGACTGCAAACGAAGACGAAGTGGTTCACTTCCCCTCGGCCTTCTTGCGCTTCATCGCGTCATGAAACCGGTCCGCCCAGCCCGGCTTCACCAGTTGTTCCGCCCGCACCATCCGCAGTTCGCCATCGCCGACATCGCGCGACACCGCCGAGCCCGCCGCGACGATCGCGTCCGCGCCGATTCTCACCGGCGCGATCAGTGCCGAGTTCGACCCGATAAATGCGCGCTCGCCGATCACGGTCTTGTGCTTGAAATAGCCGTCGTAGTTGCAGGTGATCGTGCCCGCGCCGATGTTGGCGCCGGCGCCGATCGTCGCATCGCCGAGATAGGTGAGGTGGCTGGCCTTGGCGCCCTCGCCGAGGGTCGCGGCCTTGACCTCGACGAAGTTGCCGACCTTGGCTTTTCGCATCAGCACCGCGCCGGGGCGCAAGCGGGCGTAAGGGCCGACCTCACAGGCCTCGCCGACGCTCGCGCCCTCGAGGTGGCTGAACGCGCGGATCTTCGCACCGTCGGCCACGGTTACCCCGGGCCCGAACACCACGTTGGGCTCGATCGACACGTCGCGGCCCAGCTTGGTGTCCCAACTGAACCACACCGTTTCGGGCGCCCGCAGCGATGCGCCGTCGGCCATAGCCTTGTCGCGCCGAACTGCCTGCCACTGCGCTTCGGCAGCAGCCAATTCGGAGCGGCTGTTGATCCCTGCAACCTCGTCGGGCTGGTCGGTGACCACAACCGCGCACGTCCGCCCATCGCCGGTGGCGATGTTGACGATGTCGACGAGGTAGTACTCATTCTGACTGTTGGCGTTGCCGACCCGGGCGAGCAGCCCGAACAGGTCCGCGCTGCGCACGGCCATGAGGCCTGAGTTGCACAAAGCGCAAGCGCGCTCGTCGTCGCTCGCGTCCTTGAATTCGACCATCTTGGCGATCCGCCCGTCCGCGTGGGCGAGCACGCGGCCGTATTGCAGCGCATCTTCAGGCTCGAACCCGAGCACGACCACTGCGGGCGCGTCCTCGCGATGCAGCCGCTCGATCATCGAGCGCATCGTCGTTGCGCGAACGAATGGCACATCCCCGTAGAGGATCAGGACATCGCCCCCAAAACCGCTCAGCGCTGCCTCGGCCTGCTGGACCGCGTGACCCGTGCCGTGCTGAGGTTCCTGCACCGCGATTGCCGCGCGTCCGCCAAGCGCCTGTTCGAGCTGCTCGCGCCCGCTGCCAACAACGACGACCTGTCGCTCGGGGGCGAGTTCCGCCGCGCTCGCCAGCAGGTGATCGATCATCGCCCGCCCGGCGATGGGATGGAGCACTTTGTGCAGGTCGCTTTTCATGCGCGTGCCCTTGCCCGCGGCAAGGACAACGATGGCTAATGGTGTGTCGGCAATCATGACGCGCGCTTTGGCATCATATTGAGGACTGATAAATCCCCTTCACCCGCTCCTGTCGGGCGAAGTCGGGACAAGCGGGCGCGATGTCTAGCCTTCACGCGCCGTGAGCAGGAATTGTGGTTACGCAGCTAGAAATCAAATTGCGCGCGCATCCCCACTGCATCGGCGCTGTAATTGCGGTCCCCGGCCGCCGCCACCGCCGCGTCGTCGATCCAGATGTGGCCGTAGTTGAGGATGAAGCGCACGTAGTCGGTGGGTATCCACAGCAGCGACGCCCCCGCGATCTGCTGCCTGCCTCCGACCACCGCCCCGTCGGACAGGTCGAGCAGGTCGTAGCGCGCGTTGAACTGGAGAGCGCCGATCCCGCCTTTGCCGACCGGCTTCTTGGGTTTGATTCGGTCGTAGACCCCACCTTTGTAGACGGTTTCGTCGTCGGTGAGCATGTAGCCGACTTCAGCATAAGCGCCGAAGAACGTTGGATCAGACAGCCCAGGACGATGCGCGGTAAGCCAATGGCCCTCGCCCGTCGCGTGGAAGCGGCCCGCGATATAGGCCAGCTCGGCGCCATAGCTGGTTTCGCCATCGGCGCTGAAAGCCTTGGTATCAACCAGGCGCAGATCGGTGGTGTGGACGAACGGACGGGCGCGATAGCGGGCGGTCGTCGCGATGTCGTTGAACTCGCGGTGGTGGAGCGAACCACCGATATGGAGCTGGCCGCCGCCCAGCTTGGGCATGAACACCACCCGGCCATCGACGCTGTAGCTGTTGTTGGTGTCATTGTTGAGGTCGGCCGCATTGTCGGCGAATACGCCGCCCTGCACCAGTAGCGTCTTGCCGGCATAAGCTGCGCTCGCCCCCACCCGCCGCTCGAACCCGAATGCGCTGTTGAACGCGCCGCGCTCCATGAAGCTGGTCATCAGGTCGCTAGTCAACTCTTCCAGCCCCCAGAACGGCTTGTGCTGGCCCAGTGTCAGCGTGATTTCGGGCTTGGGCTTGTAGGTCAGGAAAAGGTCGGTGATCTCCACGCCGCTGTTGGCCACGTCGATTTCGGCGCGATAGCCGAATTTGCCAGGTAGCGTGCCCTCGAAGCCGAGAAAGGCGCGGCGTAGTTCTGTCGCGTAACCAAGCGAGGTCGAGCCGATCCCGCGCGGGCCGTCGACCCCACCGGTATCGAGTTGCAACCGGCCGCGCGGCTTGAAGCTGAAGCCATCGGGCCCGGTGAATTCGGGCGCGCCTTTCCAGGCCACCTTGGGCGCAGCTGCGGCGGTCTTGGTCGCGACCTCGCTGGCCTGGGCTGCGCTAGCGCTGGCGCTTTGGGCCGCGACGGTGGCGCTCTGGGCTTCGGCCTGCGCCTTGGTGAGCTGGCTTTCGAGCGTATCGACCTTGCTCTTCATCGCATCGAGCTGCACCTGCATCGCGTCCATCTGCGCCTTCATCCTGGCGAAGTCGGCGGCGGACTGGGCGGTGGCGGGGACCGCCCAGCCGAGCGCGATGGTGAGCGCGAGTCCGGAAACTGTGCGGGTGCGGATCATGAAGGCGGTCCTCTCGGGGCGGCGATTGTGACGATTCGATGAAGCCTCTACGCCAAAGCCGTGACAGATATTTGACACTCGCACGACGACTTGCCGCTAGGTCATTCGGGCATGACCGCTTCGAGGTTGAAAGCGCAACCCGTGCGTGCCATCGGCCCTGCGAAACGCCGATCCTGGAGGGCACCATGACCATTTCGTTCGAAGACCGTGTCGCCATCGTCACCGGAGCCGGCGGAGGACTGGGTCGGACCTATGCTCTCGAACTGGCGCGGCGCGGAGCGAAGGTGGTGGTCAATGATCTGGGCGGATCGCGCGATGGCACTGGACACTCGGACGCCGCGCTCAAAGTGGTCGAGGAGATCGAGGCCGCGGGCGGCGCCGCGATGTCAAACGGCGGCAACGTCGCTGAATTCGGTCAGATGGAAGAGTTGGTCGCCAAAGCCAAGGAGAAGTGGGGCAGCGTCCATATCCTGATCAACAACGCCGGAATCCTGCGAGACAAATCCTTCGCCAAGATGACGATGGAAGACTTCGAACTGGTGGTAAAAGTCCACCTGATCGGAAGCGCCAACGCCACCAAGGCGGTCTGGGAAACCATGCGCGAACAGAACTATGGTCGCATCCTGATGACCGCGAGCAGCACCGGGCTGTACGGCAACTTCGGCCAGTCGAACTACGGCGCGGCCAAGCTCGGCCTCGCCGGCCTGACCAAGACGCTTTATCTAGAAGGCGCCAAGAACAATATCCGGGTCAACACACTCGCCCCGGTGGCGGGGACGCGGATGACCGAAGACCTTGGCATGCCCGAGGCGCTATTCAAGGCGCTCTCGCCCGAAAACGTTGCCCCTGCAGCGCTATTTCTGGTCAGCGAGGACGCCCCCACAAACATGATCGTCGGGGCGGGCGCGGGCGCATATCACGCGGCTTACGTAACGTTGACCCCGGGCGTGGCGCTGCCGCTCGAAGAGCGCACCCCCGAAGGCATCGCCGCACACTGGGACCAGATCATCGCCCGTGACGGCGAGATCGTCCCCAAGACCGGCGGCGAGCAATCGGCGGTGGTCATGGCGGCATTGGGGAAGATCGGCGGGTTGGGGTGAATAGTCGCACCAATGATCTCACCCCGATCATCCCGAGCGAAATCGAGGGATCGCGAGCGACGCCCGACTATCGCACATGATGTCTCGACTTCGCTAGACTAGAGCGGGGCCGTTGATCTTATTTTGGTTGGAAGCCCCTCAAGCCTCGACCAGCTTGAGCAATTTCCGTTCAAGAGGGAACAGCACCCCGGCCAGTTCATGCCCGCGCTTAAGCGCCTGCCCGGCCTCGCCATAGAGCGCCCACATCCCCTGCTTACCACGCAACGCAGGGCGCTTCTCGATCCGCGCCGAGGGACGTTCGGCGGTGCGACGAAAAGCGGCGAAACTGGCCACGTCGGGCGCAAAGTCTATCGCGTAGTCGCGCCATTCGCCCGCAGCGACCATCCGCCCGTAAAGATCGAGAATGCGCGTGAGTTCGACGCGTTCGAAGCCCACTTGCAAGGGCCGGCTGCGCGGGAACGGGATTATGCTGGCGGGCGCGGAGAGCGGTGAAAAATCGCTTGCGCGCATGCCGGATCAGGACCGGCTGCGCTTGCGCGAGGCCGCAGGCTTTGCATCACCCGCCTCCGCGCTCACCGCCTCGCCAGAAAGCGCGGCGACCCGCTGCTTGAGCGCCGTCAGCTCGGTCTCCAGCTCGGCCAGGCGCTGGATTCCCTGTTCGGCCGGCTCGCACGGCTCGCAGCGTTCCTTGCACGGCGTTCCATAAGGAATGAACTCGCGCTGCCAGGTTTCGGCGGCGACCAAGGTCGAGCGCGCCTTGACCCCAACCATCGTCGCGCCTTCGGGGACATCATCGGTGACCACTGCATTCGCGCCGATACGGGCGCGACTGCCAACCACGATCGGGCCGAGGATCTGTGCCCCCGAACCGACGATGACGTTGTCGAGCAACGTCGGATGGCGCTTGCCACCGATACCGTTCGCCGGGTTCGTGCCTCCCAGTGTCACGCACTGATAGATCGTCACATTGTCGCCGATTACTGCGGTTTCGCCGATCACGACAAAGCCATGGTCGATGAACAAGTGGCGGCCGATCACGGCCCCGGGGTGGATGTCGATCCCGGTCAAAAGCCGCGCGAAGTGATTGATGAAACGCGCGAGAAAACACAGCTCGCCCTCGAACAACCAGTGGGCGGCGCGGTGCAGCCCGACCGCGAGCACGCCGGGGTAAAGCAGGATTTCCCAGCGCGAGCGCGGGGCGGGATCGCGTGCCCGGATCGAATCCAGGTAGGAGGTCAGGCGTTCGAGCATCTTCGCCTCGATTCTTTCACGGCCGCGCCTTCAACGCAAGACCGTGTTCAAAGCAAGCGTGGCTGCGATTCCCCGACCTGCGGCGCGAGGGCCTCGCGCAGCAGCGATATGGTAACGGCTTGCTTGCGCTCAAGACTCAGCCTGTCGATTTCGGCGACCACCCCCTCGACCGCGGCGTGACTGCGCTCAATCCGGGGCAGCAGCCATGTGGCCGCTCCCTCGCCCAGCACCAGCCCACGTCGCGCCGCGTGAGCGTCTATCAGCGCGGCCAGCATCGCATCGTCGGGCGTGCCAATCGAGAGCAGCAACGCAGCGCCTAGGCGCGAGGCGAGATCGGGCAGCGCGATCGTCCATTCCCCGGGCGGGCAAGATGTCACCAGTAGCAGTGGGGCAGCGCTCGCCTGCGCGCGGTTCCAGCGGTGGAACAGATCGTCTTCGGGAACGATGTCGGCATCGTCGATCGCCTCGCCGAGCCGATTCTCGACGAACCACCGCGCTAGCAGACTCTTTCCCGAACGCGGCGGCCCGGTGAGGATCGCGGTGCGGAATGGCCAATCGGCGGCGCGAGTGAATGCGTCGACCACAGCCGCGTTGGACGGCCCGATGACGATTCGAGCGGATTTGTCACTGTCTATGGTCAGGGGTAGTGCGAACTGGGCCACTTTAGTTCCGAACCAACTCGCTCATGTCGAGCGAAGTCGAGACACGCGCGCAGGTGTCTCGACTTCGCTCGACATCGACGGGCCTTGGGTATGCACCACGATCAGCGCCGGATGCTCAGCGCGCCGCCCCCTTGCGCCACCTGCCAGCCGCGCGCCTGGAGCGCAGCGCGCAAGCCGTCGGCGTCGCCGGCGAAACTGACCCGCATCACAGAAGTCCCGCCGATCGCGACGCTGGTGATGCTTGCCCCCTGCACGCCCGCAGCGCCGCGGACCGAACTCAGCCCGGCATCAACCGCTGCAGCATCTGGGGTGGCGAACTGGACGGTGATGCTCGAGATCGCCGCCACGGTCGGAACCGGCGCGGGGGTGACGCCCGGCACCGCAGACCCGACCGGCAAGTCCACATCGGGCACGACCTTCTCGATCGTCCCCAGGATGCGGTCGATCAGCGTCTGATCGATCGGCTGTTCGGCAAACAGTGAGGGATCGGGGCTGAGCGTGCCGCCCGCGAGTGCGCCTGCGTAGATTCCGTCCATCCGTGCGATCGCCTGACGCAGCATCGCGGGCAGAGCGGCTTCGCTCGGCGCGGTTAGGCTGAATTCGCCGAGGAAGCGGTTGTCCGGGCCATAGCGCGCGGTGAAAGTGCCCTTGACTGGGCCGCCCGGCCACTGCCGCTCTATCCGGGCGAGCGGCATGATCACGTCTGCCGCGCCAAACTGGTCGAGGATGTTACGCCACCAGGTGCGGCTGCGACGGTCGATTTGCCCGGCGGTGAGCAGCAGCGATTCGCCGCCTGCGCCGTTGGGGCGGACATAATCGATCGAGCTGTTGGCGGTCTGATACTCGGCCCAGGCGCGCTGCCACGGCGTGCGCACCTCGTACAGCGTCGCCGCGCCACCCGAATAGGTTACTGGAACGATCAGCAGCGGGGCCGAGCGTGAGCGTTCGCCGGTCATTCCCAAAACTTCACCTGCGCGCGCGCGGTCGAAGATCACCCCGAGGCTTGCGATATAGCGGTGCGGCCCCATCTGCTCGCGCTCGATGACGACCGCCGAGACCATCGAATCGATCGTGCCTTCGGCCAACGTGGGGACCTTGCCGGTGTGCCCGGTCTCTGTCCATAACTTGTCCCAGGCAAGCTTTTGAGCCTCTTTCCACCCTTTTTCGCGCGCTTCTTCGGCCGAACCGCCGGTGGTCTCGACGATGATCCCACTCACCTCGAAATCGCCATTGCTGGCAACCGGCGCTATGCCGCGTTCTCCTTCGACTTGCGCGAACAGGCGCAGCGAGAGGGCGGCTAGCAGCAACGCAGCCAGCACCGCGATTACGCGGCGCGCGGAAGGTGCGGGTACGACTGTAAGGGGGCGCGCGGCGGCCAAGCGAACTCCGGAAAAAAGCTTTGTTCTCGCCCAGCGGGCGCGGTGGCGGGGCTTTTGCCCAAAGGCGTGTGGAAATGAAAGCCGGAAAGCGGTAGGCGGCGCGCGCCATGCCATCGAACGCCCCCCCGCCCGCCAGCTACACTTATGCCAGGGCAGGGGTTTCGATCGCCGCGGGCAACGCCCTGGTCAAGGCGATCGGACCGCTCGCGAAGTCCACCGCACGCCCGGGGGCCGACGCCGAACTGGGTGGGTTCGGCGGGTTCTTCGATCTCAAGGCGGCCGGCTATTCGGATCCGCTGCTGGTTGCGGCCAACGACGGCGTCGGCACCAAGGTCAAGCTGGCGATCGACCACGACCGCCACGATGCGATCGGCATCGACCTGGTCGCGATGTGCGTCAACGACATGATCGTCCAGGGCGCTGAGCCGCTGTTCTTCCTCGACTATTTCGCCACGGGGCAGCTCGACAACGGCGTTGCGGAGCGTGTCGTCGCGGGAATCGCCGAGGGCTGCAAAATCGCCGGATGCGCGCTGATCGGGGGCGAGACCGCGGAAATGCCGGGGATGTACGCGGCGGGTGACTACGACCTCGCCGGCTTCTGCGTCGGCGCGGTGGAACGCGGCCAGCAACTGACCGGAGACCGGGTGTCGGCGCGCGACGTGCTACTTGGCCTCGCCAGCTCCGGCGTGCATTCGAACGGTTATTCGCTGGTCCGGCGGCTCGCCGAAGACCTCGGCTGGCGGATGAACCGGCCGGCGCTGTTCGACATGGATCGGTTGCTGATCGACACGCTGATCGAGCCAACCCGGATCTATGTGAAGAGTCTTCTGCCTGTAGTCCGCGCCGGACGGGTCCACGCCCTCGCCCACATCACCGGCGGCGGGCTGCTGGAAAACGTGCCGCGGGTGCTGCCCGATGGCCTCCACGCGCGGATCGATGCCCATGCTTGGCCCCAGCCGCGGCTGATGGCGTTCCTACAGGCGCAGGGCAATGTCGAGCCTGAAGAGATGGCCCGCACCTTCAACTGCGGCATAGGCATGGTTCTGGCGGTCGCGCCGGACGAGGCCGAGGCGGTTGCGCGCGATCTTGCGGCGGCGGGCGAAACGGTCTTCCAGATCGGGGAAGTGATCGCGGGGACGCGGGGTTGCACAGTCTTCGGCAGTATCGAGACCTGGAGCGGCAGGGGTGCGTGGGAAGCGACCCACCATGCCTAAAGTCCCGGTCGCGGTTCTGATTTCGGGCAGCGGGACCAACATGGCCGCCTTGCTCTATGCCAGTCGCATCGCCGAATGCCCCTACGAGATCGCGCTGGTCGGCTCGAACAACCCCGACGCCGCCGGGCTTGCGCTGGCCGCGGCCGAGGGAGTCCCCACCTTCGTCCTGCCGCACAAGGGCATGGCCCGCGCCGATCACGATGCGGCGATGGACAAGGCGATCCGCGCGGCGGGTGCACGGTTCGTCGCGCTCGCGGGGTATATGCGCATCCTGACGCCCGATTTCGTTGTCGCTTGGGACGGCCGGATGGTCAACATCCATCCCTCGCTACTGCCCAGATACCCCGGCCTCCACACCCACGAGCGTGCGCTCGCCGCTGGCGACACCAAAGCCGGATGCAGCGTGCACCTGGTCACTGCCGACCTCGATTCGGGTCCGTTGCTTGGCCAGACGCCGGTCGCCATCCTGCCCGGCGATACCGCGGAGACGCTGTCCGCGCGGGTGCTGATCGCCGAACACCAGCTCTATTCCCGCTGCCTCGCCGACCTGGTGACGCACGAGACCTCGCCCGCGCACCTCGTCGCGCAGGTCCGCGAGCGCGCGCTGGCTCTGCCCGAGGCCGACGAGGTGCTGAGCCACGGAATGCCGTGCTTCGGGGTCACCAAGGGCAAGAAATTCGCCTATGTCAGCCTCGACCACCACGGCGACGGCAAGACCGCGCTGCTGGTAAAGATCAGCGGGCTCGACGAGCAGCAGCAACTGATCGAGAACGACCCGGAACGCTACTACCGCCCAGCCTACTTCGGCGATTCCTGGATCGGGGTGCGCCTCGACATCGGCGGCAATGACTGGGACCACATCGGCGAATGGCTGGCGCGAAGCTGGCGCATGAGCGCACCGAAAAAGCTCACCGCGCTGATGGACATGGCTGACGCGTTCTAGGTTTCTGCCTCAGCCGACGATCTCTTCGGGCTTGAAGAAATAGGCGATCTCGATCGCGGCGTTCTCGTCGCTATCGCTGCCGTGGACGGTGTTGGCCTCGATCGATTCAGCCAATTCCTTGCGGATCGTTCCCGGAGCGGCGTTGGCGGGGTTGGTCGCGCCCATGATGTCGCGGTTGCGCTGCATCGCGTTCTCGCCCTCGAGCACCTGGACCACCACCGGCCCACTGGTCATGAACGCGACCAGCTCGCCGAAGAACGGGCGCTCCTTGTGGACCGCATAGAAGCCTTCGGCCTGATCGCGGGTCATGTGGATACGCTTGCTGGCGACCACGCGCAGCCCGGCTTCCTCGAGCATCTTGGTCACCGCGCCGGTCAGGTTGCGGCGGGTCGCGTCGGGCTTGATGATCGAGAAGGTGCGGGTACCGGCCATTTTGGTGAGTTCCTGATTTGAGCAACAAAGTTGCGCGCGCCCCTAGCGGGGATCATGCTGCACTGCAAGGTGAAGCGCCGCTATGGCCCCGGTCGCCAATTGCCGCCGTCCTGCACCCAGAACTTGCGCTCCACGCCATCGCGCTCGCCCAGCATGCGCCAGCAGCCCCGTGCGCCGTCTATTTCGGCGGGGCCGAACAGCAGAAACACTCGCTCGAAGCCCTCTAGCCCCTCGCGCCACGCCCCATCGGCCAGCGCGACGAACTTTGCCCCGTTGCGCGGCTCGGGACCGTCCGACAGGAGCACCGGCTGGCGCGAATCGTGCGCCCCGCCCGCCTCGCCATGCGCGAGAAAGCTCTCGGGCGCATGGCTCCACAGCGCTTGGGAAACCGCCACGCGCTGGGCTTCGTCAGCGCTTATCACCAGCATCTGCTCGCCCGCCTTGAGCGTGTTGGCCGCCAGCAGCGGGACCACCGCTTCGGCCGGATCGCGGCTTAGCTGGTAGAAATCGACCCGCATCACCCCTTCCCCCCGCGGCGGCAGCGCTCCGAGCAATACAGGACGCTATCCCAGTCGCGCTCCCACTCCTTGCGCCACGTGAACGGCAGGCCGCACGCCGCGCAGAGCTTGCTCGGCAGCTCCGACTTGCGGCGCATTTTCGGCATTATTTCTCCAGCGTATCGCGCACGAAGCGGTCCAGCAGGCGGACGCCGAAGCCGGTCGCGCCCTTGTCCCAGGTCGCGCCGGGTTTGTCCGCCCACACCATCCCGGCGATGTCGCAGTGCGCCCAGGCCACGCCCTTGTCGACGAAGCGCTGGATGAACTGCGCCGCGGTAATCGAGCCGCCAAACCGCGGGCCGACGTTCTTCATGTCGGCGATCGGGCTGTCGATCAGCTTGTCGTAGGCCGGACCGAGCGGGAACCGCCACATCTTGTCGCCACTCGCCTTGCCCGCGCTCAGCAGCGCCTCGGCCAGCGCATCGTCGTTGGAGAACAGCCCGGCATGCTCGCTGCCCAGCGAGATCATGATCGCTCCGGTCAGCGTGGCGAGATCGACGATCGTTGCGGGCGAGAATTCCTTCTGCGTCCAGGTGATCGCATCGCACAGCACCAGGCGGCCTTCGGCATCGGTGTTGATGACCTCGATCGTCTGGCCCGACATCGAGGTGACGACGTCGCCGGGGCGCTGCGCCGCGCCGTCGGGCATGTTCTCGACCAGCCCGCAGATCCCGACCACATCGGCCTTGGCCTTGCGCATCGCCAGCGCCAGCATGGTCCCGGCGACGGCGCCCGCGCCGCCCATGTCCCACTTCATGTCCTCCATCCCCGCAGCCGGCTTGATCGAGATGCCGCCGGTGTCGAAGGTCACGCCCTTGCCGACCAGCGCAGTCGGCTTGGCCGCTTGGGCGCCCTTCCAGCGCATCGCGAGGATGCGGGAATCACGCACCGAGCCCTGCCCGACCCCGAGCAGTGCACCCATCCCCAGCGCGGTCATCGCCGCCTTGTCGAGCACGGTGATTTCCAGACCCAGGCCCGCGAACCGCTTCTGGCAGCGCTCGACGAAGCTCTCGGGATAGATGATGTTGGCCGGTTCGGTGACCAACTCGCGGGTGAAGGCGACCCCTTCGGCAACCGCGGACTCGCTGGCCCATGCCGCCTCGGCCCCGGCGGGCGCGCCGATCAGCGTCACCTCCGCCAGCGTCGGCTTGTGATCGTCGGTCAGGCGGGTGCGATAGACATCGTGACGCCAGCCGCGCAGCACCGTGCCCAGGATCAGCGCGGCGGCTTCCTCCGCGCTGGCTCCGCTCGCGCCCAGATCATAGGCCACCGCAGTCTCGCCCGAGGTCAGGTATTTGGCGGTGACCGCCGCGCCCGCCCGCTCGAACGCGGCGAGCCTGCCGTCGGCGGCGGGGTCGCCGATGCCGACCAGCACGTTGCGTTTCAGCTCGCCGCCACCGCCCGCGAAGCTCTCGAACACCTGGCCGAGCTTTCCGGCGAAACGCGAGGCGCGGGCGGCGTCGGCGACACTCGCGTCGAGCCCGGCGGGCAGCTTGTCCTGCTCGACGACCTGGACGACGAGGCGCGGCGCGGCGGCGCCCTGGGCGGCAAACGATACCTTCATGGAGGAAGCTCCTGGAGAAAGGGGGACGGCCCGGAAAGCGGGCGGAATGGCGTTGCGATTAGTGCGGGGCGGTGCGATAGGCAAGCCATGCAACGGTCGCCGCGGTCCGCTCCGCAAGCCCAAATTTCAAGCTTGCGCGGGCTTGCTGTCGGCCTTGCGCTGGCCTGCGCGCTGCCCGCGCTGGCCTGGCCCTCGCTGGCCGTCGCGCAAGATGGTTCAGCCGCAGTCGACAAGGAAAAAGCGGAGTCTGACCCGCTCGGTGCGCGCAAGAGCGAGTCCTTTCCGGCACCAGCGCTGTCGCAACCCGCATCCCCCACCGCGACCGCGCCTGATGAAGAGCGGATAAACTTCGAGGCCGACCGCGTCGAATACGGCAACGATACCCAAATCGTGAACGCCACCGGCAACGTCGTGCTGGTCAAGGGCGACCAGTCGGTACGCGCCGACGGGGTCACCTGGAACCGCCAGAGCGGGCAGATCGTCGCCACCGGCAACGTCCGCGCGGTCGATCAGGACGGCAACCTCCTCCTGACCGACCGCGTCGAGCTGACCGACGAGCTGAAGGCGGGGATGATCGAGAACCTGCTGCTGGTGATGCGCGAAGGCGGGCGGATCGCGGCGGACAAGGGCCTGCGCGATGACGCCGGGCGGATCGTGCTGACCAACGCCGCCTACACCGCTTGCGCGGTCGAGGATTCGAAGGGCTGCCCGAAGAAGCCGAGCTGGCGGATCAACGCCGATCGGGTGGTCTACGATCCCGCCAAGCAGCGGGTGCGCTACGATCACGCCAAGCTTGAGATCTTCGGGGTCGCGGTTCCGTTGCCGTTCCTCGCGCATTCGACAAATGGCTCGGCCGGATCGGGGGTGCTACCGCCCTCGCTGCGCTTCTCGCGCTCCAACGGCGCGGAGATCGAGGGCGCCTATTATCTGCGACTGTCCGAATCGCGCGACGTGACCGTGTCGGGCCACGTCTATTCCGAAGTGCTGCCGATGATCGCGGCCCAGTATCGCGAGCTGACCGACATCGGCGCCTACCAGATTACCGGCTACGCCACGCGCAGTTCGCGCCTGCCGATCGATCAGTCCGGCGCAACCCGCCGCGACGATTTCCGCGGCGCGATCGACGCCAACGGGCGCTTTCAGTTCAGCCCAGAGTGGAGCCTCACAACCTCCACCCGGCTGACCACCGATCGCACCTTCCTACGCCGCTACGACATCAGCCGCGACGACAGGCTGCGTAACACGCTCCAGGTCGAGCGGATTGATCCCGGCAGTTACCTGAGTATCGCCGGATGGGCGACGCAAACGCTCCAGGTCGGCGTGAACCAGGGCCAGGTGCCGATCGCACTGCCCGCGATCGATTACCGCCGTCGCCTGACCGTGCCGGTGATCGGTGGCAAGGTCGAACTTATGGCCAATTCGTTGGGGATCATCCGCGGCGACGGGCAGGATAGCCAGCGCGCCTTTGCCGGCGCGCGCTGGGACTTGCGCAAGATCACCGTCGCCGGGATCGACGCGACGCTGACCGGGCTGGTCCGCGGCGATGTCTATCACAGCGACGAGAACCTCCGGACCGCCACCGCAGCCTATCGCGGCACGCCGGGTTGGCAGGCGCGCGGGGTCGCGCTCGCCGCGATCGACGTGAAGTACCCGCTGGTCGGCGGGTTTCTGGGCGGAACGCAGATCCTTACCCCGCGCGTCCAGATCGTCGCCAGTCCCCCGATCGACAACTTCGACATCCCCAATGAGGATTCGCGCGCGATCGAGCTGGAAGACACCAATCTGTTCGCGCTCAACCGCTTCCCCGGTTACGACCGGGTCGAAGACGGCAACCGCATCACCTATGGCCTCGACTGGCTGTGGGAGCGCCTGGAATGGCGGGTCAGTAGCACCGTCGGGCAAAGCTATCGCCTGACCGACAAGCCCACGATCTTTCCCAATGGGACCGGGCTGACCAGCCGCACGTCGGACATCGTCGGGCGAACCCAGGTGCGCTACCGCGAGTTCGTTTCGCTGACCCACCGTTTCCGTCTCGACAAGGACGGCTTCGCGGTGCGCCGCAACGAATTCGATGCCACGATTGGCAGCCACAAGACTTACCTGGAGCTGGGCTACCTACGGCTCAATCGCGACATTGCTGCGTTCGAAGACTTGCAGGATCGCGAGGAGCTGCGCCTAGCCGGGCGCGTGGCGTTCGCGAAATACTGGTCGGTGTTCGGATCGGGGGTGTTCAACCTGACCGACCGCAACGAAGACCCGTCGTTCACCTCCGACGGCTTCGAGCCGCTGCGCACCCGCCTGGGCGTCGCCTATAACGACGAATGCCTCGAGATGAGCTTCACCTACCGCCGCGACTTCGTCTCGACCGGCGACGCGCGCAAGGGCAACTCGTTCATCGTCCGCCTTGCGCTCAAGAACCTCGGATTCCGCTGAGCCTTGGCACCATTGGGCAAAGCCGCTATCGCGCGGCGGCGGCCGGTCCACTCAGCTTCGGTTAAGCCGCTCGGCAGCAGATCGCGGCCAGAACCGGGACGGGTATTCCCCATACCGCATGCACAGGAACGACCCTTTCGTGAGCCATAGCGTCCTTCGCCTTACTCCCGCCCGTCTGGCCGTCGCGGCCGGTCTTCTCGCCCTGGCCGGCGCCGCCGTCGCTCAAGACGCCCCGCAGCCCGCGCCCGTCGAAGCGCCAGCGCCCGAAGCGGGCACGACGGTCGCGGCGCTCAATCTTCCGCAGGGCCCAACCCAATTCCTCGCGCCTGACCCCAACGTGCGCCGCGCCACCGCCAAGGTGAACGGCGACATCATCACCGATACCGACATCAGCCAGCGCGTGGCGCTGGTTGTGGCGGCGAGCGACGCCAAGATCGGACCCGAGGAAATGGGGCGCTTGCGCCTGCAGGTGCTGCGCAACCTGATCGACGAAACGCTGCAGATCCAGGAAGCCAAGGCTGCCGAGATCGACGTCGACGAGGCCGAGGTCAACCAGACCTTCGCGCGCGTCGCCCAGCAGAACTTCGGCCAGAACCCCGCCGCGCTGGATGGCTACCTCACCAAGATCGGTTCGTCTGCCGCCTCGCTCAAGCGCCAGATCCGCGGCGAGCTGGCTTGGCAGCGACTGCTGCGGCGCAACGTCCAGCCGTTCATCAACGTCTCGGACGAGGAAGTGAACGAATCGCTCGAGCGGCTCAAGGCGGCCAAAGGCACCGACGAGTACCGGATCGGCGAAATCTTCCTGTCGGCGACCGACGACACCAAACCGGCGGTGTTCGAGAACGGCAAGAAGATCGTCGAGCAGATCAAGCAAGGCGGCAGCTTCGTCGCCTATGCCCGCCAGTTCTCCGAGGCTTCGACCGCCGCGGTCGGCGGCGATCTCGGCTGGATCAGGCTGGCCCAGCTCCCCACCGAACTGGCGACCGTGGCGGCCCAGCTCGGCGCCGGCCAATTGGCCGGTCCGGTCGAGGTTCCGGGCGGGTTCTCGATCCTCTATCTGATCGACAAGCGCCAGGTCCTAACCGCCGATCCACGCGACGCTGTGCTCAGCCTCAAGCAGATCACCCTGACCTTTCCCAAAGGCTCGACCCAGGCGTCGGCCACCCCGAAGGTGGTCGAATTCTCGCGCGGGGTGAAGGCGATCAAGGGCTGCGGCGATGCCGAAGCCGCCGCCACCGCGCTTGGCGCGACGGTCGTCGGCAACGACAACATCAAGGTCCGGGATCTGCCCGGCCCGTTGCAGGAAGCAATGCTCAAGCTCTCGCTGGGCGAGACCACCCCACCGTTCGGATCGGTCGAAGAAGGCGTGCGCGTGCTTATGCTGTGCGGGCGCGATGATCCGCAGGCGGGCGCCGGTCCGAGCTTCGACGAACTGATGTCGCAGATGGAAGACGAGCGCGTGAACAAACGCGCCCAGACCTATCTGCGCGACCTGCGCCGCGACGCGGTGATCGAGTACAACTGAACTGTGTGAACCGCGCGGCTCGCGCACGTTTCCGCGCGTCGAGGTTCTGCTAGGACGACGCTGTGCCGACCACCTTGCCCCCGCTGGCGCTGACGCTGGGCGATCCCGCCGGGATCGGGCCTGAGCTTGCCTGCGCGGCATGGCTCGAGCGAGGCGCGGCCCAGCTAGCCCCGTTCTTCGTCGTCGGCAGCATCTCGGTGCTGGCCGGGGCCGCCCGCACGCGCGGGTGGGACCTGCCGCTGCTGGCGATCGGCGAGCCTGCCGACGCCGCGGGGTGCTTCGGTGACGTCCTCCCGGTGCTCGACATCGCCGGGCTCGACTATGCACCCGGCGCTCCCAGCAAGGCAGGCGCGGAACTCGCCTTCCAATCGCTGGAGATCGCAGCGGGGCTGGTGCGCGGTGGCGCGGCGTCTGCGCTTGTCACCGCGCCCGTGGCCAAGTCCGAACTGGCGGCGGTGGGCTTTAGCCACCCCGGTCAGACCGAATACGTCGCCGAGCGGTGCGGCATCGCCGCACACAACGCGGTGATGATGCTCGCCGGGCCGAGCCTGCGGGTCGTGCCGATCACCGTCCATGCTGCGCTGGCCGAAGTGCCGCGCCTGCTGACCGCCGAACTGATCCGCGCCCGCACCGCGATCGCCGCGGCGGCGCTTGTCCGCGATTTCGGCATCGAACGCCCGCGGATCGCCGTGGCCGGGCTCAACCCTCATGCGGGAGAGAACGGCCGCTTCGGGCGCGAGGAAATCGACACCATCGCCCCCGCCGTCGCTCAGCTCCGCGCGGAGGGGATCGATGCCAGCGGGCCATTGGCGGCCGACGGGATGTTCCACGCCGAAGCCCGCGCGCACTACGACCTGGCTGTGTGCATGTACCACGACCAGGCGCTGATCCCACTCAAAGCTCTCGATTTCGACCATGGGGTCAACGTCACATTGGGCCTGCCTATCGTGCGCACCTCGCCCGATCACGGCACCGCGTTCGCGATCGCCGGAACCGGCCGCGCCCGCGTCGGCCCGACACTGGCGGCGATCCGCATGGCGGGCGACTGCGCCGCGCGGCGGGCGGCGGCTTGACCCCACTGCCCCCCTTGCGCGAGGTGATCGCGCGCCATGGCTTGTCCGCGAGCAAGGCCCTTGGGCAGAACTTCCTGCTCGACGAGCAGCTGCTGGATCGGATCGCAGCGATCCCCGGCTCGCTTGGCGGAAAACAGGTGCTCGAGATCGGCCCTGGACCCGGCGGCCTCACCCGCGCGCTGCTCCGCGCCGGGGCGCACGTCACCGCGATCGAGATGGACCGCCGCTGCCTGCCCGCGCTGGCCGAACTGGGCGAGGCGTTCCCGGGCCAGCTTCGCGTGCTGGAGGGCGATGCGCTCAAGCGCGATCATGGCATCGAAGGCCCGTTCCACATCGTCGCCAACCTGCCCTACAACGTCGGTACCGCGCTGCTGGTCGGCTGGCTCGGCGGAGAGAGCTGGCCGCCGCAGTGGGCCTCGCTGACGCTGATGTTTCAAGAAGAAGTCGCCCGGCGGATCGTCGCCGCGCCCGATACCTCCGCCTATGGCCGGCTGGCGGTGCTCGCCCAGTGGCGGGCCACCCCGCGATTGGCGCTCAAGGTCCATCGCAGCGCCTTCACCCCGCCACCCAAGGTGATGAGCGCGGTGGTCCACATCGTTCCCTCAGCCATGCCCGAGGGGGTTTCGGCACGCGTCCTCGAGCGCTTGACCGCGGCGGCGTTCGGTCAGCGCCGCAAGATGCTGAGGCAGAGCCTAAAGGGGATCGACGGGGCGCTGGCGGCGCTCGACGCCCGTACCATCGCCTCCGACCGGCGCGCCGAAACGCTGAGCGTTGCCGAGTTCGTCGCGGTCGCGCGGGCCCTGACGCTCTGAGCCGTGGCGATGGCCGCTGCCCAGCCTGTGACCGGCTACAAGCCAGGCTCCCCCCGCGAACGCGCGGTTTCCGCGTTCCTTTCGGCGGCGATCATCGTCCTCGCGGCGCTGCTGGCGATCTATCAGACCGGCGCGGTCGCCAAATTCGGTAAGGGCGTCAGCCTGACCGCATTCGACGTCGCGTCCACGGGATCGGCGCCAAAAGCCGCGCAGGCCGTCCCCCAGAAGATTGAAAAGGCGAGCAAAACCGACTCTCGCCCCCGTTCGCCGATGCCCAAGCCAAGGATCACGATTCCCAATCCCCAGGCTCCCACCAACGAAGATTTCGGCGTTCCGGGCTTCATCCACCTGACCCGCGCCGAGATGAAGGCGGCCGACATCGGCAACCGCAAGGGCGCCAAATCGGGTACCGCGCTGGCCGAGGGCAACGGCGATAGCGCCGCGCCCGGTTCGGGCGACGGCCCGGGCGGCGCTCGCCTTTACAACCCCGACTGGTTCCGCGAGCCTACCTCCGCGCAACTCGCCGGCTATTTGCCCAAGCGCAATCCTGGCGAGGGCTGGGGCATGATCGCGTGCCAGACCGCCGAGCGCCACCGGGTGGAGAATTGCGAGATCCTGGGCGAATCGCCAGGCGGATCGGGCTATGGCCGCGCCGTCCTCGATGCCGCCTGGCAGTTCCAGGTCATCCCGCCGCGGATCAACGCCAGGAGCCAGATCGGCGCCTGGGTCCGCATCAAGATCACGTACAGCGAACGCGGCGCCCGCGCTGGCTAGCCCTGGGCTTTCTTCTTCTGTCGCCAGGCATGAAGCAGCGGTTCGGTGTAGCCGTTGGGTTGTTCGACACCTTTGAAGACCAGCTCGCAAGCGGCTTGAAATGCAACGCTTTTGCCGAAATCCCGAGACATCGGCTCATAGCTCGGGTCGTCGGCGTTCTGGGCATCGACTTTGGCCGCCATCCGCTGGAGCGCGGCCATCGCCTCGTCGCCGGTGCATACCCCGTGGAGCAGCCAGTTGGCCATGTGCTGCGAAGAGATCCGCAGCGTCGCGCGGTCTTCCATCAGCCCGATGTCATTGATGTCGGGCACCTTCGAGCAGCCGACCCCGGCGTCGATCCAGCGCACGACGTAGCCCAGCAGCCCTTGCGCGTTGTTGTCGAGCTCGTCTCGGATTTCGCTCGGTGACCAGTTGATGCCATCCGCCAGGGGTATCGCCAGCAGATCGTCTAGCGGCGGAATACCGCGCTGTTCGACCTCGCTCTGGCAACCGAATACATCGACCTGGTGATAGTGCAGCGCGTGGAGCGTCGCCGCGGTGGGCGACGGCACCCACGCGGTGTTGGCTCCGGTGCGCGGATGGGCGATCTTTTCGACCAGCATTGCGTGCATCCGGTCGGGGGCGGCCCACATCCCCTTGCCGATCTGCGCCTTGCCCGAAAAGCCATGCCGCAAAGCGATGGCGACGTTGCGCTTCTCGTAGGCGTCGATCCACTTGGTCTGCTTCATCGCGCCCTTACGGATCATCGCGCCGGCCTGCATCGAGGTGTGCATCTCGTCGCCGGTGCGATCGAGGAAGCCGGTGTTGACGAACACCACACGGTCGCGAACCGCGCCGATGCACGCAGCGAGATTGGCCGATGTGCGCCGCTCCTCGTCCATCACCCCGACCTTGACCGTGTGCCGCGACAATTCTAGCAGATCCTCGACTGCATCGAATAAGTCGTTCGTAAACGAGCATTCTTCAGGCCCATGCATCTTCGGCTTGACGATGTAGATCGATCCGCACCGCGAGTTGCGGAAGCAGCCCAGCCCGGCGAGGTCGTGCGCGCCGATCGCGCTGGTCACGACCGCGTCCATGATCCCTTCGGCGATTTCCGAACCATCGGCGAGATGGATCGCCGGGTTGGTCATCAGATGGCCGACATTGCGCACGAACAGTAGGCTACGCCCCGGCAGCGTGAATGGGCTGCCATCAGTCCTGGTGAAGTCCCGGTCGGGTTCTAGCGTGCGGGTCTGCTCGACACCACCCTTCGCGAAGCTGGCGGTGAGATCGCCGCGCATCAGCCCGAGCCAGTTGCGGTAGGCGCGCAGCTTGTCCTCGGCGTCGACCGCGGCAACCGAATCCTCGAGATCGACTATCGTGGTCAGCGCGGATTCCAGAACAATGTCGGCGATCCCGGCGCGGTCGGTCGCGCCCACCGGGTGGCTCGGATCGATCACGACTTCAATGTGCAAGCCATTGTTGGCGAACAGCAAACTGTTCGTGCTCCGCCCCAGAAACTGCTTCGGATCACACATCCGCTGCAAGTCGCCGCCATCCCACGTGGCCCAATCGCCGTCCCCTTCCAGCGGGATCGCCAGATCGAGGAACGCCCGCCCCGCCGCTACCACCGCGGCGCCGCGCGCGGCGTCGTAGCCCTTGCCTTGCGCCGCCGGGGCGTCGGGCAGCGCGTCGGTTCCATACCAAGCGTCGTAGAGGCTGCCCCAGCGCGCGTTGGCGGCGTTAAGCGCGAAGCGTTCGTTGAGCGAAGGCACCACCAGTTGCGGCCCTGCCAGCACTGCAATCTCGGGGTCCACGTTCTGGGTGCCGATGACGAAGTCGCCTGGCTCGGGAACTAGGTAGCCGATCTGCTCGAGGAACACCTGGTAGGCCGCCGGATCGTGCGGTTTGCCCTGGCGGTCGCGATGCCAACCGTCGATCTGCGTCTGGATGGTATCGCGCTTGGCCAGCAATGCGCGATTGCGCGGCGCGAACCGACCGCAAAGGTCTGCAAAGCCTTGCCAGAACTTCGCCCGATCGCGCCCGAGCGGGGCCAAGACCTCGTTTTCGATGAAAGCGGCAAGCCGCGTATCGACCTGCATTCCGGCGCGTTCGACAGTCTCGTTCATACCACCTCGCCTATCCGCGACGCCGCGTGGGCGGACGGCGGACTTGTCTGTGCTGCCCTGGGGAGGAACGCCGCGCCTATGGCCCAAGCCCGCGCGGTTGGCAACGCCGCGGAGGTTGGGCTAGAGCCGGTTGCAGATGCAACAGCTTTCCCCCACCGAGGCCGCGCTGGTCGCCGCCATCGACCCCGCGCCGATGCCCGCCCAGGTCGAGGCGTGGAGCGCGATCAACAGTGGCACGCGCAATCTGGCCGGGCTGAAGAAGCAGGCCGAAGCCCTGGCGGAGGCGTTTTCCAGCCTGCCCGGAAGCCTAGAGCTGGTCGATCCCACCCCGGTCGAAGCGGTCGATGCCAGCGGATCGGTCCAACCTCTCGCCCACGGCCGCCACCTGGTGCTTCGGGTCCGCCCGCAGGCGGACCGGCGTATCCTCTTGACCGGTCATATGGACACCGTCTTCGCCGCCGATCACGCGTTCCAGACGCAACGCTGGATCGACCCGGAAACCCTGAACGGCCCTGGCGTAGCGGACATGAAGGGTGGGCTGGCCGTGATCCTCGCCGCGCTGACCGCCTTCGAACGCAGCCCGGCGGCCGCCGGGCTAGGCTACGACGTGCTGATCAATTCGGACGAGGAGACCGGCTCGCTCTCCTCCGCCTCACTGATTGCCCTGCTCGCGCAAGGCAAGGCCGCGGCGCTGACGTACGAGCCGTCCGCTCTGCCAGATGGCACGCTGGCGGGCGCGCGCGGCGGCAGCGGCAACTTCTCGGCGGTGGTGACGGGGCGTTCGGCTCACGCCGGGCGTAATCCGGGGTGGGGCCGGAACGCCATCGTGGCGGCGGCCGATCTCGCGCTGCGGCTCAAGGCGATGGAAAGCGCCAGCCTCTCGATCAACCCCGCGCGGATCGAAGGCGGGAGCGCGAACAACGTCGTGCCCGACCACGCCATCGTCCGCTTCAACATCCGCCCGCGCGAGACCGTGGACGCCGAGCGGTTCGACCACGCGATTTACGGCGTCTGCCGCGAAGTCGAACTCGAACACGAGGTCGGCGTGCGCCTTCACGGCGGGATCACCCGGCCGCCCAAGCCGCTGACCCGCGAAGCCGAGAGCCTGTTCGAACTCGTCCGTGACTGCGCCGCGGCGCTGGGCCAGAGCATCGCCTGGCAGACGTCGGGCGGGGTTTGCGACGGCAACAACATCGCCGCATGCGGGGTGCCGGTGGTCGATACGATGGGGGTGCGCGGCGGGGCGATCCATTCGGACGAGGAGTACCTGATCGTGCCCTCGCTGACCGAGCGCGCGGCCATATCGGTCGCCGTTTTACACCGTCTCGCGGGAGGAGAATGACCGTGCCCTTCCGCATCCGCGCCGCGAGAACCGCCGACCTCCAGCCGCTCTACGAGATGGCCAAGCTGACCGGGGGCGGCTTCACAAACCTTCCCCCCGATCGCAAGGCGCTGACCGCCAAGCTCGCCCGCTCGGCCGACGCCTATGCTCGAAGTGACCATAAGTTCTGTGATGAACTCTTTGTAATCGTTCTAGAAAATGCCGAAACCGTCGAAGTCCGAGGTACCGCCCAGATGTTCACCCGGGTGGGCGAGGCGGCGCCGTTCTACAGCTATCGCATGGCCACCCTGACCCAGCACTCGAAGGAACTGAACCGAACCTTCCGTGCGGAAATGCTCAATTTGGTGACCGATCTCGAGGGATCGAGCGAAGTCGGCGGGCTGTTTCTTCACCCCTCAGAGCGTGCTGGCGGGCTCGGCCTGCTGCTGGCGCGCAGCCGCTATCTATTCATCGCCATGCACCGCGCGCGGTTTGGTGACCGCATTCTGGCGGAACTGCGCGGGGTGATCGACGAGCGTGGCGGATCGCCGTTCTGGGACGGGGTTGCCGGGCGGTTCTTCGGGATGAGCTTCCAGGAGGCCGACTATTTCAACGCGATCAACGGCGGCCAGTTCATCGCCGACCTGATGCCCAAGCACCCGGTCTACATCGCGATGCTGCCGGAAACTGCGCGCTCGGCGATCGGGCTGCCCCACCCGTCGGGCCGGGCGGCGATGCGCATGCTCGAGGCCGAGGGGTTCGCCTACGAAGGCTACGTCGACATCTTCGATGGCGGCCCGACGATGACCGCCCGCACCGACAAGGTCGAGAGCATCGCCAACGCAAGATCCGGCACGCTTGCCGATGTCGGCGATGCGACGGCCAAGGGCCTAGTCGCGACGGGTCACTTGGCCGAGTTCCGGTGCTGCTTCGGCCGGATCGCCGAGCACGACGGGGCGGTAACGCTCGACCCGGAGAGCGCCGCCACGCTCGGCGTCGCGCCGGGCGACACCGTCTGGTGGATCGCGCGGTGACGTCATGACGCTAACCGAGATCAACTTCGACGGGATCGTCGGACCAAGCCACAACTATGCCGGGCTGAGTCTGGGCAATCTGGCCGCCACCGCCAATGCCGGCACGCTGTCGCACCCGCGCGCGGCGGCACTCCAGGGACTGGAGAAGATGCGCGCCAACCGGGCGCTGGGGCTCGAGCAGGGTTTCCTTCTACCCCTGCCCCGCCCCAAAGCGTCGTTTCTGGAGGCGCTCGGTCAGCCGGACGAGCCGGCTCTGAAGGCCACGGCGTGGTCGGCGTCGGCGATGTGGACCGCCAACGCCGCGACGGTCTCCCCCGCGCCTGATACGGCAGACCGGCGCTGCCACTTCACCGCGGCCAACCTGGCGACGATGGCGCACCGCTCGATCGAGTGGCCCGATACCGCGCGCCAGCTCCGCCTTGCCTTCGCCGATCCGCGCCATTTCGCGCATCACGACGCGATCCCCGCGTGTTACGGCGACGAGGGCGCAGCCAATCATATGCGCATGGCCGCAAGCCACACGGCCCCGGGGATCGAGATCTTCGTCTACGGGCGCAGCGGAGGCGCCTTTCCCGCGCGCCAGCATGAGCAGGCCAGCCGGGCGGTTGCCCGGCTTCACGCGCTGCCCGTGGACCGTGTCCTCTTCGCCGAACAGGATCCCGCCGCCATCGCCGCGGGCGCATTTCACAACGATGTCGTCGCGGTCGCCAACGAACGGGTGCTGTTCGCGCACGAACAAGCATTTGCCGATCCCGCAACACTGTTCGCGCAAATCCGCGAGCGGTTGCCCGAGGCGGAAATCGTGATCGTGCCCGCCGCGGCGGTCACCCTGGCCGAGGCGGTGGCGAGTTATCTGTTCAATGCCCAGCTCGTCACCCTGCCGGGCGACGGAGGCATGGCGCTGATCGTCCCGCTCGAAGCCTGGAGTGCGCCGAAAGTGCGCATCTGGCTTGAGGCCATGCTGGCGGGCAACGGCCCGATCCGCCAGGTCATCCCGGTCGATGTCCGCCAGTCGATGGCTAACGGCGGCGGCCCGGCGTGCCTGCGGCTGCGCGTCGTCGCCGATCCCGCGACGGTCGATCCGCGCTTCCTGCTGAGCGACGCGAATGCCGCGACGATCGCCGCGGTCGTCGCGCGGCATTGGCCCGAACAGATCGATCCAACCGATCTGGGGAACGGTGCGCTGGCCAGCGATGTTGTCAGGGCACGCGGGAAGTTATTGGAAGCGCTTGATTTGGATGAACTAATTTGATCTCCGTAAGCGTCGGTCCAATTGACAACCGGTCGCCGGGTTAACCATCGCCTTGCGCGGCGCGGCTGAACTGGCATGATGGTTGCGAAGCCAAGAGTTAACGCTGAGGTACGCATGCTCACCAAGATCGGCCGCTTGTTCCAGATCAAGACGCGCTTCGAGGCGTTCCTCATCATTTACGCGCTAGCGCTGGGTGCGGTGCAGCGCGGCAGCGTCTATCTGACACAGTATCCAGGGTTCGGCGGCAAGCTGCTGTTCCTAGCCTGCACTGGCGCGGTGTTCATGGCCGGGGCCAAGATGCTCGACTGCCTCAAGCACGAAAAACGCCTCGCCGCCGCCGGTACCGCCGAATAGCGAAAGGCCCGCGATGGGCCCCGAAATTCGCTTCGAAAACGTCACCCGCCGCTTTGGCTCGGTAACCGCGGTGGATGCGGTCGATCTCACAATCGCGCCGGGCAGTTTCGTCGCGCTGGTCGGCGAATCGGGATCGGGCAAGTCGACCCTGTTGCGCGCAATCAACCGGCTCGACGAGGGTGCGGCGCGCGCCGGGCGGGTTTTCATTGGCGGCGACGATACCGGCGCCGCCCCGCTGACCGCGCTGCGGCGCCGGATCGGTTATGTTTTCCAGTCGATCGGCCTGTTCCCGCACATGACCGCGGCCGCGAATGTCGCGGTTGGACGCCGCGCGCGCGGCGAGGATTTGAGCGCCGCTGAAATCGCCGCATTGCTCGATCAGGTCGGGCTATCCACCGATTTCGCCAGCCGAATGCCGCGCGAGCTATCGGGCGGTCAGGCACAACGCGTCGGCATCGCCCGCGCGCTGGCGATCGAACCCGAAATCCTGCTGCTCGACGAGCCGTTTGCTGCGCTCGATCCGGTCACCCGCGACGCACTGGGCAAGACCGTGCGCGCGCTCCACGAAACGCGAGGGCTCACCTCGATCCTCGTCACCCACGACATGGCCGAGGCGATGTTGCTGGCTGATCGGGTGATCGTGCTCGCCGCGGGCGGGATCGTGGCAGATGCCACCCCCGCCGACCTGGCCTCAGGACGGGGCGGAGCAGTCGCCGAGGCGCTGGTCGCGGTTCCGCGCGAGCAGGCCCGGCGGATCGCCGAGCTGGGCGAATGAGCCGGTTCGGGACCACGCTATGGGGACTGCGCGACGAGTTGGCCGCGCACCTCGTGCTCTCGTTCGCCGCGCTGGCGCTGGGTATCGCAATCGCGCTGCCGCTGATCGTCGCGGCGGCGCGCAACCCCCATGCCGCGCGCGTCGCGCTGGGGCTGGCGAGTCTGGTCCAGACCATGCCTGCGCTGGCACTGCTGGCGCTGTTCTATCCACTGCTGCTCTCCCTGTCGGTCTTGGTCGGCGGCGGCATCCCGGCGCTCGGCTTCCTCCCCGCGCTGCTGGCGTTGGCGCTCTATGCGGTGCTGCCGATCCTCCACAACGGCGTCGCCGCCCTGCGTGGGCTCGATCCGGCGGTGCGCGAGGCGGCGGATGCGATGGGGCTGACGCCGGGGCAGAAATTGCGCTGGATCGAGGCTCCGCTGGTCGCACCTCTGGTGCTGGCGGGCATACGCACCGCCGCGGTGTGGACCGTCGGCGCTGGGCCCCTGGCGACTACCGTGGGAGCGACCAGCCTGGGCAACCCGATCTTCGCCGGACTCCAGACCCAGGACTGGGTGCTGGTGTTGGCCGGGTGCGCTGCCGCGGCGGGGCTGGCGCTGGCGACCGACGGGGTGCTGGTGCTGGTCGAAAGGGGTGTCGCCCAGCGCCGCCCCGCCCTCGCCTGGCTAGGTCTCGCGCTGGTCGCGCTGGCGCTCGGCTGGGCGCTGGTTCCGGCGCGCGCCGAGCAGCGTCCCACCCTGGTCGTCGGCGCCAAGAACTTCTCCGAACAGTACATCCTCGCGCGCCTGATCGGAACGCGGTTGGATGAGGCCGGGTTCGCGGTCAGCTATCGCGAGGGCCTCGGTTCGGCGGTGGTGTTCAAGGCGCTGGAGAGCGGGGACATCGACGTCTACGTCGATTACGCCGGAACGTTGTGGACCAGCGAGCTGAGGCGCACCGACTCCCCTGCCCCCGAGGCGATGCGGGCCGGACTGGCAGCCTATCTGACCAAGCCCGGCGGGGCGCGGCTGCTGGGGACGCTGGGGTTCGAGAACGCCTATGCGTTCGCGATGAAGCCCGATGTCGCCAAGGCGCGCGGCATCGCTTCTCTGCAGGACCTAGTCCGCGCTGCGCCCGATCTGACGCTCGGCACCGACCTCGAGTTCCTCGACCGCCCCGAATGGCGCGCGGTCGAAAGCGCCTACCTGCTGCGATTCCGCCAGAGCAAGCGTTACAGCCCGACCTTCATGTACCGCGCACTGGCGAGCGACGACGCCGACGTCATCACCGCGTTCAGCTCCGACGGACGGATCGCCGCCGATGGCCTGACCGTGCTGAGCGACCCCTCTCGCGCCATTCCCAACTACGATGCGCTGCTGCTCGTCTCGGGCAAGTGTGCCGCCGACCCGCGCTGCTTCGCCGCCTTGCGCCCGCTGATCGGCCGCATCCCGGTGGCGGCGATGCGCGAGGCGAATTACCGGGTCGATCGGGACGACGCGAAGCAAACCCCCGAATCTGCCGCAAGCTGGCTCGCGACAACGCTGGGACTGGCGCGCTGAGGCAAAAGGTTGCATCCTGAGACGGAACGGGAGGGAACCATGGGGCGACTCGGGCGCAAGATCGCGGCAGGTGCGCTGGCCGCGTGCCTCCCACTGGCATTGGCGGCATGCGGCGGATCATCCGGCCGCGGCGAGCCGACCAAGAGCGACGCCGGCGTCAAGCTCACCGCCTTTCCCGAGCGGGTCTATTGGGGCGACGCGCACCTTCACACCGCCAACTCGGTCGATGCCTTCGGTTTCGGCGTCAGGCTTGGGCCGGAAGAAGCGTTGCGCTTCGCGCGCGGCGAGGAAGTCACCTCGTCGATGGGGCTCAAGGCGAAACTGGCGCGCCCGCTCGACTGGCTGGTGATCACCGACCATTCCGACGCGCTGGGCGGAACCAAGGCGCTTGCTGACGCGTCCCGCATCCTCATCCGCGATCCGATGATGAAGCGCTGGCACGACATGCTCAATGCCGGACCCGAGCAGTCACTGCGCGCCACCGCCGAGATGATCGATGCGCGCGCGCACAACACCATGCCCGCCGAGATGACCGACAACGCGATAGGGGCCAAGCGCACCCGATCGATCTGGAACGACCACATCGACACCGTCGAACGCTATAACGAACCGGGCAAGTTCACCGCGATGCTGGGGTTCGAGTTCACCCTGATGGATGGCGGCAAGAACCTTCACCGCAACGTCATCTTCCGCGACGGCGGAGACCGCGTGCGCTCGGTCGTGCCGCTCGGCGCGTGGGGAGCGACCGCCTCGACCGACGCGCTGTGGAATTACATGGACGCCTACGAAAAGAACACCAAGGGCCGGGTTCTGGCGATCCCGCACAACTCCAACCTCTCCAACGGACTGATGTTCGAGATGACTCAGCCCGGCGGCGGGGCGATGACCGCCGCATATGCCCGCCGCCGCCTTGACCACGAGCCGCTGGTCGAGATCACCCAGATCAAGGGCGACAGCGAGGCGCACCCGTTCCTTTCGCCCAACGACGAGTTCGCCGGGTATGGCGTGGCCGGCTGGGAGCTGGGTGACCTGGCCATGGCCGAGCGCAAGAACCCTTCGATGTTCGCGGGCGAATACGTCCGCGAGGCACTCAAGCGCGGGCTGGCCCTTGAAGCGAAGACCGGGGTCAATCCCTACAAGTTCGGGGTGATCGGCTCGACCGATTCGCACACCGCGCTGAGCACCGCCGACGAAAACAACTTCTTCGGAAAGCACACCGGCAACGAACCGAACGCCAAACGCGCGATGTCGCCTCAGAACCTGGGCACCAATCAGGGCCGGTTCGGCTGGAACTATCTCGCCAGCGGCTATGCCGGCGTCTGGGCCCGCGGCAACACCCGCGCCGAGATCTTTGACGCGATGCTGCGCAAGGAGGTCTACGCCACCACCGGACCGCGGATGACGGTACGCGTGTTCGGCGGGTGGGATTTCGCGCCAACCGATCTCGCAGGCGATTGGGTGCGGATCGGCTACGCCCGCGGCGTGCCGATGGGCGCTTCGCTCAAACCCGGAAAAGGCCGCCCGAGCTTCATGATCTCCGCGCTCAAGGACCCGATCGGCGCGAACCTCGATCGGGTCCAGGTGGTCAAGGGCTGGATCGACAAGGCGGGCGCAACGCATGAGAAAGTGTTCGACGTCGCCTGGAGCGACTCCGCCAAGCGCAGGCCGGTGAACGGCAAAGTTCCCGCTGTCGGCGATACCGTCGATGTTGCCAAGGCCAGCTACTCCAACGCGATCGGCGCGCCCGAACTCACCACGGTGTGGGCCGATCCTGACTTCGATCCGGCAGCGAAGGCGTTCTACTATGTCCGGGTGATCGAAATCCCGACGCCGACCTGGGTCGCGTTCGATGCGTTGCGCTACAAGCTGAAACTTCCCCCGAAGTTCCGGTGAAAGCGCAGGAGCGGGCCTACACTTCACCGATCTGGTACGATCCCGCGGTATGAACCCAGGGTCGCGCGGCGCCCGCCTGCTGCGCGAGCCCCTGGTCCATTTCGCCGTCCTGGGGGCCTTGATCTTCGTGCTGTTTGGCGACGCGACCAGCGCCGGGGAGCGGCGGATCGTGATCGACGCGGCGCGAGTCGAGCGGATCGCCGGGCAATTCACCCAGAACTTCCGCCGCGCGCCCAGCCCAAGCGAACTCGACGCGCTGATCCGCGACGACGTGAAGGAGGAGGTTTACTACCGCGAGGCGCTGCGCCTCGGCCTTGACCGCGACGACGAGGTCGTGCGGCGGCGGATGCGGGTCAAGATGGAGGCGTCGGCCGATACCGCCGAGGATATCTCCGCGCCCGACGACGCCACGCTGCAACGCTGGCTCGACACCCATTCAGACAGGTTCGCGGGTGAAAGCACTTATAGCTTCGACCAGCGCTATCTTGGTCCCGCCCCGCTCCGCGCGTCCGCAGGCCTGGAGCTGCTGCGCGCCGGGCAGGACTATCCAGGCGCGCCCATCCCCCTTCCCGCGCGCTTCGAAAACACCGGCGCGGGCCAAACGGCCGCCCTGTTTGGCGACGCCTTCCCCACTGCGCTCGACCGCCTGCCCCTAAATGTGTGGAGCGGCCCGGTGGCATCGGGTCTCGGTCAGCATTTGGTCCGCCTGCGCCGCCGAGAGCCCGCCGCCCCGCCCCGCCTCGCAGCGATCCGCCAGCGGGTCGAGAACGATTGGCGCGCTGCCATGGTGCGCGAGCGTAGCGAACGTGCCTATCGCACGCTGCTGGATCGCTACGCCGTGGTGGTCGAGAAGCCGCAATGAGGCTGGCCGTGGCGCTGTGCGCGCTGATCCTGCTGACGCTTTGTCCTGCCCGCGGCGACGACTTGCGTCCCGGCTACCTCGAATGGATCGAGCGGACCCCCGACGCGTGGCAAGTCACCTGGAAGGCGCCGCTGCTGGGCGGGCTAGCAACGCGGTCGCGGCCGATCCTGCCCGCAGGCTGCATCGTCGCGAGCGCGCGGCGGCGGTTCGTCGGGCCGACGGTCGTGGAGACCTTTACCGTCCGCTGCACCGCCTCGCTCGCCGGGCGTAAGTTGGGACTGGCCGGTCTCGAAACGGGGTTCACCGATGCGCTGCTGCACGTGGCCCCGATCGGCCAGCCCGCGCAGGCGGCGCGGCTGACCCCGCAGCAATCCGAAGTCGCCGTCGCCGCGCGCGGCTCGAGAGCAGAGGTTGCGTGGACGTACCTCCGGCTGGGTTTCGGCCATATCTTGTTCGGGTTCGACCACCTCCTGTTCGTGGTCGCTCTGGTGCTGCTGATCGGCGGCTGGCGGCGGTTGGTCGCGACCGTCACGGCGTTCACCGTCGCGCACTCGATCACCCTGGCGACGACGACCCTGGGACTGGTGACGCTCGCACGCAAGCCGGTGGAGATCTGCATCGCGCTGTCGATCGTGCTGGTGGCGCGCGAGATCCTGCGCCCGCCCCACGCAGCCCCACCGCTGGCCCGCCGTGCACCCGCGCTGATCGCTTTCGCTTTCGGCTTGCTCCACGGCTTCGGCTTCGCCGCGGCGCTGGCCGAGATCGGGTTGCCCGCAGGCGAAATCCCGCTCGCCTTGTTCACCTTCAATGCCGGGGTTGAGCTTGGCCAGCTCGCGATCGTGGCGACCACTCTGGCGCTGATCGCGGCCCTTGAGCGGCTCGTCAGCCAATGGCGGCGGCCAGCGGCGGTCGCCGGGGCCTATGCGATCGGAGCAGTGGCAACCGCCTGGCTCATCGAAAGGACTTTGGCGTGACGAACGTCTGGTGGGGAAGAATGGCGCGCCCGGAACGATCTCGAACGTCCGACCCTCAGATTCGTAGTCTGATGCTCTATCCAGCTGAGCTACGGGCGCGTGTGAGCGGCGCAGATAGGTGAGGCGGCCGGGCTTGGCAATCCCATAAGCGGCTTGGTCGTCTAGCCGGCGCGGGCGAACTCCGCCAAACGCTCGATAAACGGCTGGTCGAGTGGCGGAACCGCGAGCATCGCGGCTTCCTCGGCGGTGAACCAGCCAATCTCTTGGGCATCGAGACAGCATGGGTCGCCCACCCAACGGGCGCACCTGTAAAGTTTCAAGACAAGCGCGGGAACTAGCGAACCGGCTAGCGACGGTTCGGCGGTCTCGCCCAGCTCAAACAACTCCGCAGGCTCGACCTCGATGGCGAGTTCTTCTGAAATTTCCCGGATTAGCGCCGATTTCGCACTCTCGGCGCCCTCGATCTTGCCGCCCGGAAATTCCCACAGGCCTCCGTGGCGTCCCCCCGGTCTGCGCTTCTGCAGTAGGACACGGCCATGGCGATCGATCAGCGCCACCGCCACGACCTCCACCGCTGTCGGAATTCTTGTCATCAATGGTCCGCTTCTCAACCTTTTCTTAACGCGGGTCCGGCAAATAGGCCATCCGGATGCCAGAAGTTGGGGAAAGGAAGCCAGACATGCTGAAATTCATGCGGCACATTCTCCGCACCGAGACGGGGGCAACTGCGGTCGAATACGGTTTGATCGCGTCACTTATCGTTATCGCTATCATAGGTGCGCTCAATAGCTTCGCGACCTCAGCGAACACGATGTTCTCGAAGATCGAGACCAGCGTTTCTCAAGCGGGCAATTAAAAGAATTTTAGGAATTCGGCTCTAACTTGGAAGATGCTTGATCCGAGGGTTTTCCAGAGACAGGCCGGGTAATCGAAGACTGCAACCAGGAGATCGACCATGAAGTTTCTGCGCATTCTCAGGAAGAACGAAAAGGGCGCCACCGCAATCGAGTATGGCCTGATTGCCGCACTCATTGCCGTTGCCGCGATCACCGCTCTGACCAACCTTGGTAGCTCGCTGAACACCACGTTCTCGACGGTTGGCGGCAAGCTCGACACGGCCAACACCAGCGCCAACTAAGGCGCGGGCAAGCTCATCTTAAAGGGCGGCAGGGAAACCTGCCGCCCTTTTTCGTCAAGTTCGGCGGGTCGCTCAATAGATGACCAACTTGACCTTCTGCCCCGGGCTGACCGCGGCGTTGGCCGTCAGCCCATTGAGCACCAGAAACCGTTCGACCTGGTAGTCCGAGTACGCCATGCGCGACGCAAGCGAGCGCACCGTATCGCTCGAACGAACCGTCACGATCGCGATCCGCCGCGGTTTGATCGCGGCCGCCTCGCTCGCGCTGATCCGCCGCAGCGACCGGAACATCGGATCGAAAGTGCCGCTCTGCCCGGCAGGCGACAGCGTGGTGAAGTGATAGGCCTGACCGTTCGAAAACTCGTAGGCGAACACCACGACATCGACTTGGCTGCCGCCCGACGCGACCCGCGCCACGCCATAGGCTGCGGGGATTCCGTTTACCGTGGTCCGTTCAATCTGTGAGATGGGGATTTGCGCCTGGTTGGTGCTGCCCAGGCCGGCGAAAACCGAGCGGATATAGGTTTCGAGATTGCCGTTGTAGGCCGCGCTCGAGAATTCTGCCTTGCCCGAGCCCCCACCGATCGACACCGCCCGCGTGCCGTTCATGACATAGAACCCGTTGGGCGCCTGGAAGGTCAGGCGGAATTCAGGGTGGGTGAAGCGATTGCCCTCAACCACGCCCTGCTTAGGGTCGTCGCCATACATGATACCGTCGATCCGGCTGAGAAACGCGTCGCGGTTGACGATGCCGGTGGCGGCGGGGCCGGCCCGGACCAGGGCGGCGCGCACCCGCGAGGCGGGATCAGGATGGGTGCTTGCCCATTCGGGCACGCGATTGCCGCTGGTGCCCATCAGCCTCGCATCGAGCGCAGTCTGGTTGGCGAGGCTCTGGAGCACAGTCGAGAGCGCACGTGGATCGTACCCGGCGCCCCGCATATACTGGATGCCGAGGTTGTCGGCCTGGGTTTCCTGGGCGCGCGAAAACGACGCCGTCAGCGCCTGCGCACCGAATTGCGATCCTTGCGCGATCACGTTGCCGAACCCGCCGCCGACCACCGAGCCGAGCACCTGGCCCAAGACACCGAGGATCGAATTGCGGGTGGCCGCCTTCTGGCGCAATTTCGAATGGCGCGCGGCCACGTGCCCGACTTCGTGGCCGAGCACCCCGGCAAGCTCCGCCTCGTTGTTCATCAGCGCCACGAGTTGCCGAGTGGTGTAGACATAACCCCCGGGGATGGCGAAGGCGTTGTTTACCGGCGAATTGAGCAGCGTGACGGTGAAGTCGTCGCGCGCGTTACTGAGCCCCGATTGGATCGCGATATTCTTGCCGATCCCGGCGACATAGGTCGCCTGCGGGCCGGTCACCGCTCCGCCGAACTCGGCGATCAGCTCGGGATTGGCTTTGGCCCCGGTCGCCTTGTCCGACGGGCTGATGTTGCGCGCGGTCTGTGCGGAAAGCGGCGCGAGGGTCAGCGCGGCGCTGGCCAAAAGGGCGGTAGCACGCAGCATATGGCGTGGGCGACGGGTCATGGTAGGCTCCTCATGCAAACGCGCACAGCCGGCGGTCGCCCGCGGCTGTGCGTATTTTCTATACCCTTGCTAAACGGCCTTACGAGACGGGAAGTTCCCGGATCGTTCAGGCGCCATCGCCGATCCGCAGGAACCGCTGTGCTCGGGCCGCGCGCAGATCGGCGGCGGATTTGCCGATTTGCGCATCGAGTTCCTCGCCGATCGCGGCGCTCAGCGAAGCCGCAGTTGCGGTGGGATCGCGGTGTGCGCCGCCTATCGGCTCGGGCACAATCCGATCGATCACCTTGAGCGCCAGCAAGTCCTGCGCGGTGGTCTTCATCGCCTCGGCCATTTCCTGGGCCTTGTCGGCGGTACGCCACAGGATCGAAGCGCCTGCCTCGGGCGAGATCACCGAATAGACCGCGTGTTCGAGCATCAGCACCCGCTCGGCGCTGGCCAGGGCGACGGCGCCGCCCGATCCACCCTCGCCCACGATCGCCGCGACCATCGGCACCGGCAGCGCCAGGCAGGCCTCGGTCGAGCGGGCGATCGCCTCGGCCTGACCGCGCTCCTCGGCCTCGACGCCGGGAAACGCCCCCGATGTATCGACCAGCGTCACCACGGGCAGGCCGAACCGGCCGGCGAGTTCCATCAGCCGGATCGCCTTGCGATAGCCCTCGGGCTTGCCCATGCCAAAGTTGTGGCGGATGCGGCTGGCGGTGTCGTTGCCCTTCTCGTGCCCGATCAGCATGACCTTGCGCCCGCCGAGCCGTGCCGGACCGCCGACTATGGCCTGATCCTCGCCGAACAGGCGATCGCCGCCCAGCGGGATGAAATCCTCGAACATCAGCCGCACATAGTCGACGAAGTGCGGGCGCATCGGGTGCCGCGCGACCTGGGTCTTCTGCCATGCGGTCAGCGCGGCATAAGTGCTACGCAGAAGCTCGGCCGACTTTTGTTCCAACCGGCTGATCTCGGCCCCGATCTGGACTTCGCCACCCGCGGCCGTCTGCCGCAACTCCGCGATCTTGGCGTCGAGCGTCGCGACGGGCTTCTCGAATTCGAGGTAAGAAATCATCGCGCGTCGCTAGTCGCCTGCGCCCCCGGGGGCAAGGCCCGGACGGGGTCGCCGTGCCGTGCCAGCGGGTGCTTGGAATTGACCAGCGCAACCAGCCGCGCGCTGTCGACATGGGTGTAGATCTGCGTCGTCGCGATGTCGGCGTGCCCAAGCAGGGTCTGGAGCACGCGCAGATCGGCGCCGCCTTCGAGCAGGTGGGTGGCGAAGGCATGGCGCAGCACGTGCGGGCTGATCCGCGCCGGCTCGATTCCCGCTCGCCCCGCCAGTTCGCGCAACAGTTGGAACAGGCGGACGCGTGAGAGATGCTTGCCGCGTGAGGGAAACAGCCAGCGCGGCGCCGCCTCTCGCACCGCCAGCCAGCGGCGCAGCGCTAGGCCCGCGCGAGCGCTGACCGGGACCATCCGCTGCTGCCCGCCCTTGCCGGTGATCGTCAGGAATGGTGCGTCTCGGGGCACCGCCGCCAGCGGCAGCGAGACCAGCTCGGTTGCACGCAGGCCCGAACCGTAGAGCAGTTCGAGCAATGTCAGCATCCGCACGCCCGCGGGCGTTTCGGCGGCCGCCTCATCCTCGGCGGTGACGAACAGCCGGGCGATTTCGGCGTGATCGAGCAGCCGCGGGAGCGGGCGGCGGGAGCGCGGCTTCGGCAAGGCCGATGAGGGATCGTCGGCTCGCAGGCCCTCGTCGATCAGGAAGCCATAGAACTGACGCAGCGCCGAACACTTGCGCGCTAGTGACGCCGGCGCGAGATCGCTCCACGCCGCGCCAAGTCGCACCAGATCGTCACGTGTGGCGGTGGCTAGGTCGCCGATGTGCTCACCCGCTCCCTCAAGATCGCGGCGGTAGGCGGCCAGCGTATTGGCGGCCGCCCCGCGCTCGGCTGCGAGCATGGCGAGGAAAGATTCGGCCTCGCTCGTGGTCAGGCCCGCGCCACCGCTTCGGCGGCAATCATCCGCGCTTCGGGTTCCAGCCCCACCCGGCGCAGCGCGGAAACGATGTGATAGAGCGCCAGCGGGGTCATCTGGCTCCAGCTCTCACCTTGCATTCCCGCGCCCGCGAGGAGGGCCACCAGCGTCTGGTTCCCGCTGTCCGCCGCGGCGCGGATCGCCCGGGACCACTTCGTCTGGCGATTGAGATCGACGCCGAGGTCCTTCGCGAAATCGCCCGCCACCCCGCGATCGACCCGGCCGAGGCCATAGAGCCCGGCGAGCAGCAGCTTCGAGCGCGCCGCATCCTGGCTCGGATCGTCGTCGCGAAAGGTGGAGAGGTCGCTGGAGCCGACTTGCCCGGTGCCGGGCGTGCCGACCACCACCAGCGCCCAGCCCTGGCTGCCCCCCTCGACCACCGGCAGCCATCGCGCGGCGTTGCGGTCCAGCCCGGCGGTAAGCATCGAGGCGATGAGATCGCCCGACTTGTCCGCGAAATCCGCGACCACGGGCATCCGCGCCGCAGCGTAGGCGGTCAGGACATGGCGCGAATAGAGCCGTTGGGGGTCGCTCGGGTCGCCCCACAGCGTCTCCATCGCCGACAGCCGGGCCGATGGTTCGGTCGCGACATAGGCCTGGCGCAGGGTTTCCGACCGGCCCTTCCAGTCGCCCTCGACATCGTCGTCGGCATAGATTTGGGACCACAGATCGACCAGCGCGGCGCTGGACAGAATGCCGCGGGCAGCGGCGAAATCGGCGGCGGCGGCGCGCTTGTCCAGCTCGAGCATGGGCGCGCGCGCGGCCACGTAATCGAACCGATGCCCGGCCTTGTCGAGCAGCGCTTCGGGCGGCTCCGACCCGACCGCCAGCGCCAGCGCATAGCGCCACGGGGTCAGTTCCTCGACCTTGTCCCATTCGATCTTGACCGCCTTGCGGCTTTCGAGCGCGGACCCCGCGTATTTCTGGGCGAGCAGCAGGTCGACGTTCTCGTATCCGCCGCCCACGCCGCGGCGGCGCAGGCGCTCGAGCTCGGCCATCGCCGCGGTGCCCTCGCCCTCGAAGCTGCGGCAGATCTGGCGAATCATCTGCCATTCGGCTTCCTGCCGCCGCGCCGCGGTGATCGCGGCGATCGGGCAGGCGCCGAGGATGTCGGAGGTGGCGAGATAGGCGTCCAGCGCGCTGTTCTCGAGCGCGGGGGTGAACGCCCCGCTATCGACCTGCTGGACCAGCGCCCTGGCCGCATCGACCTCGCCCATCCGCAACAGCACGCGGGCGCGCAGCGCGACCCAGTCGGCGCCGTTCATCCCGGCCGGAACCGTCAGGCGGCTGACCAGCGCGCGGCGCAGCAGGATCGAACCCCAGCGCGACACCGGCGGCCGCTTGGTCCCTTCGAGCACGGCGCGGACAAAGCTGCCGTTGAGCACGCGGGTATCGTCGGCGGCGAAACCGCCCTCGCTCTCGTCGAGCAGTCCGGCGCGAACCAGGCTGCGCGCTTCCTGCGCCGGAATGTCGGCACGCGGGCGCTGGGCGTCGATGAGTTCCTGAAGCAGCGCGGGATCGAGCTGATCGGCGATCGACGGGCCGGCGGGCGCACGCGGCGCAACCGCGCCGCTAGCCCCGGGCAAGGGCTGGATCATCGGCACCGAGGTCCCCCCTCCGCCAGGCGCGGGGGCGGGTCGGGCGCTGGGGCGTGGCGTGGGGGCAGGCGCGGGCGCGGGTTGATCGAACCCGGGGGGCAGCAACGATTCGGGCGCGTCCTGGGCGACCACCATCGCCGAGCTGAGCGCCACCGCGCCGCCGGCCAGCCACAACGCGCGCGCTGTCATCCGCCGTCCGCCGGCACTTCGATGGGCTGTTCGATCCATTCGCGCTGCCGCAATCCTCCGTCGATCCATGCCCAGGCGATGATCGCGACGAGCGCCAGCGACGCCAGCGTCCAAATCCATGTCCTGCGACTCACGCGACCTCTTCGAGCGTTCGCGGGACCGGCCCGTTGCCGGAAGCCGCACCCGTGCTTGCGCCGCTGCCTAGCCCAACTATACGCGGCGCCGCAATGCCCGAACCCTCCAGCCCCGAAGCGACGCACCCCACCCCGCGCGAGATCGAGGCCCTGGCGCGGCGGATCGATCGGCCGGTGGTGCTGGTCGGCCTGATGGGCGTGGGGAAGACCAGCGTCGGGCGGCGCCTGGCCGCGGCGCTGCGTTTCGGGTTCGTCGACGCCGACGAGGCGATCGAGGAAGCGGCGCAGATGACGATTCCCGAAATCTTCGAAGGCTTTGGCGAAGCCTATTTCCGCGACGGTGAGCGCAGGGTGATCGCCCGCCTGCTCGACGAGCGACCGAAGGGAGCCGGAACCGTGATCGCCACCGGCGGCGGCGCGTTCGTCGATCCCGCAACCCGCGCGCTGATCCTGGAGCGAGGCATCGCGGTGTGGCTCGACAGCGATATCGACACCTTGCTCGACCGGGTCGGGCGCAACAGCAACCGTCCGTTGCTGCGCCACGGTGATCCGCGCGAGACGCTGCAGCGGCTCAAGGCCGAGCGCGAGCCGTATTATCGCGAAGCCCCGATCCACGCCGCGAGCCGTCCCGGCCCCCACCAGCGGACGGTGGGCGCAATCCTGAGGGAGCTGGAAAAATGGCAGTAATCGCGGTCGACACCCCCGGCGGCAGCTATGAGGTGCGCATCGGCGCAGGGCTGCTGGCCGATGCCGCGAGCCACTGCGCGCCGCTGCTGCGCAAGCACAATGTGGCGATCATTACAGACGGCAACGTCGCCCGCTGCTGGCGCGCCACGGTCGAGGCTTCGTTCGCCGCTTCGGGCTATGCTACGTATTGGTTCGAACTGCCCCCCGGGGAATCGAGCAAGAGCTGGCCGCAGCTCGGCGCGCTGCTCGAATGGCTGCTGGAACGCGAGATCGAGCGGGGCGACGCGATCCTTGCACTGGGCGGGGGGATGGTCGGCGACATCACCGGGCTGGCCGCGAGCCTGCTCAAGCGCGGCTGCCGCTTCATCCAGTTGCCGACGACCCTTCTGGCGCAAGTCGATTCGTCGGTCGGCGGCAAGACCGCGGTCAACATGGGGGTCGGCAAGAACCTGGTCGGCGCGTTCCACCAGCCGGCGCTGGTGCTGGCCGACTTGTGCGCGCTCGATACCCTGCCCCCGCGCGAGTTGCGCGCCGGTTATGCCGAAGTGGTCAAATACGGCATTCTGGGGGATGCCGACTTCTTTGCGTGGTGCGAAGCCAATGCTGCGGCCCTACTCGCAGGCGATCCCCAGGCGCGCGAATATGCGGTTGCGGCCAGCGTGGCCGCCAAGGCGCGGATCGTCGGCAAGGACGAGCGCGAGACCAGCGGCGCGCGCGCCCTGCTCAACCTCGGCCACACCTTCGGCCACGCACTGGAGGCGCAGACCGGCTTTTCCGACCGGCTGCTGCATGGCGAAGGCGTGGCGTTGGGGATGGTCCTGGCCGCCCGGTTCTCGGCCCGGCGGGGATTGATCGCCGCCCGCGATGCCGAGCGTATCGCGGCGCACATCGCCGCCACCGGGCTACCCGCCCGCCTCGCGGAGCTGGGCCTCGACTGCGACGGCCAGACCCTCGTCGCGCACATGCTCCACGACAAGAAGATGGACGCTGGCACCCTGCCCTTCGTCCTGCTCCGCGCCAACGGCGACGCCTTCCTCGATAGGTCAGTGGAATTGGCGGACGTGGCGGCATTTCTGGACGGGGAGTTGGGTTGAGGTTCAGGTGTGAGGTTAAGGCGACGCCAGTCTTCGACTTCGACAAGCTCGGGCGGAGCCGACTATGGCGGGATGTCGGCTTACGACCCCAATTCGGTCGTCGAGAACCAAACAAGGTAAATCCGAAGCGGCCGCACGATCTTGCCGGCAGCCTATGGATGGTCAAACTGGATTGCCGTAGTTGCCGTGGAGTGACGCCAAAGATCCTCACCACGATTGTCGGCTACACGCCCCGTCAGTTTGGCGCGGATGCTCTTGCCGGTGTGACCGTCGCGCTCGTCGCGTTGCCGCTGAGCATCGCCATCGCCATCGCGTCGGGCGCTCCGCCCGGTGCCGGCCTGGTCACTGCGGTTATCGCGGGCTTCCTGATCTCGGCGCTCGGCGGTAGCCGAGTGCAAATCGGCGGTCCGACCGGAGCCTTCATCGTGGTGGTCTATGGCGTCATCCACGACCACGGATATGACGGCCTGCTCCTCGCTACATTGATGGCTGGTGCCTTCCTGCTGGTGGCAGGTCTACTGCGCGCTGGGCGGCTCATCCGTCACATCCCGGAAGCGGTGATCGAAGGCTTCACCATCGGTATCGCGATCGTGATCGCAGTCAGCCAAGCCAAGGACCTGGCGGGGATGTCCGGCGGTGCGCTGCCCGCCGACTTCCTGCCGAAGCTTTCAAGCTTGTGGGCGATGAGGGAGACCTTCAATCCGATTGCCTTAACGCTGGGCGTGATATGTATCGTCGCGATTCTTGTTCTTCGCAGACTCGCACCAAAAATCCCGTGGCTGGTCGTCGTAGTCGCGCTGGCAAGCATCGTTGCTGCATTCGCGTTGCCCTCGGTCGAGACCGTTGCGGGACACTATGGGGCGCTTCCCAAAGGTCTCCCCGGGCCACACCTGCCGAAAACCAACCTCGCGAAGATGCCGGAGCTACTCCCCTCGGCGTTGACGATTGCGTTCCTCGCCGGGATTGAATCGCTGCTTTCCGCGATTGTCGCCGACCGGATGATTGGGGCCGCGCATCGCTCCAACGCCGAGCTGATCGCTCAAGGCGCTGCCAATATCGCCTCACCTCTATTCGGAGGATTGCCAGCGACGGGGGCAATCGCCCGCACCGCAACCAACGTGAACGCAGGTGGCCGCACGCCGGTAGCAGGCTTGATCCACGCGCTGGCTATCTTCGCAGTCCTGCTGCTTGCTGCTCCGCTTGCCGGGGCGTTGGTGCTGCCGGCTCTGGCGGCTCTTCTCGTTGTGACCGCTTGGACGATGAGCGAGCCACATCGCTGGCCGGAGCGCTTCCGTCTTCCGAAGCACGAGCTTGCCCTATTGCTGCTGACGGCGCTGCTTACAGTGCTGGCCGATCTCGCGATTGCCATTGCCGTGGGGACGGTGCTCGGCCTTGGACTCCGGTTCGTCCGGGGAGAGACCGTACCGCCCACTTGGCATACTCCGTTCCCTTGGAAGCGCGACATTCGGAAATAGAGCAAGGTTCCACTCATTTGGACCGCACCGGCGAACAGCCAACGTCAGCATTTGCAGATGATCGTCCGACAACTGCCCGTCGGGAAACCACCCCCGTTCGGCCTAGACTGTCGCCACTCTGCCTGACCTGTAGGAGGCGACGCGCGGACGCGGTCCGATGCGTTTTTCGGGACAGTCCAAGCGCCTTGGAAAACCGTTTTCCTACTCGGCGAGAATGTGGCTTACCCTTGGAAATGTCCGAATTGCCTCTTCGATCGTCCGCGAGCCGCTTCGTCCCAGCCCCGGCGAGGCAACGCGGAAGGTCACACGCAGGCCTTTTTCGCCGCGAGCCGGCCAGCCGCGGTCGGGCGGCGGCAGTTGGCCTGTTTTCCCTTTGTATTCATAACAGTAGCGTGCTCACGCGGTATGGATTCCGCGATCAGCTTCGCCCGGAAGGTCACACAGTTTCGCGCGACGTTTTGCGGTCCAACAGGCCGCGGCGATTAACGCGCGGGACATCTGCCGGTGTCCACGTTAGTCCGTTGCGAGCGCAACCATCCAGAGGCCGCCGCCCATGACCGTCGCCGAAGCCACGCCCAAACTCGACGCCCTAGCGGATCGCAACGACCGCGCTTTCCTCGGCCATCCCAAGGGCCTCGGCTACCTCGCCTTCGTCGAAGGGTGCGAGCGCTTTTCCTACTATTCGATGCAGACGCTGCTGGTGCTGTACATGGTCAAGTACCTGCTCCTGCCCGAGCGGATCGGCGGCGTGGTCGGCCTCGCATGGTTGCGGTCTTGGCATTACGAGGGCCTGACGGGCCAGCCGTTGAGCTCGGCGATCTTCGGCGACTACACCAGCCTCGTCTACCTGACCCCGATCGTCGGCGGAATCCTTGCCGACCGTTGGCTGGGGCGGCGGCTGGCGATCGTCGCGGGCGGGTCGTTCATGGCGCTCGGCCATTTCCTGATGGCCTTCGAGACGATGTTCCTGTTCGCGCTGATCTCGCTGATCATCGGCGTCGGGCTGTTCAAGGGCAACATGGCGAGCCAGGTCGGCGAACTGTACAAGCCCAGCGATCTCCGCCGAGCGATGGCGTTTCAGATCTTCTATATCGCGATCAACGTCAGCGTGATCGTCGCGCCGCTGATCTCGGGCACGCTGGGCGAGAAGGTGGGCTGGCACTGGGGGTTCGGCACCGCCGGGGTGGTGATGGTCGGCGGCTTGCTGCTGTATCTTGCCGCCCGGCCCTGGCTGCCCGCCGACAACCGCCCCGAGCGCGGTCAGGCGCGCGTGAAGGTCAAGCTCAAGGGCGACGACTGGCCGCGGATCGTCGCGCTGCTGCTGCTCGTGCCCGCGTTGACGATGGCGCTGCTCACCAACCAGGAAATCTTCAACGCCTACCTCGTCTGGGCCGACGCGCAGTTCCAATTGACGTTCTTCGGCGAAACCTTGCCCACCACCTGGATGATCACGATCGACGCCGCGCTGTCGTTCTCGATGCTGGTGGCGGTCGCGTGGTTCTGGAAATGGCGTTCGGACAAGACCGGCAGTGAGCCCGACGAGCTGGGCAAGATGATCATCGGCAGCTTCTTCACCATCGGCGGAGGCCTCTGCCTCGTGATCGCCGCGGCGACGCAGGGCGACGGCAAGATCGGGCTATTCTGGCCGCTGCTGTTCCACCTGTTCAACTCGATCGGCTTCGCCCACATCCTGCCGGTCAGCCTGGCGCTGTTCACCAAGGTCGCGCCGCGATCGATCAACGCCACGGTGCTGGGGATCTACTACCTGGCGTTTTTCGCCGCGAACAAGCTGGTCGGCTATGTCGGTGGCCTGTTCGAGACGATGCCGACCACCAGCTTCTGGCTGCTCCACGTTGGCACCGCGGGCATCGGCCTGCTCGCGTTCGTGGTGTTCAAGCTGGTGCTGGGCAAGCGCATGACCCAAAGCGAAGCCCACGCCGAGGACGTGGCGCTGGCGTGAGGCTTACCCGAACACCGCGATCGACTGCATGCCGGCGGTGATCGCCTGACCATCGGAGTTCCAGATCGTCATGTCCTGGCTCGAGCACCCGTTCTCGGCATAGTTTCCCGCAGCGCGGATCATCCACCAGTCGTCGCGCGAGACCGGCGCGGGGGTCAGCAGGTTGAGGATCCAGGTCATCGAACTGATTGCAACGCGGGTGCCGATCAGCGGTATGACCGCAGGAGGCAGGCCATCGGCGCACAGCATCAGCGCGACCATCGGGTCGAGCGCCGCGCGATCCTTGAGCCTGATCCACCAGCAGATTTCGGGCAGCGGCTCGCTCTGGCGTGGCAGCGCGAAGCGGCGATCGAAATTGTCGATGAAACTGGGGCCCATGTTGCCCGGCAGCGGCTTGGCCTGATCGGGCGCGATCCAGCCGGCGGGCGGCGGCACGTCATGAAGGTGCAGCGAACTTTCCACCGACCCCATGAACACGAAAGTCGCCGTCAACCCGACCCCGGCTTCGCTCGCGACCTCGGCGCTGGCCCAAGTGGCGTTGCGTCCGCGGCGCAAGATGCGTGCACGGACGGTCACTTCGCCCGCGAGCGGCCCGACGAAGTTGACCGTGGCCGAGCGCAACGGGGGCAAATCGTCCGCGAGCCTGCGCGCCGCCTCGAGCGCCAGTGCGGCGGACAGCCCGCCGTAACTCGTCCGCCCCTGCATCCAGTCGGCGGGAATCGTGGCGGTGAAGCCATCGGCGGCGGGGCGGGCGGCGGCGAGGATTGCGGGCAGGCTCATTCAGGGGCCATCGTCGGGCGGGGCGCGGAGGTCAAGCCGCGCTCAGGGGAGCAGATCGATCGGGGCGAACCCGGCGAGCAGCGCCTCGCGCAGCAAAGTGCGGTGGCAGACGTTGGCGTCCCGTTCGTAGCACAGCAACGCCACGCGCTTGTCGCGGGCGAGATCGGCGAGCTGAGCGCCCGCGGCGATCGCCTCGGGAAGTTCAAGTTGCCCGGCGTAAATTCGCTCGAGCTCGGCATGCTTGCCTGCCCGCGCCGCCGCCCGGCCATCCGCTGGCGTGCCCAGCGCCTTGAAGTGCCGATACGCGATTCCAGCCTCGGCGAGCGCGCCGGCCAGCGCGGTCTTGGAAAAGCCCGGCCTGCGGGACAACGGCAGCGCCCGCACGTCGGCGAGGACCTCAACCCCCGCGCCAGTCAGCGCCCCGATCACGTCGGCGACGGTCGCCTGTTCGTAGCCGATGGTCCAGATTGACGGAGCGGTCACTCCATCTCCAGGATCACCGCATCCACAGCCAGGCTGTCGCCCGCCTTGGCGTTGACGGTCTTGACGGTGCCCGCCTTTTCGGCGCGCAGGATGTTCTCCATCTTCATCGCCTCGACCACCGCAAGCGGCTGGCCGGGCTGCACATGGTCGCCCTCGCCAACGTTGAGCGCGACCAGCAGGCCGGGCATCGGGCAGATCAGGAACTTGCTGAGATCGGGGGGAACTTTAACGATCATGTGGGCGCTCAACGGGGCGATCCGCGTTGGCAAGACCTGCGCCAGATGGCTCGCGCCGCGGGTGGTCAGCCGGAACCCGGTGCGGGTCGGAGCGAGCTTCACGCCGTATGTCTGGCTCCCGATCTCGGCTTCGACCAGCGTATCTCCGGGGGTATATTCGATCCCAAGCCCGACCGGCTCGCCGTCGACGGTGATGTCCTCCTCGCCCAATTCGACCGCGAAAGTCTTCCCGTCGAGCGTCACGGTCCAGGCATATGGCGGCTCCAGCGTCCCGTTGAGCTGGCCAGCGACCTGCCGCGCGCGATCCGCTCGCGCAGTGGCGAGGAACCCGGCGATCGCCGCCAGATGCCCGAGCGTCTCGTCCGATGTCGCCGCGCCCGCGAACCCGTCGGGATATTCCTCGGCGATGAACCCGGTGGTGAGGTCGCCCGATCGAAAGCGCGGGTGCTGCATGATAGCGCTGACGAAGTCGATGTTGTGACCGAGGCCCTCGATCTCGAAAGCGTCGAGCGCGGCGATCTGTTTGTCGGCCGCCTCATCACGCGTTTCGCCCCAGGTCACGAGCTTGGCGATCATCGGGTCGTAGAACATGCTGACTTCGCCGCCCTCGTAGACCCCGTCGTCGACGCGAATGCCATCCACGCCGCGGCGGCCGTTGGCGGCTCCATCGTCGGTCCAGCCTTCGACCGGCGGTTGATAGCGCACCAGCCGCCCTGTGCTGGGCAGGAACCCGCGATAGGGGTCCTCGGCATAGACCCGGTTCTCGATCGCCCAGCCGTCGATGCCGATGTCGGCCTGCGTCATCGCCAGCTTCTCGCCCGCCGCCACCCGAATCATCTGCTCGACCAGGTCGATTCCGGTGATCGCCTCGGTCACCGGATGCTCGACCTGGAGGCGGGTGTTCATTTCGAGGAAGTAGAAGCTCTCGCCGCTGGGGTCCGCGCCGCTGACGATCAGCTCGACCGTACCCGCAGAATAGTACCCCACCGCTCGGGCCAGTGCGACGCACTGCTCGCCCATCGCTGCACGCATCTTGGGCGTGACGAACGGCGACGGCGCTTCCTCGACCACCTTCTGGTGGCGGCGCTGGATGCTGCACTCGCGCTCGTTGAGGTAGAGGATGTTTCCGTGCTGGTCGCCGAGGATCTGGATCTCGATGTGGCGCGGGTTGAGGATGAACTTCTCGATGAACACCCGGTCGTCGCCGAAGGAGGCCAGCCCCTCGCGCTTGGTCGCCTCGAAGCCTTCGCGGACGTCGGCCTCGGAATACGCCAGCCGCATCCCCTTGCCGCCGCCGCCGGCGCTGGCCTTCATCATCACCGGATAGCCGATCTCGCCGGCGATGCGCACCGCATGCTCGGTATCGTCGATCTCGCCGACGAACCCGGGGACGACGTTGACCCCGGCGTTCATCGCCAGCTTCTTGCTCTCGATCTTGTCGCCCATCGCGGCGATGGCGTTCACCGGCGGCCCGATGAACGCGATCCCCTCGGCGGCAAGCGCCTCGGCGAACGAGGTCCGTTCGGAGAGGAAGCCGTAGCCGGGATGAACGGCCTCGGCCCCGGTCTGCTTGGCCGCGGCGATGATCTTTTCGGCGAGCAGGTAAGACTGTGCGGCGGGCGACGGCCCGATATGAATGGCCTCGTCCGCCATCTTGACGAACGGCGCGCGAGCATCGGCGTCCGAATAGACCGCCACGGTGGCTATACCCATGCGGCGGGCGGTCTTGATGACCCGACACGCGATTTCGCCCCGGTTGGCGATGAGGATTTTTTTGAACATTACCAAGTATACCATTTACGCAAAAGACGAACTGACAAGGCGATCACGATAATTGTTGCGACTTGCGAGCCAGGAAAGAACCAAAGCACTGTGGCCTGGCTCCATTCGCAAATCGGTTGCTCGAAAAGGCTGGGCAGGGTCCCATCAACCAAACAAACAAGTTGCCGACGCTGGAAATCACCCCGCCTGCAACAAGAATGAAGAGAAGAAACCTCGCCCAAGCGGGTAGATCTGGCTTGGCGGCGCAGTTCACTCCGCCGCCTCCACTGCCCACGCCCGCATCGGCTCCTCGCCTTGCATGGCGGTGAGCCCCAGCCGGGCGAACATCGCCCCGTCGGCGTCATCCCCCGCATTGGGCGCGGTGAGCAGCTTGTCGCCGGTGAAGATCGAGTTGGCCCCGGCGAGGAAGCACAACGCCTGCGTCGCCTCGCTCATGCTTTCGCGGCCCGCGGAGAGACGCACCATGCTCAGCGGCATCGTGATCCGCGCCACCGCGACAGTGCGGACGAACTCGATGTCGTCGATCTTCGCCAGCGGGGTGTCCGCCAGCATGTCTCCCAGCACCGTGCCCCGAATCGGCACCAGCGCGTTGACCGGGACGCTCTCGGGATGCCGCGGCAGCGTCGCCAGGGTGTGGATGAACCCGACCCGGTCCTCGCGGGTCTCGCCCATCCCGACGATCCCGCCCGAACACACCGCGATGCCAGCGCGGCGGACTTCGCCCAGCGTATCGAGGCGGTCCTGCATCATCCGCGTGGTGATCGCGCGTTCGTAGTACTCGGGGCTGCTGTCGATGTTGTGGTTGTAGTAGTCGAGCCCGGCCTCGGCGAGCTGATCGGCCTGCCTGGGGCTGAGCATCCCCAGCGTCATGCAGGTCTCCAGCCCCATCGCGCGCACGCCCTTCACGATCTCGAGAAGCGCGGGCATGTCGCGGTCCTTGGGGTTGCGCCAGGCCGCGCCCATGCAGAACCGCTGGCTCCCGTGATCCTTGGCCTGCGCCGCCGCTTGCAGCACGCTGCGGACATCCATCAGCTTGGTCGCCTCGACCCCCGCGTCGGCTTTCACCGACTGCGCACAATAGCCGCAATCCTCCGGGCAGCCGCCAGTCTTGATGCTGAGCAAGGTGCAGAGCTGGATCTCGTCCGCCGCATGATGCGCGCGATGGACCTCGGCGGCGCGGAACACCAGTTCGGTGAACGGCAGGACGAAGAGGGCGGCGATCTCAGGCCGGGTCCAGTCGGTGCGAATGGTCATACCGGCTTCCTCGCGAGATACACGCCCAGTGCCATCACCGCGATGCCCACTGCGCGCTTGGCGGTCAGATCGGACCTGATCGCGCCCCACAGGCCGAAGTGGTCGATCACGGCAGCAGCGGCCAATTGTCCAAGCAGCACGAAGAACACCGCGTTGCCGATGCCGATCCGGGGTGCGGCGAAGGTGATCGCAACGCCATAGAACAGGATAAACGCCGCGCCGGTCCAGATGTAGGGACGCTCGAAGGTGAACGAGCTCGCCGGCGGGAACCCGATCACCGCGAGGATCGCCAAGCTGATCGCGAGGCCCACCGCGAAGGCTATCGCGGTCGCCGCGACCGGTCCATGGACCTGCTGGCCCAGTGCCGAGTTGAACGCCGCGAACACCGGAATGCCCAGCCCGGTGGCGAACATCAGCGCGGCGAGCGGCCAGAACGACGCATGCGGGGTCACAACCGGCCGTCCCCAGCCCGCTGGTGTCGAGCGAAGTCGAGACACATCGCGCAAGGGTCGAACCTGGCGCGATATCCCTCGATTTCGCTCGGGATGAGCGGGGTTTGGACGACGTCAGTCACTCGGCGGCTTCCAGTTCCTCACCGGCGGGCGGCATGTTGTGGCCAAGCAGGCGCAGCATGTCGGCGGCGCATTCGACCACATTGCTGCCCGGGCCGTAGATGCCCTGCACCCCGGCGTCGCGCAGGAAATCGTAGTCCTGCGGCGGGATCACGCCCCCGGCGATGACTTTGATGTCGGCGCGGCCGGCATCTCTGAGCAGGCGGATCAGTTCGGGGATCAGGGTCTTGTGCCCGGCGGCGAGGCTGCTCGCCCCGATCGCGTCTACGTCCTTGGCCAACGCTAGGTCGCGGGTTTCCTCCGGGGTCTGGAACAGCGGGCCGCTGACTACTTCGAAGCCCATGTCGGCAAAGGCGCTGGCGATCACGTTGGCGCCGCGGTCGTGCCCATCCTGGCCCATCTTGGCAACTAGCAGCCGCGGGCTGCGGCCAAGACGGCGGGCGACCGACTGGACGCCGTCGACAACCTGGGCATAGCGGGCATCGGCTTCGTACGCCTTCCCGTAAATGCCGGTGACCGGGACCGGCTGAGTGCCGTAGCGCCCGAACGCGGCTTCCATCGCGTCGGAGATTTCGCCGAGCGAAGCGCGGGCGCGGGCGGCTTCGACGGCGAGCGCCAACAGGTTGCCACCGCCCTTCGCGCCTTCGGTCAACGCGCTTAGCGCCGCGCGGCACTTCGCTTCGTCGCGCGTCTCGCGCATCGCCTTGAGCCGCGCGATCTGGGCCTCGCGCACGGCGTGATTGTCGACCTCGAGTGTATCTAGGTGCGCCTCCTCGGACAGCCGGTACTTATTGACGCCGACAATCACGTCCTCGCCCCGGTCGACCCGCGCCTGGCGCGCGGCGGCGGCTTCCTCGATCCGCTGCTTGGGCATGCCGGTGGCGACCGCCTGGGTCATCCCGCCGAGCGCATCGACTTCCTCGATCACCGCCCACGCCTGATCGACCAGTTCCTGGGTCAGCGCTTCGACGTAATATGACCCGCCCAGCGGATCGACCACCTTGGTAATTCCGCTCTCTTCGGCGAGGACGATCTGGGTGTTGCGCGCGATCCGGGCCGAAAAATCGGTTGGCAGCGCGATCGCCTCGTCGAGCGCGTTCGTGTGCAGGCTCTGGGTGCCGCCAAGCGTCGCCGCCATCGCCTCGATCGTGGTGCGAATGACGTTGGTGTAGGGGTCCTGCTCCTGGAGCGAGACCCCGCTGGTCTGGCAATGGGTCCGCAGCATCTTGCTGCGCTCGTCCTTTGCCCCCAGCCCGTCCATCACCCGGTGCCACAGCGTGCGCGCCGCGCGCAGCTTGGCGACTTCCATGAAGAAGTTCATGCCGATGCCGAAGAAGAAGCTCAGCCGCCCGGCGAACGCATCGATATCCAACCCCGCGGCCATCGCCCGCACGGCGTATTCCTTGCCGTCGGCGATGGTGAAGGCCAGTTCCTGCACCGCGGTCGCCCCGGCTTCGTGCATGTGATAGCCCGAGATCGAAATGCTGTTGAATTTCGGCATGTTGGCCGAGGTGTAGGCGATGATGTCCGAGACGATCCGCATGCTCGGTTCGGGCGGGTAGATATAGGTATTGCGGACCATGAACTCCTTGAGGATGTCGTTCTGGATGGTCCCATCGAGCTGGGCGAGCGGCACCCCCTGCTCCTCGCCCGCGACGATGAAGAACGCCAGGATCGGGATCACCGCCCCGTTCATCGTCATGCTGACGCTCATCTTGTCGAGCGGAATGCCGTCGAACAGGATTTTCATGTCCTCGACGCTATCGATCGCCACCCCGGCCTTGCCGACGTCGCCCACGACGCGCGGGTGATCGCTGTCGTAGCCACGGTGGGTGGCCAGATCGAAGGCGACCGACAGGCCCTTCTGTCCGGCAGCAAGATTGCGGCGGTAGAACGCGTTCGATTCCTCGGCGGTGGAGAAACCCGCATACTGGCGGATCGTCCAGGGCCGCCCGGCGTACATCGAGGCGCGAACCCCGCGCGTGAACGGGGCGAAGCCGGGCAAGCCAGGATCGTCCGCGTCTTCCGCCGTGTACAGCGGCTTGATCGCGAAACCCTCGGGGGTGTGCCAGGTCAGGTCCTTGCCCTTGACCTCTTTCGCTGCAGCGGTCTGCCAATCGGCGAGCTGTGGGGTCCGGGGGGTCTTGTCGGTCATCGGGAAATCCTCAGGCGGCGGCGCTCGGGCGAGCGCTGACGCGTTGGTGCCATGCGGTTAGAGCCGCGCAATCGGCGGGCGCCCCGCAGCCGACGAAGGCGGCAAAGTCGACCGTCGTCAAGAGCAGGATGTCGGCCATCGTGAAGCCGTCGGTGGCGAGAAACCCGCGACCAGCCAGGCTTTCGTCGAATAACCGGAACGCAGCCTCGACGCGGGGGCGGTTTGCCTCACCCCATTCGGCGTTGCGCCCCGGCAGCGCGGCGGTGAACGCGTGGGTGTTGACCCAGACCGCACCGACCGAAGCCATCAGGATCATTTCGACCCGGCGGCTCCACATCTCGATCTGCGCGATTTCCAGCGGGCTCGTACCGAACAGCGGCGGGTCGGGTTGCCGCGCTTCCAGATAGCGGCAAATCGCCACGCTTTCGGTGATGACCGTGCCGTCGTCGAGCTGGAGCGACGGGGTTTGCCCGCGCGGGTTGATCGCGATGTACTCGGGCGATTTCTGCTCGCGCCTGACGATTGACACCTCGCGAGTATCGAGCACGATAGCCTTTTCCGCAGCGAAGATGCGCACCCGCCGCGGGTTGGGCGCCGGGTTGGGACTGTCGTAGAAGATCACGCGCCTTTGAACACGGGCTTGCGCTTTTCCATGAACGCCGTGCCGCCCTCAACGGCATCCGCGCTCGATCCGGCGATACGCTGACCCTCGGCCTCCGCCAGCAACGCCTCGGCGAAGCTGTTTTCCAGCGCGGTGAGGATGTTCTTGCGCATCGTCGAATAGGCCACGGTCGGCCCGTTGGCGAGCCGGGTGGCGAGCGCGCGGGCCTCGGCCATCAACACGTCGTCCTCCACGCACTTGTAGATCAGGCCCCACTCCGCCGCCTTCTCGCCCGAAATCTTCTCGCCCAGCATCATCATTTCGGTCGCGCGTGCCTTGCCGACCAGCCGTGGCAGCATCCAGCTCGCCCCGCCGTCGGGGACCAGCCCGATGTTGACGAAGGCCTGGAGGAAATAACCGCTCCTCCCCGCGATGACGAAATCGCCCGCCAGCCCGATCGAGCAGCCGACCCCCGCCGCCGCGCCGTTTACCGCAGTGATGATCGGCATGTTGAGCCGCGCCAGGTTCATGATCAGCGGGTTGTAGTGCCGGGTCAGCGCGATGTAGCTGCCCTCCCCGCCCGAGATCGAGCGGCTGCCTTTGGCGGCCAAGTCCGCCCCCGAACAGAACCCGCGTCCCGCCCCGGTTACGATCAGGCACCGCGCGCCTTCGAGCGTCGACACCGCATCGTTGATCTCACCCGCCATCTCGAGCGAGCAGGCGTTCATTCGCTCTTGGCGGTTGAGGGTGATCGTGGCGATATGGTCGGCGATGTCGACGGTGATGGTCTGGTAGGTCAAAGGTTTCCCTCTCCAAATTCCTCACCCTGAACTTGTTTCAGGGTCCATTTCTCCACCCGCTCCACCTGTGCCGTTGGGCACGATGGATGCTGAAACAAGTTCAGCATGACGGGCATGGGGTGAACGTCAGTGGCCCGCCCCCCTCGGCGTCTCCATGATTTCGGTGAGCACGCCCTGCATATCTTTGGGATGCACAAAAAGATAAGCGTCCCATGCGCCCCGATCCGAGGTTCGCCGAGCACGCGCTTGCCCTGGCCTTCGAACCAGACCTTGGCGGCGTGGATGTCCGGCACTTCATAACACATGTGGTGCTGGCCCCCGGCGGGGTTCTTGTCGAGGAACGACTGGATGGAGGTGTTGCCCGGCAGCGGCTCGACCAGCTCGATCTGGGTGCCGCTTAGCGCCCCATCCGCGCCGGGCGTATCGACAAAGCACACTTTGACGCCTTGCTCGGGCAAGTCGAACGGCTCGTGGATCTTGGTCGCGCCCATGACGTCGCGATAGAACGCGACGCTGTCGGCAATCGAGGGCGTGGCGACGCCGATATGGTTCAAGCGACCGAGTTTCATTTCAATTTCTCACAACGGAATGTTGTCATGCTTCTTCCACGGGTTTTCCAGCATCTTGCCGCGCAGCTTTGCGTAGCCCCAGCGCGATCCGGCGCCGGGTCGAGTGCGGGTAGATCACGTCGTCGATGAAGCCCATGCTCGCGGCTACGAACGGGTTGGCGAAGCGGTCTTCGTATTCCTTGGTGTGTACGGCGATTTCGTCCGAGGTCTTGCCGCGGAAGATGATCTCAACCGCGCCTTTCGCGCCCATCACCGCGATCTCGGCCGTAGGCCAGGCGTAGTTGAGATCGCCGCGCAGGTGCTTGCTGGCCATAACGTCGTAGGCGCCACCATAGGCCTTGCGGGTGATCACGGTGATCTTGGGCACGGTCGCCTCGGCATAGGCGAACAGCAGCTTGGCGCCATGCTTGATGATCCCGCCCAGTTCCTGCGCAGTGCCGGGAAGGAACCCGGGGACATCGACGAAAGTCAGGATCGGAATGCCGAATGCGTCGCAGAACCGCACGAAGCGCGCGGCCTTCTTGGATGAATTGATGTCGAGTACGCCAGCCAACACCATCGGCTGGTTGGCGACCACGCCTACGGTGCGCCCCTCTATCCGTCCGAACCCGACCAGGATATTGCCTGCATGCGCTGGCTGAATTTCAAAGAACTCGCCTTCGTCCAGCACCTTTCGCACCACTTCGTGCATATCGTAGGGCTGGTTGGCATTGGCCGGGATCAGCGTATCGAGGCTGTCCTCGATGCGGTCGAAAGGGTCCTCAGTCGGCCGCTCGGGTACATCCGATCGATTGGAATGCGGCAGGTAATCGATGAAATCGCGCGCGGTCAGCAGGGTCTCGATGTCGTTTTCCAACGCTAGGTCGGCCACGCTGGTCTTGGTGGTGTGCGTGATCGCCCCACCCAGTTCCTCCTGCGTCACCACCTCGTTGGTTACGGTCTTGACCACGTCGGGACCGGTGACGAACATGTACGAACTGTCCTTCACCATGAAGATGAAGTCGGTCATCGCAGGCGAGTAAACCGCGCCGCCCGCGCACGGTCCCATGATCAGGCTGAGCTGTGGCACGACGCCGCTGGCGAGCACGTTGCGCTGGAAGATCTCGGCATAGCCGCCCAGGCTGGCGACGCCTTCCTGGATGCGCGCGCCGCCGCTGTCGTTGAGGCCGATGACCGGCGCGCCGACCTTCATCGCGTTGTCCATCACCTTGCAGATCTTCTGTGCATGGCGTTCCGACACCGCCCCGCCGAACACGGTGAAGTCCTGGCTGAACACATAGACCAGCCGCCCGTTGATCGTGCCGCTGCCGGTAACCACGCCGTCGCCTGGGAAGGTCTGCCCGGCCATCCCGAATTCGGTGGCGTTGTGCTCGACATACATGTCGAGCTCTTCGAAGCTCCCTTCGTCGAGCAGAACCATCAGCCGTTCGCGCGCGGTCAGCTTGCCCTTGGCGTGCTGTGCGTCGATCCGCTTCTGACCCCCACCGAGACGAGCGGCGGCGCGGCGGCGTTCGAGTTCGGCGATATTGGCGGACATTGAGGCTCCCCGTTGACGACGAGCGCCTTGCCGGGCCATCGCCGTAGCGTCAAGGGGTGCTTAATCGCGCGATTAAACCGCCACGAGGCCGCGCTCGATCAGGCTGCGCGCGGTGTCCTCGATCGTGTCGTCGGGCGAGCGCGGCGCCCAGCCGAGCGCATCGCGGGCGTGCTGGCCGCTGGTCGAGCGGGTCCGCCCGAGCTCGCCGACCAATTGGCGCAAATCCGGCACGAATCGCGCCAGCAGGCGGACCATGAAGTTCGGCATCCGCCGCGTCGGTACCTTGCGCGCCTGGTCGCCGAGCCGGGCTCGCACGACGCGGGCGAGGTCGGCGAACTTGTAGAACGGTCCCGCCGAGGCGATGAAGCGGCCGTTGCGCACTTTATCCGCGGGGGCGATCAAAGCGCGAACGTGCAGATCGGCCACATCGCGCACGTCGACCAGGCAGAACCCGACGTCAGGCAAGGCGGGGATCTTGCCTTCGAGCAGTTGCTTGGCGATTTCGATCGAGGCGGCGAAATCGTCGCCCAGCACCGGCCCCAGCACCGCGACGGGATTGACCGAGCAGAACTCGATGCCCCCGCCCTCGCGCGCCACCCATTCGCGCGCAGCGCGCTCGGCGATGGTCTTCGATTTGACGTAGGGCTGAACGCCGGGCGCGGTAATATCGGTCCAGTCATCCTCGGTGAATTCGGTCTTGCCTGCGGGATGGCCATAGGCGACCGCGGCGGCGGACGATGTCAGCACGAACCGCTTGACCCCGGCATCGCGGGCAAAGCGAAGCGCGCGCAAGGCACCTTCGCGGGCCGGGACGATCAGGTCATCCTCGCTCTTGGGCACGCCCACCGGGAATGGCGAGGCGACATGCGCGACGTGGGTGCAGCCGGCCATCGCCTCGGCCCAACCGGCATCGTTCATCAATTCGGCGGCGAAGAACGTCACCGGTTCGCCGGGGATACCCAGCCGTTCACGCGCCTTCGCTTCACCCGCCAGATTGCGGATCGTGGTGTGAACCGTCCATCCCGCTTCGGCGAGCTGGCGGATCAGGAAGGCGGCGATATAGCCGCTGCCTCCGGTGACGAGAACAGTACTGGTCATCGCTTCCTCCCCCTCAAAACTTCAGCATGATCCTCCGCGCCAGCGCGGGCGACAGCGAGTGGGCGAGCTGGAGCATCTTGACCATGCCGACGTTGGCTTCGGCCGCGCCGCTCTCCACCGCCGACACGATCTGCCGCGCGCATTCCGCCGCGGGCATTTTTCCCGAAGTTCGTCCGGCGGTCATCTTGGTCTCTACCACCGGCGGCAATGCCTCGATCACGGTGATCGCAGTGTCCTTAAGCTGCGCGCGCAGGGCCTGGGTGTAGCTGCGCAGGCCGGCCTTCGTGGCGCAGTAGACTGGCCCACCGGCGCGCGGCGCTATCGCCAGGCCGGAGGTGACGTTGACGATTGTCGCCTCGGGCCGCGAGCGCAGCATCGGCATCAGCCACGTAATCAGATGGATCGGCGCGTTGAGATTGAGGAAGATCGCGGCATCGGAGACCGCCAGATCGGGTGGGCCTTCGCGAAAATCGTGATCCGCGCCAACGCCTGCGTTGTTGACGAGGATGTCGATCGGGCGTCCCTCGAGGCCGGCGATCAGCGCCTCGACCCCGGCGAGGGTCGACAAATCGGCCTCGATCACCTCGAAACCGGCGGTGCGCGCCGCCGCCACCCGTTCGGGGTTGCGGCCGCAGGTGACGATCGTCGCTCCCTTGGCCCGAAGCTGGCGGATCAGCTCGGCGCCGATCCCGTCGGTCCCGCCGGTGACCAGCGCGGTCTTGCCGCTGAGCCGCATCGCGTTTCTCCCCTCGATCCGCCGAGGAGCCTACGCCGATCAGTTTCAGTTCGCAACGCTACCGCATGAGCACGAGTTCTTCGGCCATGCTGGGGTGCAGCGCGACGGTGGCGTCGAAATCCGCCTTGGTCAGCCCGGCCTTGACCGCGATTGCCGCGGCCTGGAGAATCTCCGGCGCCTCGGGTCCGATCATGTGGAGTCCGAGGATCCTGTCGGTCCCGGCATCGACGATCATCTTGTAGAGTCCGCGTTCGTGGCGTTCGGCGAAAACGTTTTTCATCGGGCGGAAGTCGGATGAGAACACCTTGATGTTGCCGTATTGCATCCGCGCCTGACCTTCGGTCAGCCCGACCCCGGCGAGCGGCGGCTGGCTGAATACCGCGCTGGGGATGTGGGAGTAATCGACCGTCCGCGGGGTATCGCTGAACACGCTGTCGGCGAACGCCTGGCCCTCGCGGATGGCGACGGGCGTAAGCTGGACGCGGTCGGTCACGTCGCCCACCGCATAGATGCTCGGGCAGCTTGTCCGGTTGGCCTCGTCGACCGGGATTTCACCGCGCTCGCCCAACTCGATCCCCGCAGCATCGAGCCCTAGCCCGCGGGTGTTGGGGCGGCGCCCGGTGGCGATCAGCACTGCGTCGGCGTTGAACGGGTCCTGCCCGGCGAGCTTGACCGAATAGCACTCGCCATCCTTCTCGATCCGCTCAATCGGGCAGTTGAAGCGATACTGGATGCCGCGCGCCATCGTGATCTGGAGCAACCGGTCGCGCAGGCTTTCGTCATACCCGCGCAGCAGCGTCTCCGAACGGTTGACGACGGTGACGTGGCACCCCAGCGCGTTGAATATCCCCGCGAACTCCATCGCGATGTAGCCCGCGCCCTGGATCACCACCCGCTTGGGCAATTCTGCCAAGTGGAACACCTCGTTGCTGGTGATGCACAGGTCCGAGCCGGGAAAATCGGGCAGCACCGGCCAGGCACCGGTGGCGATCAGGATCGTCTTTGCGGTGATCTCCCTGCCGCTCGCCAGCCTGACCGAATGCGGCCCGGTGATCGTGGCCTTCTCCAGAAACCGTTCTACCCCGTGGTTTTGCAGCGTCGCGGTATAGGCCTCGTTGAGCCGGTCGACATCCTTGAGCACGGTGTCGCGCAGCACGCTCCAGTCGAACGTCATCTTCTCGACGGTCCAGCCGTAGTGCGCGGCGTCCTGGAGTTCCTCGGCGAAGTGCGAGCCGTAGACCAGCAACTTTTTAGGCACGCAGCCGCGGATCACGCAGGTCCCGCCGATGCGGAATTCCTCGGCGATGGCGACCTTGGCGCCATGGCTCGCGGAAACGCGGGCCGCGCGGACCCCGCCCGATCCCGCCCCGATGACGAAGAGGTCATAGTCGTGGGACTTGGTCATCGCGGTGCTCCTGCTGTCGCGGCGCATATGGGCGGGCGGACAGGTACGCGCCAATAGCTTTTAGGCATGATTGTGATCGGATTTCGTTCCCTCGCCCATTCGGGGGAGAGGGTTACTGATCCAACCCCGCCGCCTTCAACAACGCCTCGGTGCTCGCGTCGAACTTCGTTCCACCCTTCTCGATCGACTTGGCGATGTCCTTGCCGAGTTCGACCCCGAACTGGTCGAACGGGTTGATCCCCAACAGCGCCGCGTTCGCAAACGTGCGGTGTTCGTGGAACGCGATCAGCGCGCCGAAGCTGGCGGGGGTCAGGTCGTCCAGCAGGATCGTCGCCGAAGGGCGGTCGCCGGGGTAGGCGCGCGCGCCGTCCGTGCCCGCTTTGCCCGCCATCAGCGCGGCTCCCTGGGCGAAACAGTTGGCCAGTAGCGTGCGGTGGTGGACCGGTTCGAGCGCGTCGCCCGGCGCGATCACCGCGAGGAAATCGACCGGGATCAGGTGAGTGCCCTGATGTAGCAACTGGAACACCGCGTGCTGGGCGTCGGTCCCCACCCCGCCCCAGGTCACCGCCGCGCTCGCCCGACCCAGCGGCGCGCCGGCGGCGGTCACCGATTTACCGTTCGATTCCATCTCGAGTTGCTGGAGATAGCTCGGCAGCAGCCGCAGCCGCTCGTCGTAGGCAAAGACCGCGCGCGTCTGACAGCCGCGGACTTGCGTGTAGTACAGGTCGGCGAACGCGGCGCGGAGCGGAAGGTTGGCGGCGCCGTCGGTGTCGCGAAAGTGGCGGTCGACCGCGGCGGCGCCCTCGAGCATCTCGGCGAACGCCTCCCACCCCAGCGCCAAAGCGATCGGAAAGCCGATCGACGACCACAGCGAATAGCGCCCGCCGACGGTCTCGGGAAACGGCAGCACGCGGGTTTCGTCGATGCCCCACTCGACCGCCTTGTCGGGACTGGCGGTCAGCGCGATCACCCGGCCATGGGGGTCGCCGACGCCACCGCTGCGCAGCCAGTCGAGCGCGGACGACGCGTTGGTAAGCGTTTCGGTGGTGGTGAAGGTCTTGCTCGCCACTGCGATTAGGGTGGTCGCGGGATCGCACTTGGCGAACGCTTCCTCCAACGCGCAACCGTCGATATTCGAGACGACGTGGACCGCGACCTGCGCGCCATCACGCGCCAAAGCGTCGATCGCCAGTGCCGGGCCTAGCGCCGAGCCGCCGATACCGATGTGGATCAGCGACTTGACCTCGCCCAGATAGCCCCCCTTCTCCGTCTATGCCGTGGATCGCCTCGACCAGCAGCCGCATTCGTTCATGTAGAGCCTGGGCCTCCTCGACGTTGGCCTCGTCGCCGACCCCGCGCTGCGCCGTGTGCGTCGCGGCGCGACCCTCGGATGTGTTGACCACTTCGCCCGCGAACAGCGCGGCGCGCTTGCCGGTGAAATCCATCTCCGCCGCGATCGCCTCGAACGCGGCGACTACCGCATCGTCCAGATGGGTCTTCGACCAGTCGAACCGGATCGCGCCGTCGCCCAATTCCAGCACGCCGGTCAGCGCGTTTGCGCGCTCGGGTTCGCCGAACAAGAGCGGCAGGGTCTGCCGTGGCAGCGCCTCAAGCGCAGTCCAATCCATCGGTTTTTACTTTCCTATTCTGCTCGTGCCCGCCTATGCCGCGCGCCCATGGTAAAGCCAAGCTCCGCTCCGCGAACCGACCTTCTCGGCAGCTTTCGTATGCGTGCGAAGCCCCTTGCGGCGCGGATCGAAAATCTTCCCTTGGACGCTGGTCCAAGTGGTCCATTTGTGTATTAAGGTGGCAACACACTTGTCCGAGGATCCGACCCCGCCGATGACCACTACCGCGCCCGCCGATGCGTCAGTCACGCCTACGCAAGTCGCCCCGGCCAAGAAGGAAAAGAAGGAAGACAGCTTCCCTGTATTCCTGATCAAGCTGGCGCTGGTGGTGGCGATTTTCCGCAGCTTCTTCTTCTCGCCATTCAACATCCCCAGCGAATCGATGCTGCCAGGGCTGGAGAACGGGGACTATCTGCTCGCCGCCAAGTGGCCCTATGGCTACTCGAAGTATTCGCTGCCGTTCAGCGTCCCGCTGATCCCGGGGCGCATTCTGCCCGGCCAGCCCAAGCGCGGCGACGTGGTGATCTTCAAGGCGCCGCCAGGCAACGACGTCGATTACATCAAGCGCGTGATCGGTCTGCCCGGCGATACCGTGCAGATGACAGGTGGCCAGCTTATCCTCAACGGCAAACCGATCCCCAAGCAGAAGATCGCCGATTTCGAGTTGCCGGTAACCCCCAACACCAACTGCATCGCGCCGCAATTCGAAGCGACATCGGCGGATGGCAAGGCGGTGTGCCACTACCCACGCTATCGCGAGACCCTGCCGGGCGGGCGCAGCTATGAGGTGCTCGACCTGTTCGCAACGCCGCAGGACGACGCGCCCCCGATCATCGTCCCCGAAGGATCGGTATTCCTGATGGGCGACAACCGCGACAACTCGATGGACAGCCGTTTCCCTGCCGTCGAGGGCGGCGGGATCGGGATCGTCCCGCAGGCCAATCTGGTCGGGCGGGCGAGCATCATGATGTTCTCGACCGACGGTGGCGCTTCGTGGCTGCTGCCGTGGACCTGGTTCACCGCTGCCCGCTGGAGCCGGATCGGGGGGACTTTTTGAACCTCGACCCCAATGCCGCGCACTACATCGCCTCACTGACCGGCGAGGCTCCCCGCCAGCCGGAGCTGTGGGCCGAGGCTCTGACCCACGGCAGCATGGGCGAGCAGCGCAACTACGAGCGGCTCGAGTTTCTCGGCGACCGGGTGCTGGGGCTGGCCATCGCCGAATGGCTGCACGAGCGCGGGCGGATGGATGAAGGGACGCTCTCGCAGCGGCTCAACGCGCTGGTCAGCGGACATTCCTGCGCGATGGTCGCGCGCGAGATCGGTCTGCCCCCGCACCTTCGCCTGGGCAAGCAAGCGCGCGACGACGGCGGGCACGACAGCGACAACATCCTCGGCGACGTGGTCGAGGCGCTGCTCGGCGCACTGTTTCTTGAGCGCGGCTATGCACCCGCGCGCGATCTGGTCCGCAAGCTTTGGGCCCCGCACCTGGCCGCGGGCAAGGGCGAGCGCAAGCACCCAAAGGCCGCGCTTCAGGAATGGGCCGCGGGCAACAAGCGCAAGCCCCCGGTCTACACCCTGCTGGCGCGCGAGGGGCCGGATCATGCGGCGAGCTTCACCGTAGCGGTATCGATCAAGGGTGTCGGCGAGGCGCGGGCCGGCGGATCTAGCAAGCAGGAAGCCGAAACCCAGGCGGCCAAGGCGTTCATGAAGGAATTCGGGTGAAGACGACTCCACACTGCGGCCTCATCGCCATCCTCGGCGCGCCCAACGCGGGCAAGTCGACGCTGGTCAACGCGCTGGTCGGGCAGAAGGTCGCCGCGGTCAGCGCCAAGGCCCAGACCACGCGGGCCAGGTTGCTTGGGATCGCCATCGACGGCCGCACCCAGATGATCCTCGCCGACACACCGGGGATTTTCGCTCCCAAGCGGCGGCTCGACCGGGCGATGGTCGCCGCCGCATGGGAGGGCGCGAGCGAGGCCGATGCGATCCTGCTGGTGGTCGATGCGGTCAAGCTGCGCCGCCACGAGCTGACCCCGATCGTCGAGGCGCTCAAGGGCCGCAAGGAACGCAAGCTGCTCGCGCTCAACAAGGTCGACGCCAGCGCCAAGGAGCCGCTGCTCAAGCTGGCCGAGGAACTGGTCGCCGCCGCCGGGTTCCACGAAGTGTTCTTCATCTCGGCGCTGACCGGCGACGGAGTGCCCGAACTCAAGGCGCGGCTCGCCGAACTGATGCCCGAAGCCGAATGGCACTATCCCGAAGATCAGGTCAGCGACGCCAGCGAACGCCTGATGGCCGCCGAGATCACCCGCGAACAGCTCTACCGCCAGCTCCACGAAGAACTGCCCTACGACGCCGCCGTGCGCCCCGAAAGCTACACGTCGCGCAAGGATGGCTCGGTCGAAATCCGCCAGCAGATCGTCATCGCCCGCGAAAGCCAGAAGCCGATCGTGCTGGGTGCGCGCGGCGCCAAGATCAAGGCGATCGGCGAGGCGGCGCGGATCGAGCTGGCGGCGCTATTGGGGGTGAAGGTCCACCTGTTCCTGCACGTGAAGGTGGACGAGGCCTGGGCCGAAAGCCGCGAAATCTACGACGAGATCGGGCTGGACTGGGTAAAGTAGCAAGTCACCGCTTTTTCGCGACTCCCACCCCGTCGGCCTTCGCGCGGTCCTTGGTCGATTCCTCGCTGCGCCCCAGTGCCTTGGCGATTTCCTTGAGGCCCTTGCCCTTGCCAGCGAGAATGCGGAGTTTGCTCAATTCGTCCGCGGTCCAGGGCTGTTTGTGGCGTTCGAAGCGGTCGGCCATGGCGGTGTCGTCTCCCTTGCCGGGAGAGCATTCGCAGACTTGGCGCGTCGCCGCCAGCCGATCCTACAGCCGCTCGCGTCCCAGGTCGCTGCTGACGTCGATCATCGCCACCATCGCCAGCCAGCGCCGCATCCGCTCCGGCTCGAAGCCTACGCGGATATCGTCGGCCCGGGCGGGGTTGACGTAAGTGCCGAACAGCATGTCCCACACCGGCATGTCGCCGAAGTTGCGCGCGTGGACGTTGTATTCGTGGTGGAGCATGTGCGCCTCGGGGCGCTGGATGATCCAGTTGGTCCAGCGCGGCGTATCGATGTTCCAATGCTGGTAGAACGCAATCCACGCCCCCAGCACCCCGGCGATCGCTCCCGCAACCGGCGATACCCCCAGCAGCACGCTCGCCAGCAGGGTCCAGAACACCTGGATGAACACATCGACCGGATGGAAGATGAACGCCGAGGCGATGTCGATCCGGGCGACGCCGTGGTGGAGCTGGTGCCCCATCCGCCACAGCACGTCGAAACGGTGTTGGATGCGATGCGACCAGTAGGTGAAGAAGGTCGTCAGCACGATCACGGGCAGCGCCGCCCAGCCGCCCCAGCCGGACAGGTCAAGCGCATGAATACCGGCAAACAACGGCAGGATCGCCAACGGCGCCAGCACGTTGACCGCCATCGACACGGCGAACCCGGCGATCCCGATCAACCGCCAGTAGCGGATCTGCGGCATCGCCCGCCGCGCCGGGACGAGCGCCTCGACCGCCATGAAGGCGAAAAACGAACCCACCAGCGCAACCAAAACCAGCGTATCGAGACTCATGGCGCGTTCCCCGAACCCGCGACCCGTGCGCCAGGATACGGCGTCGGCGCTTCGGTCACAAGACGGGTTGCTGAGCTGCGACGGTCCCTGGTCTACTTCGCGGCCACTTTCTTGGCGGGAGCCGCTTTCTTCTTCGGCGCCGCCTTCTTCGCCGGAGCCTTCTTGCGCCCCTTGCCCTTGGCCGGACCCTTGGCCGCGCGCTCGTCGATCAGCGAGATGGCCTCTTCCGCCGTCAGCGCCTCGGGCTGCTTGTCGCGCGGCAGCGTGGCGTTGGTGGTGCCATCGGTGACATAGGGTCCATAGCGCCCGGCCATCAGCTTGATCTCGCCGCCGCTGGTCGGGTGCGCGCCGAAGACCTTCAGCGGTTCCGCCGCCGTCCGCGTTCCGCGCCCGCCGTTCGCAGCAGCTTCGGCGAGCTTGGTCACCGCGCTGTTCATGCCGGTCTCGAACACCTCGGCGGTGCCGCGCAGCTTGGCGTATTTGCCCTGGTGGGCGAGGTACGGACCGTAACGCCCGATGCTGGCGGTGATCGGCTCGCCGCTTTCGGGGTGCGCGCCGATCGTGCGGGGAAGGCCGAGCAGCTTCACCGCCCAATCCAGGTCGAGTTCGGGGATGTCCTTGGGTATGGACGACCGCTTGGCCTCCTTGCCCTCGCCGAGCTGGATGTACGGCCCGAACCGTCCGCTGCGGCGGGTGATCGACTCGCCGGTTTCGGGATGCTTGCCGAGTTCGTCGTCGTCACCACCCTCTGCGCCGTTGCCGCCGGGCTGGGCGAACTTGCGGGTGAACTTGCACTCGGGATAGTTCGAGCAAGCGACGAACGCGCCGAACCGGCCGCCGCGCAAGGACAGCCGCCCCTCGCCGCATTTTGGGCAGACGCGCGGGTCGCTGCCGTCGTCGCGCGGGGGGAACAGGTAGTCGGCGAGGAACAGGTCGAGCGCGGCGGTGATCTCGCTCGGCTTCTGCTCCATCACTTCGTCGGACTTGGGCTTGAAGTCCTTCCAGAACGCCTCGAGCACCGCCTTCCACTGCGCGCGCCCGCCCGAAACCTCGTCGAGCTCGTCCTCCATCCCCGCGGTAAATTCGTAGGCGACGTAACGTTCGAAGAAGCGTTCGAGGAACGCGGTCAGCAGGCGGCCCGATTCCTCGGCGAAGAAGCGGTTCTTCTCGGTGCGGACGTAAGCGCGGTCCTTGAGCACCTGGAGCGTCGCGGCATACGTCGAGGGCCGGCCGATGCCGAGCTCCTCGAGCCGCTTGACGAGGCTGGCCTCCGAATAGCGCGGCGGCGGCTGGGTGAAGTGCTGGGTCGCATCGACGCCCTTCTTGGCCGGGGTATCGCCGCTGACCAGCGCGGGGAGCAGCGCCGCGTCCTCATCCTCGCCATTCGCGGTGGCGTCGCGGCTCTCCTCGTAGACCGCGAGGAAGCCGGGGAACTTGATCACTTGCCCGGTGGCGCGCAGCTCGTGCTTGCCGGTGCCGTCGCGCAAGGTCACGGTGGTCCGCTCGATGCTGGCGCTGGCCATCTGGCTGGCCATCGCGCGCTTGAAGATCAGGTCGTAGAGCCGCGCCTCGTCGCCGCTGCCGTATTTGTCGCGGGCGAATTCGGTCGGGCGGATCGCCTCGTGCGCTTCCTGCGCGTTCTTGGCCTTGGTCTGATAGATCCGCGGCTGCTCGGGCAGGTAGTGACCGTTATAGCGGTCGCTGATCGCCTTGCGCGCTTCGCTGATGGCCGAGGAGTCCATCTGCACGCCGTCGGTGCGCATGTAGGTGATCGCGCCCGCCTCATACAAGTTCTGGGCGATCCGCATCGTGTGGCTGGCGGAGAAGCCGAGCTTGCGTGCCGCCTCCTGCTGGAGCGTCGAAGTGGTGAACGGGGGATAGGGGTTGCGCTTGGTCGGCTTGACGTCGACCTCCTCGACCCGGAACACCGCACTCTCAACCGTGGCCTTGGCGCGCAGCGCGGTGCCTTCGTCCGACACGCTCAGCCGCTCGAGCTTCTCGCCTTCGAACTTGACCAGCCGGGCGGCGAACTCGGTTCCGCCCTGTTCGAGCCGGGCGACTACCGACCAGTATTCCTGCGGGCGGAACACCTCGATCTCGCGCTCGCGCTGGACGATCAGACGCAGCGCGACCGACTGCACCCGCCCCGCCGACTTGGCCCCGGGCAGCTTGCGCCACAGCACGGGAGAGAGCGTGAACCCGAACAGGTAGTCGAGCGCGCGGCGGGCCAGGTAGGCGTCGATCAGGTCCTGGTCGAGCTCGCGCGGGTGCTTCATCGCCTCGGTGACGGTGGCCTTGGTGATCGCGTTGAAGGTGACCCGCTCGACCTCCTTGGGCAGCGCGCGGCGCTTGCCGAGCAGTTCGCGCACGTGCCAGGAAATCGCCTCGCCCTCGCGGTCGGGGTCGGTAGCGAGGATCAGACGGTCGGCGGTCTTGGCCGCATCGGTGATCGCCTTCATCTGGCGCTGCTTGTCGCCGTTCAGCTCCCAGTCCATTGCGAACCCGTCGTCGGGCTGCACCGACCCGTCCTTGGGCGGCAGGTCGCGGACGTGGCCATAGCTGGCGAGCACCTTGAACCCGGGACCGAGGTACCTCTCGATGGTTTTCGCCTTGGCGGGCGATTCGACGATAACGAGTTGCATGGTTGTCTTGATGATCTTTCTGAGCCGCTGGCCCCTCACGTATACGTACGCGCGAGGGTGGAGGCAGGGTCAAGCCGCCGTCAAGCGTCTTGCCTTGGTTTCCTTAGCGTTTTGTTGTTATGGCGGCCCGCGGAGGTCTTGTAATGATCGACCGCAGGCTAGCGATGCTTCAAGTTGGCATGGGCGCGGCTGTCGCCGCGTTTCCCGCGATAGCCGCCACCCCACCCCCAACGAGCTGCTTGGACCATTCTACCCGGTGCGCAAGCCCACTGATCGCGACGCCGACCTTACCCACATCGCCGGGCGACAAGGCCAGGCAACGGGGCAGGTTTTGGAACTGAGCGGACGGGTGCTCAGCACGTCTGGCGAACCTGTTCCCGATGCCAGGATCGAAGTCTGGCAAGCAAACGCCGCCGGTCGCTATCGCCATCCGTCAGATACCACCGGGCTCCCGCTCGACCCCAACTTCGAAGGATTCTGCCAGATTGCAACCGATCGAACGGGCGGCTTCAAAATCCTCACGGTCAAGCCGGGGGGCTACCCCGGGGGACGGCGCGGATTCCGTACCCCACACATCCATTTCGACATAACCGGACGGGTCGAGCGGCTGGTCGCGCAAATGTATTTTCCCGGCGAGCCGACCAATGCCACCGACCAGCTCCTCCTCGCCAACATCGATCCGCCGTCAGTCATCGCGCACGAGTTACCACCCCGCGCCGACGGGGTCCTGCGTTTTGGCTGGGACGTGGTTATGCGGCTTGGCTGAAGCTCCCAACCCCTGGAAGCTCCCGCCCGCGTTTACTTCATCGCCGACAACTGCGCCGAGACGCGCTCGTTGGCGAGACTGGCGGCTTTGGTCGCCCCCTGTTCGTAGTTGCCCGCTTTGGCCGTGAATTCGAACTTGCGGGTCTTGCCGAGACCAAACCCGCCCATCCCGAACGCAGCGGCGACACCGCCGGCGACGTTGCCGACTGCCTGACTGGTCTTGTCGAAGCCCGAACTGGCGTCCTTCATGTCGATGAACTCGCCCTCGACCGAGACCGGCTGGCCGAGGGTCAGCATGTCCTGCTTGCCGTTCGGCCCGACCACGGTGACCTTGGAGTAAGTTGGCGTGACCGACAACGCGGCGTTGACCTTGAGCCCGCCGAAGCTGAACGCGCCGGGGCGCTGCTGCTGCGAGAAGTCGATCAGATAAGTCACGTCGACCACCGGGGTGTTGGCTGCCTTGGCATAAGAGCCGAGCAGGTAGCCGTTCTGCCCGGCGCTCATCATCAGCCCCATGCTGCTCATCCCGCTGCCGACGAAATCGGTGCCGATCATCACCTGCTTCGGCAACACCGCGGGCTTGTAATAGAGCGCTTTTCCCTTGCTACCCTTTTCGAGCGCGATGTTGATATCGGTGGGCGCGGTCTGCGATTTGACCTTGGCGAATCCGGGATCCGAGAACACCGCGTCCGGGGCAAGCACAGTAAATCCGCGTCCGGACATCTGCGCGACGAAATCGGCATAGGCCGCGTCGGTGATCTGCTGCATCATCGCCGGTGTCACGCCGACGAGTTTGCTCTGCGCCTTGGTCGTCCCGCCGAACGCGCCCATCAACCCGCCGCTGGCTTTGGTCGCATCGGTCGATTCGAAGATGAAGCCGACGTTGAACGCGGCGATCGCGATCTGCGAGGCACCTTTCAGCGCACCCTTGTTCTGGATCTTGAGCGGCGCTTCGTCCTTCGCGAGAACGAGCGGCGCAGCGGCAAGCGAAAAGGCCGCGACGCACAGCGCGGCGAAACGTACGAAACGCATGGAAATCCCCCCAAAGGTGTTTAGTCTGCGCCCGTTGGCCATGCCATCGCGTGAGGATCTTTAGCTGTCAACGACTTACGGCAGGCAGCGAAGGGCAAATTCGAAAAAGGGGCATCATGCGAATTGCCGCGATCCTGACCGGAGCACTGCTCCTTTCCGCCGCGACGCCTTCACCTGCTGGCGAACATCTGGCGCGGGCAGCGCTGCCCGGATTCGTCGAAGGCTATGCCGCCGCCAACGCCACCCAGTCGATCCGCGAGGAAATCCCGCAGGGCGAGACGATCGAGGCGTGGACGCGGATGGTGACGACCCAGCGCTTTGGCGGCCTCGCCGATCGTGCCTCGCCCGCCAACTATCTCGGGAATGTCGCGGCGGGCATGGCCCGGGCCTGCCCCGGAGGCCGAACCACGGCATTCACGCCGCGCACGCTCGCGGGTCGGGCGGGCGCGACGATGCGCGCCGACTGCCCGTACCTCGCCTCCACCGGCAAGCCCGAGACGTTTATCATCGTGGCGCTACCAGGAGCGCACGACATGCACGTTCGCCAAGTCGCGTTCCGCCGGGTGCCGACAAACGCCGACCTGGCGTGGGCGGAGGTCGTCCTGGCGGGTGTGCGGCTATGCGCGGCGGGGAGCCCGATGGCCGGCTGCTAGAGCACGCTCTCCAGCCAGCCCTTGAGCTGGCTCTTGGGCGCGGCGCCGAGCTTTTGGGCGACGGGCTTGCCGTCCTTGAACAGGATCATCAGCGGAATCGACTGGACACCGATCTGGCCGGGGACATCGGTATTCTCCATGATGTCCATCTTGGCGATGGTCACCTTGTCGGACAGTTCCTCGCTGATTTCCTCGAGGCTCGGCCCGATCATCTTGCACGGCCCGCACCATTCGGCCCAGAAGTCGACCAGCACCGGCTTGTCGGACTGGAGAACGTCGGCGGCGAAGCTGGCATCGGTTACGGCAATGGTCGACATGATCTGAAATCCTCGTTGGTTGGGTCCAATCTAGGTGCGGTGGCTGGCAAGGCAACGGCTCAGTGCGCAAAGCTTTACTGTTGTTCGGCGGAGGCAGGGTTGTGCGCTTCGAGCAGTGCTTGCGGAATCGGGATCAGCAACGGCGCATGCGTATAAAGCAGCGCGGCCTCGATCCGCTGCGCCGGATGGATCGCGCGCAAGGCGGCGGCATAGGCGGCCATCTGCCGTATATAACCGATCGGGACTTCGGACAGGTCGGCGGGCGGGCGCCGCGCGGTCTTGAAATCAACGATGCGGATCGCCTCGGCGCCCACCACCAGCCGGTCGATCGAGCCGGCGACGACGCGTTCGCCGACAGTGGCGGCAATTGGGACTTCGGGGAGCGAATCGGGGCCAAACACGCTGGCCCATTGGGAGTCGGCGAGGACGGTCAGCGCGGCTTGGGCGATCTCGTCGCGATCCCCCGCCGAAAGCTGGCGTGCAGACTGTCCGAGCCAACGCATCGCCGCGTCCGCCCGCTGTGCCTCAGGCAAGTCGGGAAGGCGCTCGAGCAGGCGGTGGATCAGCACGCCCCTCTCGGCCGCCACGCGAAGTTCGGGCGACGGGGCCGAGGGCGCATCTGGCGCGGTTTCCTCGCCGCTCGACGACGGTGCCAGCGGGCGCGGCGGACGCGGTTCCGCACCGACCGGGCGCAACGCCCAATCGGGCAACGGCTCGGCAGGTGATTCGGGAAGGGAGATGCGCGCCGCGGACGGTGGGCGGGATCCGATCTCGTGACGGCCGCCCCACAGCGGATCATCGAGCGGTTCGGCATCGTTGAACAGCGGGGATAGCCGGGCGTACCAACTGTCGGGGGCGAGTTCCTTGCTGCGCCCGCCTTGCGTCCCGGCGATGAACAGCGCCTCCTCGGCGCGCGTCATCGCCACGTATAGCAGCCGCCAATGCTCGGCGCGCTCTTCCAGCGCCGCGCGTTCCTCCGCCATCAGCACCGCGCCGACCTTTTCCGCCTTGCGCAGCGGCGGCAGTGGCACCTGGCGTGCCTCACTCCCCGGCACCGGTTCGGGCAGCGTCAGCCCCCGCGGCGGCGAGGCGTCGGGATCGTCGGCGGCATCGGCGAGAATCACGATCGGGGCTTGCAAGCCCTTGGCCCCGTGGACGGTCATCACCCGCACCTGCCCGTCGCTGCGCCCGGCCTCGCGCTTGAGCTCGGACGTGTTGGCGTCGAACCACTGAAGGAACCCGACGAGGCTGGCGGTCTCTCCGCTGGCATAGGCGAAGGCGGCGTTGAGCAGTTCGTTGACCGGATCCTCGACCTCGCGCCCCAGCCGCGCGACGAGCTTGCGCCGTCCCTGCCACGGCCCGACCAGCAGCCAGTGCAACAACGCTTGCGGGGTCTCGAAATCGGCGCGGCGGAGCAGCTCGAGGAGCTGTTCGCGCGCCACCAGCGTCCCCGGCGCGGCCATGCGGCGCAAGTGTGCCCACAGGCCCACGCCCTTCTCGCGATACGCGTGTTCGAGCAGGTCTTCCTGACTCCACCCGATCAGCGGCGAGACCAGCAGGTTGGCGAGGTTGAGATCGTCTCGCGGCTGGGCGGCGAAGCGCAGCGCGGCGACAAGGTCCTTGACCCCCAGCGGCGCGCCCAGCCTCAACCGGTCGACCCCGGCCACCGGCACGCCGGCGGCGTGGAGCCGCGCGACGATCAGCCCGGCCAGCTCCTTGCGCTTGCGCACCAGCACCATCACGTCGCCCGCCCCGGCCAGCCGCGCGCCGCCCTTGGCGAGCGGAAAGCCGTCCACGAGCCACTGCCTTACCTGCCGCGCAATCCGTTCGGCCAGCTGGCGGTCGGGACGCGAGAGCCAGCCTTCCTCGCCCTCGGGCCGGGCTTCGCCATTGTCGCCCTCGGTGCCGATCACGGGCCACAGCGTGACCAGGCCGGGCCGGTCCTCGCCGATGTGCGGATCAGGCGCGTGTTCGAGGCCGAACCGCCGCGGGCCGATCGCGTTGATCGCCGCATCCACGAACTCGAGCACCGGCTGCGCGGTCCGGAACGAGCGGTCGAGGCCCAAGTCCTGCAACTCGCGCTTGACCCCCAGCATCGCGGTGCGCACCCGCCGCCGCGCCGCCTCGAAGTTTTCCGGGCTGGTCCCCTGGAAGCGGAAGATCGCCTGCTTGTAGTCGCCGACCACGAATAGCGTCCGCAACACTTCGCCGCGCTGGCCTTCGCCGCTGAAGAAATCGCCGATCAGCGCGTCGATGATCCGCCACTGCGCCTGGTTAGTGTCCTGCGCCTCGTCGACGAGGATATGATCGAACTGACGGTCGAGCTTGAAGCGCACCCAATCGGCCATTTCCGAGCGTTCGAGAAGCGCGGCGGCGTGGCGGATCTGGTCGTCGAAATCGATGAACCCCTCACGCTGCTTGGCCTCTTCCCACGCCAGCGCGAAGGTGCGGCCGAGGAGCAGCGCGGGTTCTATGTAATCGGCCAGCGCGATCAGCCCGCGCAGCTCCATCGCCCGGCCGATGCTGGAGCGGACGCGTTCGATGGCGTCTTCGTAGCTCGCGTCATGCTTGAGCATGGCGCCGAGCGACCGCGGATTGCCATCACCGGTGAACAGCGCCTTGTGCAGTTCGTCCAGTCGCTCGAGCCTCACTTCGGGCGGGGCGATCAGCCAGCCGACCACGGTATCCGACGTCGCCAGCCCGGTCTTGGTCCCCCAGGCCGACTGCGCGGCCACGCAGCGGCGCAGGGCGGCGCAATCGAAGCCGCCATCGCCGCACAGATCGAGCAGCGCCGCCCGGGGATCGTCGCCCAGCCCCAGCACCCGCGCGATGCGGGGGCGCAGCGGCGGCTGCCAGGCGCCGGGGCCGTGCCACATCTCGCGCGCCGCCGCGCAGCGCAGCAGCCAGCCCTGGACCTGGTCGGAGGTCAACCGCAGACTCAGAGCGGTCAGCGCATCGAGCAGCACGGCGTCGCCCGCCGCCTCGGCCTCGACCAAAACGTCGGCGAGGACCTGGCGGACCAACAGGTCCTTGTCGCGATCCTCCATCGCGCGCGTCCCCGGCAGCATCCCCGCCTCGAGCGGAAACGCGGCGAGCAGCCACTGCGCGAACGAATGGATCGTGCCGATCCGCAGCCCCCCGCCCGGGCAATCGAGCACCGCGGCGAAGCGGCTGCGGGCGCGGGTTCGGGTCTCCTCGCCGATATCGGCGCCGATATGCTCCAACTGCGCGGCGAGCTTGGTGTCCTCCAGTCGCACCCAGCTCGCCAGCACCTCGTTGACTCGTGTCGCCATCTCCGCCGCGCCAGCCTTGGTGAAGGTCAGGCACAGGAGCTGCTCGGGCCGAACATGTGGCTGGAGCAGCAGCCGCAGCACCCGCGCGCTGAGCACCTGGGTCTTGCCCGTCCCAGCCGAAGCGCCGAGCCACACCGTATCGGCCGGCTCCACCGCCGCGCGCTGATCGCCGAACAGCGGAAAGACGAGAGGCTTTTCGTCGTCGCTCATGCGGTGTCTTCCCCCTCGCCGCGCGCCTGCCATTCATCGAGCCGCATAAGCTGGTCGTAGTCGCCGTAGCTCGGCAGATCGGGGTTGAGCCGGGCCACGAACGGCTCGTCGCCGAGAATCCAGATCGCCAGCGCCTCGCGCAGGAAGACCTCGGTCTGGGCGAGGAACTCCGCGCGCGGCAGGCCGGTGCGGCGCTGGCCTTCCTTGATCGGCTCGGTGGCGTAGCCGAACCCGGTCTCACTCTTGTCGCTGCGCGCGAGCGACCAGTATTCGAAGCGGTCGGGCGTGCCGCTCAGGCCCTCGAACCCCCGCGCGCGGCGATCAGGCCGAGCACGCCGAGTTGCAGGTTGAAGCCGTTCTCGACTTGCGCGGCGGTAGGCGGCGCGCCCGTCTTGTAATCGATGATTGCCAGCCGCTCGCCTGCGCTGCGGTCGATCCGGTCGGCCTTGCCATGGATGCGGACGCCGTCGACGTCGATGCGCCCGAACTTCTCCCACAGCGCGGGCTCGCGCCCCTCGCCCGCCAGCCGCGCGGTCTCCGCCGAGATCCATTCGAGCGCGCGGACCAGCCGCGGCTGCCAGGTCGCCTTGGTGAACGGATGCGCGCTCATTTCGCTCAGCATCCGCGCGCCCAGTACGCCCAGATCGCCGCCCGCCTGGTGCCATTGCTCGAGGATCAGGTGGACCGCAGTGCCCTTCCACGCCGCGCTGGGCTCGGCATCGAGTTGGTCGAGCGATTGCAGGCCGAGGATCGACGAGGCGTAGAACTGATAGGGATCGCCGCGCAGCCGATCGAGCGCGGTGGCCGAGATCGCCACGCGGCGCTGCTCGGCGCTGGGGATGGGCCTTGGCCGTGGATATGGCGGTGCAGGCTCACCCCGGTCGATCGCCCGCGCCAGCCCGACCGCCTCGCCCTCGCGCGCGCTCTTCAGCAGCGTCGGCCCCAGCATCGCCCTGATCCGCAACAAAAAGCGCGAAGGGATCGCCGGTCCGGCCGTGTCGCGTGCCGAATGGCTCAGGACGACCTCGGGCGCACCCAGCGCCGCCGCCAGGTCGTGCGCCGACAGGCCGATCCGGAAATCCGCGCCCCGCACCCCCAGCGCGCGCAGCAGCGGTGGGGCGAGCAGGGGATCGGGCGCGGGATTGGCGGGCCAGGAGCCCTCGACGAGCCCGCCGCAGATCACCAGGTCGGCGCGGCTCATCCGTGCTTCGAGCAGGCCGTAGATCGCGACCCGCGGGTGCCCGCCCCACGGCGGGCGCACCGCGATCTCGTCCATCGCCTCGCGCAGCACTGCGCTGGCGTCGCGCGGGTCGATCGGGGTGGCGGCATCGCTTGCGGCCGCGCGCAAATCCTCCACGAAGGCGGCCAGCGCGCGGCCGTCGGCCTGGGCCCAGATGCCAACGCCCGCCAGCGCCTCGGAGGTGTCGGCCAGCGCGCCGAGCAAGCCGGCCAGCGGCTGGCGCTCGCCGGAAAGGTCGAGGCGGGCAAGCAACGCGGACACTTCGGGCCACCACTCCGCCAGTGCCGGATCGGGCATGCGCGCGGCGGCGATGGCCCCGGCGGTGCCTTCCAGCCCTGGCGCGGGACGCGGTCCGCGCAGCACGAGGTCGAGCGCCCGCACATGCTCGAGCCACGCGGCGCGGCGCTCGCCCGCGAACACCAGCGGATGGCCGAGCGCGGCGAGCAGCGGCACCGGGGCAAGCCGCTCGCCCAGGCAATCGGCCAGCGCCAGAAACAGCCGCCCCGCCGGGGTCTGCGAAAGCGGCTGGCCGGCGCTGTCGTCGGCGGCGATGTTCCAGCGGCCCAGGTGCGCGGCGACGCGCGCGGCGAGGTTGCGGTCGGGAGTGACCACCGCGACGCGCCGATCGGGCTGCTCCAGCGCCTGGCGCACCAGCAGCGCGATCGCCTGGGCCTCTTCCTGCGGGTCGGCGCACTCCATCAGCCGCACGCCAGCCAGGCGGCGGCGTTCGGGCGGCAGGTCGATCCACGCCGCGCTCGCCTCGGGCGGAAGGAACAGGCTGGAGATCGCGCGGCTGCGCTCAGGTGGCGCGGCGCTGGGTCCCGAGCGATGCCACGGCTTTACCTCGCCACGCTGCACCCCCATCCGGTTGAGCAGCAGCTTGAGGTGATACTGCGGATGGGTCACCGCATCGCCACGCGCGAACGGGGGGTCGCCCAGAGCCTTGGGCGCCCCCGCCACGCCGAGCGCGTCCCACACGTCCGCATCGAGCGCGAGGTCGAGGTCGGGCAGCACGACACCGCCCTTGGGCAATTCGGACACCACCCGCAGCAGCAGCGCCACCGCGGGCGAGGCGCTGGTCACCCCGGCGGCGAGCACCGGGTGCGGCGGCGGTGTCTCGCGCCATCGCCGTGCGGCATGATCGAGCAGTCGGTTGCGCCGTTCGGGCGGGTCGATTTCGCCGCGCCGTTCCAGCTCGGCGCGCCATTTGACGAGGACATTGGCGAACAACCGGGTGTTGTTCTGCCAGTGCCGGGCAAGGTCGGGAAACAGATCCTGCACCTGTTCGTCGAGCAAATCGCCCCAGCTCAACCCCTCCACCGCCAGCCGGTCCATGCTGCGCGCGATGTTGCGCGCCAGGCGCAGCAAAGCCGGGGTCGAGGCCGCGGCATAATCGGTCTCCTCGTGCAGCATTTCGGCAAGCCGCAGCCAGCGCGTTGTCGGGTCGCTGGCGGGCGGGACATCTGCCCACGCGCCGATTGGATCGAGCAGAGAACCTAAAGTTTCATCGAGGTCGAGGTCGCCGATCAAGGCCATCCGCGGCAGCAGAAGACCACCCTGTCCATTGGCGCCGCTGGCGCGCACGAAGGCTTCGGTCAGGGTGCGCACCGTGCGCCGGCTGGGCAGCAGCAGGGTCAGCCGCGCCAGCCCGAAGCGGGGTTCCGAATAGCGTGGGATCAGCCCGGCGACGAGCGCATCGGCGAACCCGCGATGCGCCGCGATCGACCAGACCTGTGGGTCAGGCATCCGTGACGGGGTCACCCACGCAGCAGGGCCTCCTCGGTCGGCGCGATCGCATCGGGCGAGCCCACTTCGTACCACAGCCCGAGGTGCGACAGCCCGAACAGGCGCCCTTCCTTCATCGCCCGCTGCCACAGTACCATGGTCCCGAACGGTCCGTCGGGTGCATCGCGCAGCAGGCGCTGCGAGACCAGCTGGATGCCCGAATAGATGAACGGCGCGATCCGCCCCGAACGGCGCAAGGTCAGCCGCCCGTTCGCATCCATGTGGAAATCGCCCTTGCCCTTGTGGTTAGCGGCACGGGCGTGCGGCACCACCAGCAGCAGCGCGTCCATCCGATCGGGCTGCCATGCGTCGCTGAGCTGATGGAACACGTCCTGCGGGCCATCGACCCACAAGTTGTCCGAATTGATGCAGAAGAACGGATCGGCATCCAGCAGCGGCAGCGCGCGGACCATCCCACCGCCGGTTTCCAGCAGTTCGCCGCTCTCATCCGAAATCGCCACCGCCGGGCGGCTCCGCGCGGTCAGATGATCCTTCACCATCTGCGGGAAATGATGGACATTGACCACCGCGCGCGCGACCCCCGCCTCGGTCAGCTTGTCGAGGCAGTGGTCGATCATCGTCCGCCCGGCGACTTCCACCAGCGGTTTGGGCCGCTCCAGGGTCAGCGGCCGCATCCGGGTGCCCAGCCCGGCGGCGAGGACCATAGCAACGTCGCTGGCGAGCGCCTTGCTCACGAAAAAGCCCGCTCGTGTCGAGCGAAGTCGAGACACGTCGCGCCATAAACCGAGGTTCGCGCGCGATCCCTCGACTTCGCTCGGGATGAGCGGTGCTTGGAAGCGCTCGCGATCATACGGCGTAGCTCCCGCCTCCGCTGGCGCGCAGTTCGTCGGGCACGTTCGCGGTGAACCATTCCGCCACCGGGCCCAGCGCCGGATGCGCCAGGTCGCGTTCGAGCATGGCCCAGACCCGCGGGATCATGTCGAGGTAGCGCGGCTTGCCGTCGCGCCGCCACAGCCGCACGAAGATGCCGACGATCTTGGCGTTGCGCTGCGCACCCAGCCGGGCGTAGTCGGCGCGAAAATCCGGCTGATCGCCCGCGCGGGAAAGATAATGCGCGATCATCGTATCCTCGACCTCGGGCGAAACGTCGCGCCGCGCATCCTGGAGCAGCGAGACCAGATCGTAGGCGCGATGGCCGACCAGCGCGTCCTGGAAATCGAGCAGGCCCTGCTGCTCCAGCCCGCCCAGCAACATGATGTTCTCGGCATGGTAGTCACGCAGCACGCTCACCCCGGGGCGCTGGCGGGGGAGGAGCTGGGCGAGCACTGCAAGCCAGGCTGCGTCCCATCCCGCGACATCGACGCTCAACCCCTGCGCCGGGCACCACCATTCGACCAGCAGCCGCGTTTCGCGCTGATACTCTGCCAGGCCATAGGCGGTGAACGGCCCCGGCGGCAGCTGGTGCAACTGGACCAGCGTGTCCACGGCGTTGCGGTAGACCTCGATCTCGTCGGCGGGCCAGGCATCGAGATACTCGCGCATCCGCACCTCGCCGAAATCCTCGATCAGGACCAGCCCGCGCGCGGCGTCGTCGGCCAGGATGCGCGGCGCGCGCAAGCCGTTGGCGTCGAGCCATCTGGCCGCGCGCAGATAGGGCGCGGGGTCTTCGTGCGGCGGTGGCGCGTCCATCAGCATCGCGCTGCCTCGCGTGCCGTTGACCCGGAAATAGCGCCGGAACGAGGCATCGCCGTCGAGCGGCACGATCGCCGCACCGCCCCAGCCCGCTTGTGCGAGAAAGGCTTCGGCATCTGCGGGGATGGGATCGCGAATGGTCAGCTCCATGCTCCGCGCTCTAGCCAATCGCGCCCCGGCTGCACAATGGCGGCGCGCCCATTGCCAACGATTTCCAGCGCGACGCCAAGGCAGCCCGGCTCATCGGCGAAACCGCCGACGCGATCCGGCCATTCGGCGAGCAGGGCACCGCCCTCGCGCCATTCGTCGAGGCCGAGTTCGGCAAGTTCGGACGGATCGGCGAGGCGATAGAAGTCGGCGTGGACCACCGGCAGCCGCAACGGCGGCGAGGAATAGGGCTCGAGAATCGCGAACGTGGGGCTGGGAACTTCGCCCTCGTGCCCCAGCGCCGCCAGGATCGCGCGCGCCAGCGTGGTCTTGCCCGCCCCCAGGTCGCCGCTAAGCGCGATGACATCGTCGGGGCGCAGCCGATCGGCGATCATCACGCCGAAGCGGGCCATCGCGGCGAGATCGGGGAGAGCGACTTCGAACAAGCTTAGCACTCGCAAGGGCGCAAAGGCGTAACCTTCTTCACGGCAACGTCACGATCGCGGACGTGCCATGGCCTTCCTCGGACAGCAATTCCAGCGATCCACCGTGCCCCTCGATCAATTGCCGGGCCAACGGCAGGCCTAGGCCCTGGCGGCGCTCGACGGTGCGGCCGTCGGCGGAAAACCGCAGTCCCTCGAGCGCGCGCGCCAAGACCGCCGGGGTCATCCCAGGGCCATTGTCCGAGACCACCACCCGCGCTGCACCCTTGCGCATCCGCGCCACCTCGACCAGCACGCGCCCGCCCTGCGGCACCGCGGCGATGGCGTTGTCGATCAACTGCGTCAGCGCGCGCTGCAACCGCCGCGGATCGCCCTCGACCGGCACCGTCGCGTCGGTTCCGCGCAAGTCGAGCGTGAGTTTGCCGACCTCGGCCTTGACTTTGCGTTGGGCGAGGATGTCCTTGACCAACGCTCGCAGCTCGACCGGTTCGCGCTGGAACGGCAGGGTTCCGGCCTCGCTTTGCGAAAGGTCGAGGACGTTTTCGATCTGGTCGCCCAGCCGCGACACCGCCGCCAGGATCGCGGAAACGTATTCGCGGCCCTGCTCGCCGAGTTCGCCGCCGATCCCGGCGTCGAGCATTTCGGCGAAGCCGCCGATCGACGTCAAGGGCGTGCGGAATTCGTAGGCCATGTTGGCGATGAAGCGGGTCTTGACCGCATCCGCCTCGACCAGCGCGGCGTTGCGCTCCTTGAGCGCGGCCTCGGCCTTCTGGGTGGCGGTGATGTCGAGCACGGTCAGCATGCCGTTGCCGTCGGGCAGCGGAACACCGGCGAATTCGAGGAAGCGCCCGTCGGCCAGCGCGACCCGGCCCCCGCTCTCGCGCCGTTCGAGCGTGGCCGCGCGAATCACGCTGCCAACGCTTTGCGCCTGCGCCGGGCGCTTGAGCCGCGCGCCGATCCGCTTGAGCAGTTCGTCGGCCTTGGGGTGCTGGTCGAGGAACGCGTCGTCGAGGCCCCAGTCGGCGGCGAAGCGCCGGTTCCAGATCTGCAACCGGCCGTCCGGCGCAAATACCGCGAGCGATTCGAACAACTTGTCGAACGTGGCGGTGCGGGTACGCAGCAGCGTGTCGCGCGTCGCCGCGAGGCGCAGTTGCTCGGTGCGGTCCTCGGCGATCAGCAGCAACCCCCCATCGGGCAACGGCTGGGCAACGATCCGCAAATGCGTGCCATCGGGCAACAGCCATGCTTCTTCCTGAGCAGCGCCGGCGGTGAACCAGGCCTGCCGTTCGGTTCGCCATTCGGTGAAGTCGCGCACCTCGGGAACCTTGGACGCATCGCGCATCCGGTCGAGGAGGCGCTCGAAACTGGGTCCGTCCTGGACCCAGGCCGGATCGAACCCGAAAACCCTCACAAACGGGTTGTTGGCGAAGGTCAGCCGGGAATGCGCGTCGAACTGGGCAATGCCCGCAGACAGCGTATCGAGCATGTCGCGCTGGGCTCCGCGGAACGCCGCGAAGGCGCGCGCCTGTTCCTCCAGATCCTCGATGTCGACCGCGTATCCAGCCACACCGTCGGTCCCCAACGCGAGATCAGTGACCCGCAGGCTGCGTCGCTGGTTGCCCTTGGCGGTGACCACGGTGGCGGCGACGACGCGTTCAACCGGCTCCTTGCGGCGGCGCGCCTCGAACGCGAAATCGGCGGCGCTCTTGCCGGACACGGGCTCGACCAGTTCGGTCTGTGCCTCGACCACCGCATCGGCGCTGCGCGCGCCGACCGCGGCGACATAGGCAGCGTTCACGAGCAACAGACGGCGGTCGGGCCCGCGAAACCACATCGGGATCGGCGCCGCCTCGATCAGCCCGGAAAGCCCGGCAAAGCGCGCCTGGGCCTGCGCCGCGTCGGCGCGCAGGCGGCGCAGCTCGGCCTCGCTGTCGGAAAAATCAAACACCCAGACCAGCGCCGCCCCACCGGGCGAGACTTGCGGATCGGCCAAGTGCCCGCGCAGCGACAAGTTGCGCGCCGAGCCGCGCGGGGTAACCACCATCTTGAACGGCGCGGCGGTCTTCTGGGTGCGGCGGACCAGTTGAGTCAGCTCGGCGAGCTGCGCCTCGGCCAGCCCACGATCGCCGCCGTCGAGTTCGCTGAGGAAGCCGGGCATGGCTTCCAGACCCAGCCAGCCGGCGAGGCGCGCGGGACCTTCGATCCGTCCGTCGCTGCGCACCAGAAGCGGCAGCGCGGGAGCCTCGTCGATCATCCGCCCGAGACGCCGCGCCAGCCGTTGGCTGGCCTCGGCACGCCGCGCCCGCTGGCGTGCGGTCACCACTGCCCAACCCGCCGCCAGCGTCCACGCCGCCAGCAATAGGCCGATCAATGCCAGTGCGATCGGGGACAGAACCATCGCGCCTTCGCTATGCGGCGGGGGGCGGGATTACAATGGGCCGACGGTCGTCATCCCGGCATGCAAGCCGGGATAACGGTGCAAATCAGTACCGGTAGTGATCGGGCTTGAACGGCCCGTCGACTGGTACACCGATGTAGTCGGCCTGCTTCGTGCTCAACACGCTGAGCTTCACGCCCAGCTTTTCCAGATGCAGCGCTGCAACCTTCTCGTCGAGGTGCTTGGGCAGGACGTAGACGTCGTTCTGATACTGATCGTTGCGGGTGAAAAGTTCGATCTGCGCCAGCGTCTGGTTGGTAAAGCTGGCCGACATCACGAAGCTGGGGTGTCCCGTCGCGCAACCCAGGTTGACCAGGCGGCCCTTGGCGAGGACCAGAATCTGCTTTCCATCCGGAAACTCGACCAGGTCGGTGCCTGGCTTGATCTCGTTCCACTTGTAGTTCGAAAGTGCCGAAATCTGGATCTCGCTGTCGAAGTGGCCGATGTTGCAGACGATCGCCATGTTCTTCATCGCCTTCATGTGCTCGGCGGTGATCACGTCCTCGTTGCCGGTGGCGGTGACGAAGATGTCGCAGCGGCTCACCGCCTCTTCCATCGTCACGACTTCATAGCCTTCCATCGCCGCCTGCAGTGCGCAGATCGGATCGACTTCGGTGACCATGACCCGCGCGCCGCCGTTGCGAAGCGACGCGGCGCTGCCCTTGCCGACGTCACCGAACCCGGCGACGCAGGCGACCTTGCCGGCGAGCATCACATCGGTAGCGCGACGGATCGCATCGACCAGCGATTCCTTGCAGCCGTAGAGGTTGTCGAACTTCGACTTGGTCACGCTGTCGTTGACGTTGATCGCCGGGAACGGAAGTTTGCCCTCCTTGGCAATCTGATACAGCCGGTGAACTCCGGTGGTGGTCTCCTCCGAAACGCCCATGATCGCCTTGACGCTAGCGGTCAGATAGCCGGGACGCGCCTTGAGGAACGCCTTGAGCGCGCGTTGGAACTCGATCTCCTCTTCGTTGGTGGGCTCGCCGAGCGACTCGCCAGCCTCGATTCGCGCGCCCCACAACGCGAACATCGTGGCGTCGCCACCGTCGTCGAGGATCAGGTTCGCGGTGCGATCGGCATCTTCGTCGGTGGCCCAGTCGAAGATGCGCCCGACATAGTCCCAGTAGTCCGCCAGGCTCTCGCCCTTGATCGCGAACACCGGCACGCCGCTGGAGGCGATGGCGGCGGCGGCGTGGTCCTGGGTCGAGAAGATGTTGCAAGTCGCCCAGCGCACTTCGGCGCCGAGCGCGGTCAGGGTCTCGATCAGCACCGCGGTCTGGATCGTCATGTGCAGCGAACCGGTGATCCGCGCGCCCTTGAGCGGCTGGCTGGCGCCGAATTCGCGGCGCAACGCCATCAGGCCGGGCATCTCGGTTTCGGCGATGGCGATCTCGGCGCGGCCGAAATCGGCGAGAGCGAGATCGGCGACGACATAATCGTTCTTGCGGTCGAGGACGGTGGCCACGGGGGAAGTCTCCTGAGGAAAGCTGGCGGCGAAACCCGTGCATCCTTGCGGACGGCAAAGGGCGGCGCATTGCGAATGCGCCGCCCTTAGCCGCTCCCCCGGCGGAATCAAATATAAAGACTTCTTTATATGTCTGGATCGAGCCTTGCGTCAGCGCCGCACGGTGGCGACCCGCAGCGCGCACGATCCGCCTGGAATGGCTGGCGCGCCCACCAGCGCGTCGGCCGCGTCGAGCAACGCGCTGCGCGTCCGGGTGGTGGCCAGATCGCGGGTCACCTTGCGCAGCTCCGAGCAGTCGAGGTCAGGATGGCCCAGACCATAGCTGTTGGCTATCCGCGTGCTCATCTTGTCGAGCGCGCGGTTGGCGGCGGCCGCGCCGCCCCCAGCGAACTGCGCCCGGAGTACGCCGTTGGCGACGTTGAGCTCGGCCTGGTGCGCCGCCGAGAAGCGGTAATAATCCGGCTGGAAGTTTGCCGGCCCCATCCGGCAGCGCAGCGCGGTGACCATCAGCATGATGTCGAGATTACGCAGCTTGGCGGCGTTGACCGCCTCGGTTCCCCAGCACGACTGCGCCTGCGCCGGCGTTGTGCCGACAAGGCTGGTGGCGGCGAGCAACGCCGCGGCAACAAACGAATTTTTCATGACCCCGAACTCCCGCGGACCCCCGCTCCCCCCGGAGCGACCCCTGTCCGCACGTTCGAGTTTCCGCCCAATCGTTTACCGGATTTTCAACATCGAAGGTGAAGTGAAATTAACCACACGCGAGCCCTTGAGGCGGTTGCGAAGCCGGCGCGCCGGCTCTACCTACGACCCCCCACGCTCTATATCCCGAGGACCCCGAAGATGACGATTGCGGTAGGCGATTCCATTCCAGACGTGAAACTGGTCAAGGCCACCCCGGAGGGCCCTCAAGCGGTCTCGGCGAGCGAATACTTCGCGGGCCGCCGCGTCGCGCTTTTCTCGGTTCCCGGCGCGTTCACCCCGACCTGCTCGGCCAAGCACCTCCCCGGCTTCGTCGACAAGGCCGCCGAGTTGAAGGCCAAGGGGATCGACGAGATCGCCGGGACGTCGGTAAACGACGCGTTCGTGCTGGGCGCATGGAACAAGGCGGGCGGCTCGGACGACATCACGATGCTCGCCGACGGCAACGCGGAATTCGTCAAGGCGATGGGCCTTGATGCCGATTTCAGCCCGTTCGGAATGGGCCGTCGCGGCCAGCGCTTCTCGATGGTGGTCAACGATGGCAAGGTCGAACAGCTCAACGTCGAAGCTCCTGGCGACTTCAAGGTGAGCAGCGCCGAGCATATGCTCGAGCAGCTCTAATGCTGCAACTGGCGGTCAAGGCGCTCGTTTCGGGCGGCCTGATCGCCGTGGCTTCGGAAATCGCGCGGCGCAGTCCCGGTTGGGGCGGCCTGATCGCCTCGCTGCCGCTGGTGTCTCTGCTGGCCATGCTATGGCTGTGGCGCGACGCCGGGGACGCTGCGCAGATCGCCGATTTGGCAGTCTCATCCAGCGTTTATGTCGCGGCCTCGCTTCCGGCGTTCGTGATGCTGGCTTGGTTGTTGAATCGCGGCGTCGCGATTCCGATCGGCTTTCTTGCGTTTGTCGCGGCGGGGTTCGCCGGATATTGGCTGGTGGGGACGGTAGGACGCCGGTGGGGACTGCCCGTATGAGCGATACGCAAGTCATCTTGGTGGTCTCGGGCAGCGACAGGCCCGGCCTGACCAAAGCCTTGGCCGACGCGGTCCATGCCGCTGGGGGCAACTGGCTGGAGAGCCACCTCAGTCGGCTGGGCGGCAAATACGTCGGATCGGTGCTCGTCGAGTTGGCCCTTGCGGCGCTTCCGGAACTGGAAACCCAGGTTCGCAAGGTCGACGCCAGCGGGCTGCGCGTGTCGATCGTCCCGGCCGATGCGGATGCGCGCGCAGATGGCGACACGTTGACGGTCGAACTGGTCGGGCAGGATCGTCCCGGCATCGTCCGCGAGGTCACCGCGGTGCTAGCCATGCTGGGGGTCAACATCGACAGTCTGAAGACGGGCACCGAGCACGGCGCCTGGTCGGGCGAGCCGCTCTTCCGCGCCCAAGCCCGGGTCACCCTGCCCGATGGCGTGGATCAGGACGAGGTACAGGAGGCGCTCGAAGCGATCTCCGGCGATGTCATGGTCGATTTCACCGTGCGCAAGGCGGACCTTTAAGGCCCCTGCCCCTATCCCAAAGAACTCTTCGATTTGAGGCCTTGCTACCTCGGCAGCATCGCCCCCAACGGCCGTCCGCCGAACAGGTGAACGTGGAGATGCGGCACTTCCTGATGGCCATGCCCGCCTATGTTGGCGAGCAGGCGATAGCCGGGCTCGACCAACCCCTGCTCCCGCGCGACATGGCCCACCGCGCGGATGAAACCAGCGATTTCCGCAGCCGAGGCGCGAGCGCTGAAGTCATCCCAGCTGACGTAGGCGCCCTTTGGAATCACCAAAATGTGGATCGGCGCCTGCGGGGCGATGTCGTGGAAGGCCAGGGCATGGTCGTCTTCGTAGACCTTCCTGGACGGAATCTCCCCACGCAAGACCTTCGCGAAGATGTTCTGGTCGTCATAGGGCAGAGTGGCGTCGATTGGCATCAGGCGCTCCGACCGGCTTTCTCGGCGATGCCCGACACACCCTCGCGGCGTTCGAGTTCGGCGAGGACATCGGTGAAGCTCAACCCGCGGGCGTCGAGCAGGACGAGCAGATGAAACACGAGATCGGCCGCCTCACCAGTCAGCGCGGCGGAGTCCTCGGACAGCGCGGCGATCACCGTTTCAACGGCTTCCTCGCCCAGCTTTTGCGCGATTTTGCCGATACCCTTGGCATGGAGCTTGGCAACGTAGCTGTGCTGGGGATCGGCACCGCGCCGTTCGCGCAGGGTCGCTTCGAGGCGGGTCAGGAACGCGGGATCTGCCATCCCGCTCGCCATAACCTCCGCGTCCGCCACGTCAAACGAAGAGGGGCGCCTTCCGCTGCGAAGGCGCCCCTCAAGGTTTCCGCCCGCCGACAAGGAGACGAACGGCGGACGGACCCCTAATTCTGCTTGGGCGGCCGCTTGCGCGCCGCGCGCCTGCCCACCAGCACCCCAGCCACGCCGAGCCCGAACAGCCACGGGTCGCTGGGCTCGGGGATCGCTATCCACTCCGCGGCGGCGGCGGGCGAGGCGGCCACCGCCAGCCCCAATGCCAAGCCTGCGAGGCGAAATGTCATCGCGCAAATCCCCGTTCGCAATTGGTTTACGCAACAAGCGTGCCGCATGGCGCAGCCCGGCGGATTCGGCGAGAGGCGATGGTTAACCTGCCCCGTTGCGGGACAGTCCCTGTAAGCTAAACCGACAAACTCAGCCGCGCGCCGGAAGTCCGGCTGCCCGCAGCGCCGCATGGGCATCGGCGATGGCATATGTCCCAAAATGAAAGATCGAGGCGGCCAGCACGGCGCTGGCATGGCCTTGGGTGACCCCGGCGACCAGATGGTCGAGCGTTCCCACACCTCCGCTCGCCACCACAGGCACGCGCACTGCGTCAGCGATAGTGCGGGTCAGCGCGAGATCGTAGCCGCCCTTGGTGCCGTCGCCGTCCATCGAGGTGACCAGCAGTTCGCCTGCGCCGAGTTCGGCGAGGTGGATCGCGTGGGCGACCGCATCGACCCCGGTCGCCTTGCGCCCGCCGTGGGTGAAGATTTCCCATCCTCCGCCCTTCTTGCGCGCATCGACCGAGGCGACCACGCACTGGCTGCCGAAGCGGTCGGCTAGTTCGGCGACCAGCTCTGGCCGGGCGACCGCCGCCGAATTGACCGCGACCTTATCCGCCCCCGCCAGCAGCAGCGCCCGCGCATCCTCGACCGCGCGCACCCCGCCGCCTACGGTCAGCGGCATGAAGCACACCTCCGCGGTGCGCCGCACCACATCGAGCAGCGTGCCGCGATTCTCGTGCGTGGCGGCGATGTCGAGGAAACACAGCTCGTCCGCCCCCGCCGCGTCATAGGCGCGCGCCTGCTCGACCGGATCGCCCGCATCCTTCAGATCGACGAAATTGACCCCCTTGACCACGCGACCGTCGGCGACGTCGAGGCAGGGAATGACGCGGATGCGGACGGTCATCGAGTGTACGCTTTGGCGAGAGCTTGCGCCCGTGTCTCGACTACGCCCGACATGAGCGGGACATAGGAACACGCTTCGTCATGAGAGTGTTCCAAACCCGGACCGCTCATGTCGAGCGTAGTCGAGACACATGCGCCACCCATCACCCCCGGACGGCCATCGCGATCGCGGCCGCCAGATCGAGCCGCCCGTCGTAGAGCGCGCGCCCGCTGATCACACCCTCGATCCCGCCGTGCCCGTCGGCGGTGACCGCATGGAGCGCGAGCATGCGGATGTCATCGATTCCCTTGACCCCGCCGCTGGCGATCACCGGCAGGCCAGTGGCGCGGGCGAGATCGACGGTGGCGTCGATGTTGCAGCCCTTGAGCATTCCATCGCGACCGATGTCTGTAAACAACAAGCTGGCGACCCCGGCGTCCTGAAAGCGGCGGGCGAGATCGCCCACCCGCACCGTGCTGACCTCGGACCAGCCTTGCGTCGCCACCATGCCGTCGCGCGCATCGACCGCGACGACGATTCCGCCGGGAAAGGCGCGCGCCATGTCCTTGACGAATTCGGGATTGGTGAGCGCGGCGGTGCCCATCACGATCCGGCTGACGCCGAGATCGAACCATCCTTCCACCGCCTCACGCGTGCGGATACCGCCGCCTAGCTGTACGTGGCCGGGAAAGCATTCGACGATGGCCTCGACCGCGCTACGGTTCTCAGCGTGTCCGGTGAACGATCCGTCGAGATCGACGACGTGGAGGTATTCGGCGCCCTGTTCGGAGAAGAGCATCGCCTGCGCCGCAGGGTCGTCGCCATACACGGTGGCGCGGGCCATATCGCCTTCGGCAAGGCGCACGATCTGACCTGCCTTGAGGTCGATAGCGGGAAAGACGATCATGAAAGCTGCCTAGCAGCGCAGGCGTTCAGGCGAAAGCATCCTTGGGAACGAGAAAAGCCGGCGGGCACCCACGGCACTCTTTGCGTTCCGGCTAGACTATGGCTTCCATTCCAGAAAGCGCGCCAACAGCGCCAGGCCGTAAGTCTGGCTCTTTTCCGGGTGGAACTGAACCCCAAGCAGGTTGTCGCGCGCCAACGCCGCGACGATGCCTCCGCCGTGATCGGTCAGCGCGGCGATGTGGCGGCCCTCGCCCGGCACGAAGTGATAGGAGTGAAGAAAATAAGCCTCGCCCGGCTCGATCAGTTCGGCGCCATCGTGGTGCCGGGTCGGCGCGACGTCGTTCCAGCCCATGTGCGGCACCTTGATTGCCGGATCGGTGCGCGCGATCGGCAGCACCTCGCCCCCGATCCAGTCGAGCCCCTGGCTTACCCCGTGTTCGACCCCGCGCGTCGCCAGAAGCTGCATTCCGACGCAGATGCCGAGGAAAGGCGCGCCCCCGACGTGGACCCGCTCGGTCATCGCCTCGACCAGCCCTGGGACCTTGCGAAGGGCTGCGGCACAAGCCGCGAAGGCGCCCACCCCGGGCAGGACGATTCGATCCGCCGCACGGACGACGTGTGGATCGGACGTGACGGTCACGAACTCCGCGCCGGCGGCCCGCAACGCGTTCTCGACCGAATGCAGGTTGCCCGCGCCGTAATCGACGAGCGCAACCGTCTCAGCCACCGAGCATGCCCTTGGTGCTGGGCACCGCATCGGCCTTGCGCAAGTCGATGCTCACGGCCTGACGCATCGCGCGAGCAAAACCCTTGTAGATCGCTTCGCAGATGTGATGGTTGTTCTGGCCATAGAGCAGCTCGACATGCAGCGTGATCCCCGCAGCTTGCGCGATAGAGTGGAACCAGTGCTCGATCAGTTCGGTGTCGAATTCGCCCAAGCGCGGCTGGCTAAAGGCTGCATGCCACACCAGATAAGGCCGTCCCGAGATGTCCAAAGCCACCCGCGCGAGCGTCTCGTCCATCGGCGAATAGGCACTGCCATAGCGCGTGATTCCGCGCTTTTCGTCCAGCGCCTGGGCGATGGCCTGGCCGATCGCGATAGCCGAATCCTCGGTGGTGTGGTGCTGATCGACGTGGAGATCGCCCGCAACCTTGCACACCAGGTCGATCGCCGAGTGGCGCGCGAACTGTTCGACCATGTGATCGAGAAAACCGATCCCGGTGGCGACTTCATACTCGCCCGTCCCGTCGAGATTCACCTCGACAAGGATGTCGGTTTCGGCGGTCTTGCGAGCTATCCGGCCGGTGCGCATGCGGGGCGCTATAGGCCGCAAGGCCATGGAATCAACTCTTGACCGGCCCGCGCCCGCCCGTCAGGTGTGCCAGCAATGAACGACACCACGCCCGATAGCCTGATCCCCTACGACGAGATCGTGCAGGAAGCCCTGCGCGCGGTGGTCGGGCGGGTGCTCGGCCAGATCGAGCGCAGCGGCAGCACCCTGCCCGGCACGCACCATTTCTACATCACTTTCAAGACCGGCGCGCCGGGCGTCTCGATCCCGCCGCACTTGCGCGAGCGGTTTCCCGACGAGATGACGATCGTGCTCCAGAACAAGTTCTGGGATCTCAACGTCGGCGACGACGGCTTTTCGGTGGGGCTGTCGTTCAACCAGATTCCCGCAAAGCTGTCGGTGCCCTACGCCGCGATCACCGCGTTCGTCGATCCGGCGGTCGATTTCGGACTGCAGTTCCAGGCGCTAGGCGCCGGCACGGCGCCCGAACCGCACGAAAGCGCGCAGAACGATTCGCCGGAACGCGGCGACGAAGCGGGCGTTGAGAACGACGACGATTCTGAACGTCGTCACGGTCGATTTCGGCCGCAAGAAATAGGGCGACGCGCCCGCAAGCAAAGGGCGAGCATGACCAGGCGGAAATCCAGCAAGATCGCGAAGTCGGTCGGCGCCGTAGGCGGCAAGCTTGCCGAGGTGCCCGGCATCAGCCCCAACCCGATGACCAACCTTCTGCTCACCGATCTCGTTCTGCGCGGCGGCGGGCAGATCATGCGTCACGCGGTCGAGCGCACGCTGCTCGGCACCAAGTATTCCAAGGGAAAGGCCAAGAGCATCGTAAAGGGTCGCTCGATGGTCCAGACGATGGTCGGCACCGCCCTGGCGCGGATCGCCACGCGTTCGGTTCCCGGCGCGATCATCGTCGGCGGCGGCATGCTGGCCAAGACGCTCTACGACCGCAAACAGGGCAAGACCGCGGCCAAGACCGAAGGTGAGCGCAAGGTTCGAGAACAAGCCGCTGCGGGCGAGAAGGAATCCGATCCGATCGTCACTTGACCCGCCGGATCCTCGCTTGACCCCGATACGCCCCCTGCGCCATCAGCGCGCATGACCGACGCACCCGCGACCACCCACGACACGCTCCAGCGCCGCGGACTGATGTTCATCCTGTCGTCGCCCTCCGGCGCGGGCAAGACGACGATCGCCCACCGCCTGCTGCGCGAAGACCGGGCGATCAGGCTGTCGATTTCGGCGACCACCCGCCCCCCGCGCGAAGGCGAAATCGATGGACAGGACTATCATTTCGTCGGCCAGGCCGAATTCGACCGGATGGTCGAGGCCGACGAATTCTATGAGTGGGCGACGGTGTTCGGGCACAGCTACGGCACCCCCAAGGCGCATATCCGCGCCGGCCTGAAGGTAGGCGAGGATTTCCTGTTCGACATCGACTGGCAGGGCACCCAGCAGCTGTTCCAGAAGGATCAGCAGGATGTGGTCCGCGTGTTCATCCTGCCTCCCAGCCTCGACGAATTGCGCCGCAGGCTGGTGGGCCGCGGTACCGACAGCTGCGATGTGATCGACGCAAGAATGGCGCGCGCCCAGGCGGAAATCAGTCACTGGGACGGCTACGACTACGTCGTCGTCAATGACGACATCGACGTGTGCTTCGCCAAGGTCGAGCAGATCCTGGCGGCGGAGCGCATGAAGCGCGCGCGGCAAACCGGGCTGATCGGGTTCGTCCGGGGATTGATGAAGCCCGATTGATCCTCGCTCAATGGTCTCCTGAAGGATCGGGCGCCTCGCCGATCCAGCCGTTGACGATCCCTCCGTCGATGGGGATCGTGGTGCCGACGACATAGTCGCCCGCGCGGCTGGCGAGGTAGATCGCGCCGCCGGCCATGTCTTCGGCCACTCCGACCCGGCGCGAGGGGATACCGCGGGCCGATGCCTCCGGGTTCTTGGCCGCGGCCTTGTTCATCTCGCTGGGAAAGGCACCGGGGCCGATCCCGCTGACCACGATGTTGTCCTTGATCAGCCGCGCCGCCATCCGCCTGGTCAGGTGGATCACCGCTGCTTTCGACGCTTGATAGGAGTAAGTTTCCCATGGATTGGGTCGGAACCCGTCGACCGAGGCGATATTGATGACTTTGGCGGGGCGCTCGGGGCTGGCCGCGGCCTTGAGCAGCGGATGAAGCTTCTGGGTCAGGAAGAACAGGGTCTTGACGTTGAGGTCCATGACCTTGTTCCAGCCGATCTCGGGGAATTCCTCGAACTCGGCGCCCCAGGCGACCCCGGCGTTGTTGACCAGGATGTCGAGGCGGCTTTCACGCCGGCCGATTTCGGCGGCGAGTTCCTCGATCCCCTCCATCCGGCTGATGTCGCCGGGCAGTCCGATGACCCTATCGCCGAACTCCGCGGCGGTTTCCTCGACCACCTGCGCCTTGCGCGCCGTCATGTAGACCCGCTCGCAGCCGGCGGCGACGAAGCCCTCCACGAACATTTTGCCGATCCCGCGGCTACCCCCGGTGATCAGCGCAATCTTGCCTTCGAGGCTGAAGAGCGAATTGAGGTTCATCGGTCGTTCCTTCAGTAGCCGCTGAGCTCCGCCACCCGCTGCGTGTGGTAGAACGCGTCACCCATGAACTCGGCCAGTGCGCGGTCGCGCTTCATGTAGAGGCCGATGTCATATTCGTCGGTCATGCCGATCCCGCCGTGCATCTGCACGCCCTCGCGCACCGCCAGCCCGGCGACCTTGCCCGCCTTGGCCTTGGCCACGGAAACCATCAGCTGCGCCCGTTCGGAAACCGCGCCATCGCCGTTGGCATCGAGCAATTGCTGCGCCTTGATCACCGCCGCCCGGGCGATCTCGAGCTCGGAATAGAGGTGCGCCGCGCGGTGTTGCAGCGCCTGAAATTCACCGATCAGCTTACCAAACTGCTTACGCTGCTTAAGGTAATCAACCGTCCGGTCCATCGCCCCGCCGGCGACACCAGCCTGCTCTGCCGCCGCGCCGACCCGGCCCGCGGCGAGCACCCGGCCCAGCAACTCGCGCCCGCCATCGACATCGCCGATCACCGTTCCGCCATCGAGTTCGACCGCGTCGAACTTCACATGGCTGGCCATCGAGCTATCGACCAGGCGCACGCTGCCGTGCGTAACACCCGAGGCATCCTTGGGCACGGCGAACAGGGTTATCCCAGTCGCATCACTGTCGCTGCCAGAAGTGCGCGCAGCAACGATCAATACGTCGGCTGAAGCGCCATGTACGACGAAATCCTTCGCACCCGACAGGCGGAAGCCGTTGCCCGCCTTCTCGGCCCGGCAGGTGATGCGTTCGGGGTGATGCTTCGCGCCCTCGTCGACCGCGATCGCAGCAACGGTCTCGCCCGCCACTATCCCCGGCAACCAGCGCCCGCGAACCTCGTCCGATCCGCCCGCCAGCGCGGTGGTGGCCATCACCGCGGTGGTCAGGAACGGCGATGGGGTGAGATTGCGGCCGATCTGTTCGAGCACGATCCCGGCTTCGATATGGCCCATCCCCAGCCCGCCGTCCGCTTCGGCGACCAGCATCCCGGTCAGCCCCATTTCGGCGAAGCGGCGCCAGAGTTCGTGGCCGAACCCGTCCTGGCAATTCTCGTCGCGCCAGCGGCGCAGCTGGTTCTTGATCGAGCCTTCGTCGGCGATGAATCCGGTGACGGTGTCGGCGAGCATCGCCTGATCGTCGGTGTGGTACAGTGGCATTATGTCTCCCTCGCCCCCTTTAGGGGGAGAGGGCCGGGGAGAGGGGGAATCTCGATACCGGCCCAGATTTTTGGATTGAAGAGGAAGTCCCCCTCTCCCAACCTCTCCCCCTGAAGGGAGAGAGGGCTTTTAGCTCAGCTCACCCCCGGCAGTTCCAAAATCCGCTTGGCAATGACGTTGAGCATCACCTCGCTGGTCCCGCCCTCGATCGAGTTGGCCTTGGTCCGCAACCAGTTGCGCGCCTTGGAGCCGCCGTCCGAGGCATCGCTGTCCCATTCGAGCGCGGCACTGCCGCCGCTGGCCATGACCAGTTCGTGGCGGCGCTTGTTGAGCTCGGTTCCCGCGTACTTCATCATGTTCGACTGCGCGGGGTGGCCCTTGCCGACCTTGACCTCGTCCATGAACTTCTCGCCCATCGCCGCGTAGGCTAGCGCGTCGACATCGAACGCCGCCAGTTCAGCGCGCAGGATCGGATCGACCCCGCCAGCGGAGCGGTTCATCGCCGCGCCGATCGCCGCGGTTCGATCGCCCCCGCCTGCTCCGGAAATCATCTCGCGCTCGTGGCCGAGAAGATACTTGGCCACGTCCCACCCGCGGTTGAGCTGGCCGACGATCTGGTCCTTGGGCACCTTTACGTTGTCGAAGAAAGTCTCGCAGAACGGCGAATTGCCGCTGATCAGGAGGATCGGCTTCGTCGTGACCCCAGGGCTCTTCATGTCGAACAGCAGGAAGCTGATCCCCTGGTACTTGTTCGTCTTGTCGGTGCGCACCAGGCAAAAGATCCAGTCAGCCTTGTCGGCATAGCTGGTCCAGATTTTCTGACCGTTGACCACCCAGTGATCGCCCTTGTCCTCGCCAAAGGTCTGGAGCGACACCAGGTCCGAACCGCTGCCCGGCTCCGAATAGCCCTGGCACCAGCGGATTTCGCCGCGTGCGATCTGGTTGAGGTAGTGATGCTTCTGCTCCTCGGTGCCGAACTTGAGCAGCGCCGGGCCGAGCATCCATATGCCGAAGCTTGAAAGCGGGGGCCGCGCGCCGATCCTGGCCATCTCCTCGCGCCAGATCTTGGCTTCTGCCGCACTCATCCCGGCTCCGCCGTACTCGCGCGGCCAATCGGGCACGGTGTAGCCCTTGGCCGCGCACGCCTCGAGCCACTGGCGCTGGGCCTCGTTCTTGAACTTTACCTCGCGGCCGCCCCAGCAGACGTCGGCATCGGTGCGGACCGGCTCGCGCATCTCGGGCGGGCAATTGGCTTCGAGCCAAGCGCGGATTTCGCCTCGGAAGGCGTCGCTGTCGGACATGGGAGGCTCCTCTCTTTAATCGCGTGATTAAGTCGATTCGGGCCGGCCACGCAAGCGCCATGGCCGCGCCAATTTGGCAAGGCCCGATGCCGTAGCGTCAAGTCGATGCGCGTTGACCGGCTTAACCGCGCGCCTAAGCTGCAGTGAAATAGCATCCAGGGAGAGATCATGCGATTCAACGGCAAGACTGTCGTGATCACCGGCGCCGCGTCGGGGATCGGCAAAGCCGCGGTCCAGTTGTTCGCGGGCGAAGGCGCGACGGTCTACGCCGCTGACATCGACACTGCGGGCGGCGAAGCGCTCGCCGCCGGCTCGAATGGCGACATTCGCTTCCAGCGCTGCGACGTGACCCGAACCGAGGATATCAAGGCGCTGATGGACCGCGCGGCGAGCGAAACCGGCGGGATCGACATCGTCTTCAACAACGCCGGCGCGGGCGGCGCGAAGGAGTCCATCGACGAGATCGAGCCGGACGGGTGGGACTTCACATTCCACCTGCTGCTGCGTTCGGTCGCTTTTGGTATCCGCTACGCCGTCCCGCACATGAAGGGCCGCGCCGGGGCCTCCATCGTCAACACCAGCAGCGTCGCCGCGGTCGGGCCGGGCTATTCGCCAACCGCCTATGCCGTGGCCAAGGCCGGCGTACTCCACCTGACCAAGTGCGCCGCGACCGATCTTGCCCAGTTCGGCATCCGGGTGAACGCGGTTCAGCCGGGCTTTATCAATACCAACATCTTCACCAGCTCGATCGATTGCCCCCCTGACAAGCTCCCCGCCGCGCTGGGGATCATTGCCGAGACGTCCAAGTCGGCCCAGCCGGTGGCGCGGGGCGGTCAGCCAGACGACATCGCCAAAGCAGTGGCCTTCCTCGCCAGCGAAGATGCGTCGTTCATGACCGGCACCTCGCTGCTGGTCGATGGCGGAATTACCGTCGGCCCACGCCACGCGTGGGATCCGGCGATGCCCAATCTGTTCAGAATCGCTGCGCGCGTTCGTGGAGGGTCCGGCGAGTACGGCCCCGAGCCCGGCCGCGTGATCCCGATCAAGGGTCCTGTCCCGACGCGCCTCGCGATATTCAACGGACTGGGCAGCGTCGCCTACGGGATCAAGGACAACGGTTTTTCCACTTTCCTGCTTCTGTTCTACAACCAGGTGCTGGGAATGGACGCACGGCTGGTCAGCCTGGCTTTGCTGATCGCGCTGGTATTCGACGGGCTGATCGACCCGGTCGTCGGCCATATCAGTGATCGGCTCGACACTCGGTGGGGGCGGCGCCTGCCGTTCCTCTACCTCGCGCCTATCCCGCTGGGCCTGTTCTGGGTGCTGCTGTGGTCGCCGGTCGGCCCGCCCAGCTTCGCGGTGCTGTTGTTCTCCGCAATCGGGGTGCGCGCGGCGGTGGCGTGCTGCGAGGTGCCCTCCTCGGCGCTGGTGGCCGAAATCACCCGCGACTACGACGAACGGACCCGGCTGACCCGCTTCCGCTTCCTGTTTGCCTGGGGCGGCGGACTGCTGATGCTGTTGCTAGCCTATGGCGTGTTCCTGCCAAGGGCCATGCTAGCGCGCGAGGGCTATCAGCAATACGGTATCGCCGGAGCCATTCTGATCGTCGCCTGCGTGCTCGGCTCGGCCATCGGACAACATCGCTGGGTCGCGGTTCGCCCGCCAAAAACGGTCTCCAAGGCGGGGCTGGGGGCCGCGTTTGGCGACATCCGGGAATGTCTCGGCCATCCGGCGTTCCTCGTCCTCATGGCTGCTTTGGCGGCGGCGATTACCAGCCAGGGGATCACCTTCTCCATCTCGAACTACCTGTACCTGTTCGTCTGGCAATTCCCCCCAGTCGCCCTCCAGCTCTATCCCATCTTGCTGTTTTTCAGCGTAGTCGGCAGCTTCATGCTGGTCGGCCCGCTGCAATTGCGCTGGGGCAAGCGCGAGACCGCCACCTACACCGGACTGCTCGGGATGGTGTTCTGGGTCATCCCGCTGACCTTGCGTAACTTCGGACTTTGGGCGCCCGATGGATCGACCGCTTCGCTGGTGGCGATGTTCGCGTTCACCTTCTTCTCCAACCTGTTCAGCGTGATCACCGGGATTTCGCTGTGGTCGATGGTGGCCGACGTGGTCGAAGCATCCGAGGAACAGACCGGACGGCGTTCCGAAGGCACTTTCGCAGCGGGCGCGTTCTTCGCTTCGAAATGCTCGACCGGGCTCGGTATCTTCGCAACCGGCTTCCTGCTGAGCCTCTCGGGAATGCCCAGCGGAGCAAAGCCCGGCGAAGTCGATCCGGCAGTGGTCGATCGGATGGCCATGGCTTACGTCGGCTGCGTGGTGGCGCTGGCGGTCCTGCTGGTTGTGATCGTCCGCCGCTTCCCGATCGACAGACGCGCGCACGAAGCTCGACTCGCCGCGCTCGACGCGGCGGCCCGGCTCGATCCGGAAGCGACCGGACTGCATCCATAGGACTTCGGGTCGCTCGCGTCCCAAAGGCTTAACCGCCCGCTTAAATCAACGGTTGGCCTGCCCCCGAAGGTCTGCCACTAGAACCGCAAAACAGACTCGGAAAGGACGCCGCGATGAACTTCGAACCCACCGAACGTCAGGTCTATTGGCGCGATCGCGTCCGCCAGTTCATCGAGAACCACGTCCGTCCGCGGATGGCAGACTATTACAAGCAGCAGGCCGAGGGCGACCGGTGGAAAGTGCTGCCGGTGGTCGAGGAAGAAAAGGCGCGGGCCAAGGCTCAGGGCATCTGGAACCTGTTCATGCCGCCCCAGTTCGGCCGGACGCACGTCGACGACACATTCGAGTTCGACGGACCGGGGCTGACCAACCTCGAATACGCGCTGTGCGCCGAGGAGATGGGCCGCGTCGGGATGGCCAGCGAAGTGTTCAACTGCTCAGCCCCCGATACCGGCAACATGGAGGTGTTCCACCGCTACGGCACACGCGAACAGAAGGACAAATGGCTCAAGCCGCTCATGGAGGGCGAAATTCGCTCGGCGTTCCTGATGACCGAACCCGGGGTTGCCAGCTCGGATGCCACCAACATCGAATGCTCGATCGTGCGCGAGGGCGACGAGTACGTCATCAACGGCCGCAAGTGGTGGTCGTCCGGCGCGGGAGACCCCCGCTGCAAGATCGCGATCGTCATGGGCAAGACCGACTTCGAGGCCAAACGCCATCAGCAGCAGTCGATGGTGCTGATGGAACTCGATGCCCCCGGCGTCGAGATTCTGCGCCACTTGCCGGTGTTCGGCTATGACGATGCGCCGCATGGGCACATGGAAATCCAGCTCAACAACGTCCGCGTGCCCGCCTCGAACATGTTGCTGGGCGAAGGCCGCGGCTTCGAGATCGCGCAGGGGCGGCTTGGACCTGGGCGTATCCACCACTGCATGCGCACCGTCGGGGTGGCCGAGGAAGCGCTGGCCAAGATGGCCAAGCGGCTCCAGTCGCGCACCGCGTTCGGCAAGACCATCGCCGAGCAAAGCGTATGGGAAGAGCGCATCGCGCGTGCCCGGATCGACATCGAGATGACCCGGCTGCTGTGCCTCAAGGCCGCGGACATGATGGACAAGGTCGGCAACAAGGCCGCCGCGGGCGAAATCGCGATGATCAAGGTCCAGGCGCCCAACATGGCGCTGCGGATCATCGACGATGCGATCCAGGCGCACGGCGCAGGCGGTGTTTCCGAAGACTTCGGCCTTGCTTCGGCATGGGCGCACCAGCGCACGTTGCGGCTGGCCGACGGGCCCGACGAAGTCCACTCGCGCGCCATCGCCCGAATCGAATTCGCCCGCCATGCGCCCAAGCCGGGTGCCAGCAACGATGCCGGGTTCAGCTCGGCCGATATCGGGGTGAGCCGATAGTCTGAAAAACAGTCCGCTCATGTCGAGCGAAGTCGAGACACGTCGCGCTTTGGCCTGGCCGTAGTGCAACATCCGTCGACTTCGCTCGGGATGAGCAGGGTTTGGGAGTTTGAATGTGACCAAAGCCGCCATTCTCGAAGCCGTCGGCCAGCCGCTGCGGATCGACGACGTCGTCATCGACAATCCCGGCCCGCACGAGGTGCTGATCCGCACCGCCGCCTGCGGCCTGTGCCATTCGGATCTCCACTTCATCGAGGGCAGCTATCCCCACCCCCTTCCCGCGATACCCGGGCACGAAGCGGCAGGCATCGTCGAGAAAGTCGGCAGCGAGGTCCGGACGGTCAAGCCGGGTGATGCGGTGGTCAGTTGCCTCTCTGCGTTCTGCGGGCACTGCGAGTTCTGTGTCACGGGCCGGATGGCGCTGTGCATGGGCGGCGACACCCGCCGCGCGCCAGGCGCCCCGCCGCGGATCACGCGCGCGTCCGACGGCAGCGCGATCAACCAGATGCTCAACCTGTCGGCGTTCAGCGAAATGATGCTGATCCACGAACACGCCTGCGTGAAGATTAATCCCGAAATGCCGCTCGATCGCGCCGCGGTGATCGGCTGCGCGGTGACCACCGGCGCGGGAACGATCTTCAACGCGTGCAAAGTGACGCCGGGCGAAACGGTCGCCGTGGTCGGATGCGGCGGCGTCGGTCTGGCGACCATCAACGCTGCCAAGATTGCCGGCGCCGGGCGGATCATTGCAGCCGATCCGATTCCCGAAAAGCGCGCGCTGGCTATGAAGCTGGGCGCGACCGATACCGTCGATGCGCTGGCAAACGACGCTGCGGCCTCCATCGTAGAGATGACCAAGGGCGGGGTCGATCACGCGATCGAAGCGGTCGGGCGTCCTGCTTCGGCGGCCCTTGCGGTGGCGTCGCTGCGCCGTGGCGGCACCGCGACGATCCTGGGGATGATGCCGCTGAGCGAGAAAGTCGGCCTGAGCGCGATCGATCTGCTTTCGGGCAAGAAACTCCAGGGCGCGATCATGGGCATGAATCATTTCCCGGTCGATCTGCCGCGGCTCGTCGAATTCTACCTGCGCGGGCTGCTCGATCTCGATTCGATCATTGCCGAGCGCATTCCGTTGAGCCAAATCAACGAAGGGTTCGAGACGATGAAAAAGGGCGATTCCGCACGCAGCGTGATCGTGTTCGACCAATGACGGATTCGCGCGCTGCCATTGATGCCGAGACGGCGTTCGTCGGGACCGTTGCGCCCGAAGGCGCGGACGTGCTCGACGCGGTTAAACTCACCGCGTGGATGGACGCCAACGTCGAGGGCTTTCGCGGCCCGATCGAGGTCTCGAAGTTCAAGGGCGGGCAATCCAACCCTACGTACAAGATCGAAAGTCCCTCGGGCCGCTATGTGCTGCGGCGCAAGCCATACGGGCCGCTGCTGCCTTCGGCCCACGCGGTCGATCGCGAATACAAGGTCCAGGCCGGACTCTATCCCACCGGCTTCCCGGTCAGCCGCCAGTATGGCCTGTGCACCGACAACGACGTGCTCGGATCGTGGTTCTACGTGATGGGCATGGTCGACGGGCGGACGATCTGGGACGGCGCGATGCCCAGCTCCGACCCGCAGACCCGCCGCGCGACCTACTTCGCGATGATCGATACGCTGGCACGGCTGCACAACACCGATGTCGCAGCGGCCGGGCTCGAAGGCTTCGGCAAGCCGGGTAACTACTTCGGCCGCCAGGTCGAACGCTGGACCAAGCAGTACCGCCTCGCCGAGACCGAAACGATGCCCGAGATGGAGCGACTCATCGCCTGGCTTCCCGCGACGCTGCCCGAGCAGGATCGTACCTCGGTCGTCCACGGCGATTATCGCGTCGACAACATGATCTACGCGCACGATCGCCCGGAAGTGCTCGCGGTGCTCGATTGGGAACTGTCGACGCTGGGCGATCCGCTGGCCGATTTCACCTATGTCGCGATGGCCTGGGTAACCGATAATGCGGGCCGCTCCGGCGTCGCCGATCTCGATCGCGCGGCGCTGGGCATTCCCGAACTCGACGAAGTGGTGGAGCGCTATTGCGCGGCCACGGGCCGTCAGGGCGTGCCGGACCTCAACTGGTATTTCGCCTACAACTTCTTCCGCTTGGCCGGGATCATGCAGGGGATCAAGAAGCGGGTGATCGATGGAACCGCGTCATCCGCGCATGCCAAGGCGATGAGCGAGCGGGTCAGCCCGCTGGCCGAACGAGCGTGGGGGTTTGCGGTGGAAGCCGGGGCCTGAATCAAGAGCTTCCCCGAGCAAACTCGGGAACGATGTTAGAACCCCCCGCCCCCACTTCACCGCCACGCCCTTGTCGTCAGGCAGACTGGCGAAGTGGCCGGGATCCTTGCGGTAGAAAACGCTCGCCGCGGCGTCGCCGCCCCACAGTTCGCCGCGCCAGGCGAGTTCGCCAATCAGTTCGCGCCCGCTGGGGGTGAGCGCGTATGTGCTGCTCGCGAACGTGGGGCTTAGCGTGGCGTAGTCGTAATCGACCGGCAGATTGAGCCGCACTCCACCGCTTTCCACCCGCAGCGGTTGCGCGATCCGAATCGCCAGCCGGTCGCCTTTCGCGAACACGGCGAGCTTCTCCAGATCGACCGCGAGGGCCTGGCTCAGCAGCCGCCCACCAACGATCGCGCCGCCGCCGCGCGGCATGGTTGCGCCGCCGCGCCAGCTTGCCCCCAGCCGCACGTCGGGACGGACGCTCCAGCCGACGCGGGCATCGACGAACGCGCTGTCCGCGCCGCCACGACCCAGCGCATCGTGGAACCTGGCGCCCAGGACGGTGCGGTCCTCACGCAGCCAAGACGCCCCGAGCGCCGCGTCGATCTCGCCGAACCGGCGATCGACGGCCAGGCCGAACCGCTCCATCGGCTCGTTCTCGCGCCGCAGCCGCAGTTCGCCCACGTGGCGTTCGGGACCGGTCAGCGCCTGGCCGCGTTCGCCGCTGAGGGTCAACCCGAAGCCCCCGAGCATCTGTCGCAAGGCAACCGCGGTCCGCTCGCCCGTCACGAACCCGAGGTCGTCGCCCGGCGCCCCGGCAATGAAAAACGCGGGCGAGCGCGCGCCCGACAATTGTGCGGCGAGGCCGTCGGCGCCCTGGCGGAACCCGAACGCCACCTGCCGCCCCGGCGCGAGCCGCGCGGTGACGCTGGCGGCAAGCACGCGCGCCTGCTCCGCATCATCCCGGCCAAGCCGCAACGGGGCAAGCGCGGCGATCCCGCCCCGTCCATCGACGGTGAAGCCCAGCGCGAACCTGTCGTTGCCAGCGGCGAGCGTGCGAGTCTGTCCCGCCAGCGCGTTGCTCAACCGCGGCTGCACCACCGCGTCGCGCAACTGCCGCGCGAAATCGACCGCATAGGCGCGCGAGTAGCCATCCAGGATCACCGCCCCCAGCGTGCCCTTGGTCCCGGCATCGCCCATCGCACCCGACGTCACGACCATCGTATCGCCGAGCGGAACCAGCGCGGTCGAACCGGCCAGCGTCATCGTCCCCTGCGGCGCGAAGGCGTTGGCGATGTCGAGCGTGCCACGGCCATAGATAGGGTCGGTTCCCGCCGCACCTCCGTCGCGCGCCGTGCGCAGCAAGAGATCGACGATCTGCTGGCCGGTCAGGTTCGGGAAGGCCTGCGCCAGCAGCGCCACCGCGCCGACGATCTGCGGCGTCGAGAAGCTGGTTCCACTGACCACCGTCACGAACTGCGAACCGTTGCGGTTGGTGATCCTGATCTGGCCGTTCTGGTAGACGCAGCAGACGTCCTCGCCTAGCGCATTGAGATAGACGTTGGCGAAGCTGCCCGCCCTGTTGGCGAAGGCGGAGATGGTGCCGCTACTGTCCACCGACCCGGCAATGATCACATTGCCGTTACCCGCGGTGGCAGTGCTCGAAGCGAACGGATCGGGCTCGTTCTTGTTGACCGCGGGGTCGGTCGAATCGCCATCGTTGCCCGCCGCGACGACCACCACCACCCCGGCCGAGGCGGCCCGGGCGATCGCGCTGCGCAAAGTTGCGTTGATGTTCGAGCCGCCGATCGACAGGTTGATCACCCGCGCCCCGGCATCGACCGCGCGGTTGACGCCGGCGGCGATCGCATCGTCGGTGAACTTGCAGCCGGCGGTCTGGGCGCAAGTCCCCGGGGCATCGATCCGGAGCGCCTGAATCGTCGCATCGAAGGCAATCCCCAGGATCCCGCTGCCGTTGCGCGCGGCAGCCGCAATCAACGCGATCTGGGTGCCATGATCGTCCTCGGGGGTGATCCCGCGATTGCCCGCTACGTCAGCCGAGGCGGCCGAGATGCGCCCGGCGAACTCGGGGTTGGCCGGGTCGATCCCGGTATCGACGATCGCGACGGTCACACCCTTGCCGGTCGCCCCTGCGGTCCAAGCCGGGATCACTCGGTGCAACGCGGGCCCGTCGGACATCCGGTATTCCGCGGTGTCGAACGAGGACGTTGGCGCGGGCGTGGGGCTTGGCGAAGGCGCCGGCGACGGCGATGGACTGGGGGTCGGAACCGGTGAAGGCGTCGGGGTCGGCGCGGGGGCCGGCGGGGGTGCACTCGCGATCGGCGGACTGCCGCCACCCCCACCGCACCCGGCGAGCAAGGCCACCGCCGAACACAATCCCCCCAGCGAAAGCATCGGGCGCGAAGATCGCGAAACGGTCATCGGTCGGCAGCCCCGTCAGGATCGAGTGCGAAGCGTATAGCCCGGCATGGCTGGCGCAAGGCTTAACGAGGGCCTGGGTGCTTGCCGCAGGGCAGGCAGGCCGCTAGGCCGCGCCCGCTAGCAGGAGGGCCATGATGCACGACCAACTCGCCGCCGCAATCGACAGCGCGTGGGATGCGCGCGACAGCGTGACCCCGGACAGCAGCGACGTTCGTGCCGCGGTCGATCGGGCGCTCGACTTGCTCGACAGCGGCCAGGGCCGTGTCGCCGAGCCCGACGGCAAGGGCGGCTGGACGGTCAACCAATGGCTCAAGAAGGCGGTACTGCTGTCGTTCCGGCTCAACGACAATGCAGTGATGGACTTTGGCTCGGCCGGTGCGCCGTCGTTCGACAAGGTGCCGCTCAAGTTCACCGGATGGGACGCAGCGCGCTTCCGCGAGGCCGGCATCCGCGCGGTTCCCGGCGCGATCGTGCGGCGCGGGGCACACGTCGGGCGCAACGTCGTGCTGATGCCCAGCTTCGTAAACATCGGCGCGAACGTTGGTGACGGGACGATGATCGATACCTGGGCGTCTGTCGGATCCTGCGCCCAGGTCGGCAAGAACTGCCACATTTCTGCGGGAACCGGGATCGGTGGGGTGCTCGAACCGATGCAGGCCAACCCGACGATCATCGGCGACAACTGCTTCATCGGCGCGCGGTCCGAGATCGTCGAGGGGGTAATCGTCGGCGAAGGCTGCGTAGTCGCGATGGGCGTGTTCATCACCGCCACAAGCAAGATCGTCTACCGCGAAACCGGCGAGGTCATAACCGGCCACATCCCGCCGTTCAGCGTGGTCGTCCCCGGCGCGATGCCGGGCAAACCGCTGCCCGATGGCCGCCCCGGCCCGTCGCTGTCGTGCGCTGTGATCATCAAGACGGTGGACGCGCAGACCCGCGGCAAGACCGCACTCAACGAGCTGCTGCGCGACTAGACCTTGGCCGCCGCCAGGATCGGCCCGCCCGCGCCTCTCTGGATAAGAACGACGGTGCGCAAGGCGGGGTCCTTCGGCGCGGGCACCGCGATATGCAGCCGCTTGCCATTCCACGATCCCGCGGTGTGCAGGTCGGTGACGATGTTGCGATGGGGCAGCGTGCGCCCGTTGTTCTCGCCGGCCTTGACCGGCACCGCGCGCACGCGGGGATCGTAGGTCACCAGCAGCACGGTCGCGGAACCCTGCCCCGCGCCAATCGTCACGCCCCCGGCGTCGCGCACGATCGTGGGACCACCGCTCAGCGGCCCGGTTGCGGCAAGCGCCTTGTTCAAGGTGCCGCGATCCGTCCCGACCAGCGCCTTGCGCCCGTTGATCACGACTTGCGGGGTATAGACCCCGTCGCTCTGCCCGCTGCGCTGATAGGCGCGCTGACGCTCGGTGAAGGCGGGCTGGGCGAACGTGTCCTTCCAACCGAGCTGATCCCAATAGGTTACCGCGTAACTCAGCGCGATCACGTCGGACCGTGCCGCGGCGAGCGCGTTGACGTTGGCGTTGGCGGGCGGACACGATGAACAGCCCTGGCTCTGGAAAAGCTCGACCACGACCGGCCCGGCACCGCCCGTGCCTGCCTGAGCCATAACGTCGCTCGCCGGCGAACAGGAGCCGATCAGGGCGATGGCCGCGAGGGAGCCGAATCTGCTCAGGGTCATGTCGGTACTTCGCGGTTTCATCGAAAAAGACTACACTCCCACGATGGCGCTACCAGCAAGTGCGCGATTGCTGGGCTTGGAACGAAGCATGCGCCGGGGCGTAGGATGCGGCAGGGTCACGTCAGAAACAATCGGCAAGAGGACGGAAAAACATGGAACGCCAGGGCGACGAAGTCCACATTGAGACCGACGAGGCACGCGGCGCCTCGACTCCGCACATAGTTCGCTATGTCCTGATAATCAGCTTGCTGCTGGCGGTTGGTGCCCTTTCGGTCATCTGGATGACCGGCGCGGCGAGCGTCGATCAACCGGCTCAAAACGGCCCGATCAGCGGTCAGGCGACTCCTGCTCCGCAATAGGCGCGGCCGCGTCAGCCGCCGGCCGTGACCGCCCGGGTCTCGATCGGCGGATCGTTGCGATGCTTTGCCGCGTAGGCTTCGGCGGCGCGCAACACGCGCAGCATGTTGCGGCTGGAAATCCGCTCGAGATCGCCCTGTGAATAGCCGCGCCGAGCCAGTTCGGCGAACAGGTTGGGATAGGCGGAGACGTCCTCGAAACCCTTCGGCGTCTCGTCTGTCCCGTCGAAGTCCCCTCCCACCCCGACATGATCGATCCCGATCCGCTTGACGATGTGGTCGATGTGGTCGGCGATCTGCGAAACGGTGACCCTGGGAGCGGGATGCGCCCCGGTCCACGCCGCGAGCGCGGGTGCGACACGGTCCGGGAGACCCGTGTGGAGCGACTTGAGCCGGGCCTCCTCGCCCGCGAGTTCCGCCGCCCAGATTCGATAATCCTCGCTGACGAAGTTGAGCACCGCCGTGACCATCACGATCCCGCCATTGTTCTTGAGCCGATCGAGCACCGCATCGGGCACGTTGCGCGGATGGCCATCGACGGCACGGGCATTCGAATGGGTGAACACCACAGGGGCCCCCGCCACGTCGAGCGCGTCGTTCATCGTTTCCTCGGAGCAATGGCTGAGATCAACCAGCATCCCCACCCGCTGCATCTCGCGCACCACCTGCTTGCCGAAGTCGCTGAGACCACCGTTACGGGATACGTCGTTAGATGAATCGGCCCAGGCAGTGGTCTTGTAGTGCGCCAGCGTCATGTAGCGCGCGCCCAGCGCGTGCATCTGGCGCAGCACCGCAAGGCTGCCGCCGATCGAACCGCCACCCTCCATCCCGATCAGCGAGGCAATTCTGCCAGCCTTCCACGCCTTCTCGACGTCCGCCGAACTCGTCGCCAGCGCCAACTCGCCAGGATAGCGCGCGACCAGACGCTTGATCGTGTCGATCTGCTCAATTGTCTGGCGCACCGCCTCGGGTTCGGCCAGCTTGTAGTCGACATAGACCGACCAGAACTGCGCCCCGACATGACCGCGCTTGAGCCGGCTCAGGTCGGTCTGCATCGCCACCTTGCCGCCCTGTGCGGTATTGCGGGTATCGGTGAAGTCGAACCCGTCGAGCAGGTCTCCGGTGCGGTCGCGCAACTGCTCGGGCACATCATTGTGGCCGTCCCACACCGGCGCCGCTTTCAGCGCCGCGGCGGCGGCCTGCTCCGGACTGCGCGCGGGCGCGGCGAACGCGGGGCTGGCAAGGATCAGGGCGAGCAGCGGAATGGCGATACGGTTCATGCCCGCCGCGATGCCATTGCCGGGGCGATTAGGGAAGCGTCGGCGGAACGCGACGCGGAGAAACGGGTTGGGCCTTACGATACATCAAGGAGCATCCCGGTGGCCAAGACCCTCGCTGACATTTCCGAAGCCATGCGCGACATCGATTTCTGCACGCTCGCCACTCACACCGCCGGCGGCGCGATCGGCGCGCGACCGATGAGCAACAATCGCAACGTCGATTTCGAAGGCGATTCGTGGTTCTTCACCTACGAGGACCGCCAGATGATCGCCGACATCGGCGGCGATCCGAACGTCGGCGTGACCTATATGGGCAGCGCCGGGATCAAGGGTATTCTCGGCGCGCCGGGCGCTTTCTTCCACGTCGTCGGCACCGCGCAGGTAATCCGCGACAAGGCTGCATTCGCCGAGCATTGGGACAAATCGCTCGACCGCTGGTTTCCGCAAGGGGTGGATACGCCGGGCACGGTGATGATCAAAGTGACCGCCAAGCGCCTGCACTATTGGGATGGTGAGGAAGAAGGCGAGGTCAAGCTGGGCTAAAACCGGCGATGAGCACATCGCTTTTCGACAGGATGCTCGCTCGGATCGTTCGTCTCGGCGTGCTCGAGGTGGTTCACGCCGACGGGCGCGTCGCCAAATTCGGCCTTCCGGCACCGGGGTTCCCGCAAGTCCGCATCCGCCTGACCCGGCCCGGGGTGACCACCAGCATTTTGCGCGATCCCCGGTTGGGCGCTGGCGAGGCATACATCGCTGGCGACCTGACGATTGAACAGGGCGACGTGATGGAGCTTGCTCAGCTGCTCCGCGCCAACCAACCTTGGGAGGCTGGGGCCAAACTGTACGCGCCCTCAGCCCTGCGCAAGCTGCTGCGCCGGGCGATCGCCGCCGCCGATCAGGTCAACGCCCGTGCCAGATCGAAAGCCAACGTCGGACACCACTACGACATCGGGTACGATCTCTACGCGTTGATGCTCGACGGCGAGCATATGCAATATAGCTGCGCCTATTGGTCGCGCGAGGACATGACCCTGGGCGAGGCTCAGGAGGCCAAGCTCGCCCACATCGCCGCCAAGCTCGCGCTCAAGCCGGGCCAGCAGGTGCTCGACATCGGCGGCGGCTGGGGCGGGATGGCGATCTATCTGGCCAAGCACTTCGACGTGACGGTCACCGCGATCACGTTGAGCGCGGAACAGCTCGCGCTCGCCGTCGCGCATGCTAAAGCCGCCGGGATCGGCGACCGCGTGAAGTTCGAGCTGGCCGACTATCGCGATCTGCCTGCCAGCGGGCGCAGGTTCGACCGAATCGTCTCCGTCGGCATGTTCGAGCATGTCGGGCGCCCGCAGTTCGACTCCTTCTTCCGCATCTGCGCGCGGCTTCTGACCGATGATGGCGTCATGCTGCTCCACACGATCGGCCGCTTCGGCGGCCCGGGGAGCACCGACGCCTTCACCCGCAAATACATCTTCCCTGGCGGCTATATCCCCGCACTCAGCGAGACCGTCGCGGCCAGCGAGAAGGTCCGCCTGATCGCCAGCGACGTCGAGACGCTGCGCCTCCACTACGCCCGCACCCTGCGCGCGTGGCACGCCAACTGCGTGGCCAACCGCGCTGCGATCGAGGCACTGTATGACGCGAAATTCTTCCGAATGTGGACCTTCTACCTCGCCGGCGCTACCGCCGCGTTCGAAAGCGGCGGCATGGGCAACTACCAGATCCAGTACACCCGCGACCGCCACGCGCTGCCGCTGACGCGGGGTTATATGGGAGAAGTGGAGGCGGGACTGCTCGAAAGCAGGCCCGCCCCGGCTTTGATCAGCGCAGACTGACCACGTTGTCCGACACCCGTGGATCGCGGCGGTCGCCGCGGTACTGGCTGGCCATCGGCTCGTCGCCCGCCTCATAGACTTCGCTTTCGCCGAAGCCATTGAACGCGGTCTTCATCGCCGCGCCATAGGCGCCGAGCATGCCGATTTCGATGTAGTCGCCCGCGCGCATGTCGGACGGCAGCTCGAACGGGCCTTCCATGTGGTCGAGGTCGTCGCAGGTCGGGCCGTAGAAGCTGAACGCCTCGTCGGTGGCCGCAGCATCCTCGCGCAGCGCCTTGACCGGGAATCGCCAGCCGACGTGCGCGGCATCGAACAGTGCGCCATAGGCGCCGTCGTTGATGAACAGCTCGGACCCGCGGCGCTTGTCGACGCGGACGATCAGCGAGTTGTACTCGGCGCACAGCGCGCGGCCCGGCTCGCACCACAGCTCGGCCGAATACGAGATCGGCAGCGATTCGTAGGTCCGGTCGATGATCCCGAAGTAATCCTCCAGCGGCGGCGGCTCCATCCCCGGATAGATCGAGGGGAAGCCCCCGCCGACGTCGATCACGTCGACCAGCACCGAGGCGTCGACGATCGCCGCGCGAACCTTTTCCAACGCCTGGACATAGGCGTGCGGGCTCATCGACTGCGAGCCGACGTGGAAGCACACGCCGAGGCTGTCGGCGACTTGGCGCGTCGCCTGGAGCAGCGCCGGGGCTTCGGTCAGGTCGGCGCCGAACTTGGCGGCGAGGCTGAGCTCGGAATATTCGGACGAGACGCGCAGACGCACGCACAGCGTCAGGTCTTCCGCGCCATCAGTCGCGGCGACGATCTTCTCGAGCTCTTCCTGGGTATCGAGGCTGAACACCTTGCAGCCGTGGACGGCGTAAGCCTCGCGGATCGCGCTGGCGGTCTTGACCGGATGCATGAAGCACAGGACGGCCTCGGGCAGCGTCGCGCGGACCAGCCGCACCTCCGCGATCGAGGCGACGTCGTAGTGCGTGACCCCGGCATCCCACAGCACCCTCAGCAAGTCCGCCGAAGGATTGGCCTTGACCGCATAGAGCGTGCGGCCCGGAAACTTCTCGACGAAGAAACGGGCGGCGCGCCGCGCTGCGTGCGGGCGATTGAGGATAACGGGTTGGTCCGGCGAAGTGGCGCGGATTACAGCCGATGCATCAGGATAATGGTGCAACTCAAGGGACCCCCAACCGGTTCAGTTCACAAAGCTGCCTTGCGGTTTGGAAGTCCCCATGGGGCAGCGGGGGGTCGCTATAAGGCGGGGGGGATGAACTGCAAGTGAAAATGCCCCCCTGTCTCAAATCCGCAACAAATGCTCCGCCAGCGCGCGGAAAACGGGCAATGTCGTGGCGTCGTTGGGGATGTTTGCGGCGATCGGATGCGAGGCGAATCGGGCGATCGTCAGCTCCGCCGCAGGATCGACGTAGATCGCCTGGCCGTGGATGCCGCGCGCCGAAAACACCGGGTTGCCGTTGGTGAAGAACCACCACTGGCTGCGATAGACGAGATCGGGCAGACTGGGGTGCGGCGAGCGCGTGGCGTCGGCCCCCGATGCGCCGGACTTGATCGCGCGGATGGGTCCGGCGGCGAGCAGTTGCGCACCGCCCACCGCGCCATCGTTGCGCATCGCCTCGCCGAAGCGAGCCATGTCGCGCAGGGTCGGGTTGAGGCCGCCGCCGGTGAATGGCGTGCCCGCGGGATCGACCAGCATGTCGGCATCGTCTTGCATGCGCAACGGTTGCCAGATGCGTCGCGAATACACCTCGTGGGCGCGCTCGCCTTGGATCCGCGCGACGATCCAGCCGAGCACTTCGGTGTTGATCGTGCGATAGGTGAACGCCTTGCCGTGCTCGCCATCCGCCGCCAGCGTGGCGAGATAGGCGTACATGTCTTCCGGCCCGGCATAGCCGGCAGCGCGCGGAGTCAAGGCCAGCGCCAGGCTGAAATCGCCGATGCCCGAGCGCGCGTCGGCGTAGTCCTCGGAATAGTCGATCGCGGTGGTCATATCGAGCACCTGGCGGATCGTCGCGTCGGCATAGCCGGTGCCCGCCAGCTCGGGCAGGTGATCGGCGACCCGGCTGGCCGGGTCGAGCCGGCCCTCGGCGATCAGCATCTCGGCGATCAGGCCGAGAAAGCTCTTGGTCACCGAGAACGCGATGTGGCGGCTGTCGGGGCGGGTGACGCCAAGATAGCGTTCGTAGACCACCGCGCCCCGGTGCAGCACGCACATCGCGTCGGTGAAGTTGAGCGGGAGCGTTGCGGCCCACGTCGTGCGGGTGCCGTCGTCCAGCGTCACCGGCAGGGCATCGATGTCGTCCCGGAGCGCCACCGGCAGCGGGGTGACCGGCCCCTGCCCCCGCGACACCCGCACCGTCGGGCAGAACTCGCGCATGTTGGAGAACGACCAGCGGGTCCAGGGAAACCGCATGTGGTTGCCCTTGGCGGCCTCGATCCGCTTGGCGGCGGGCGGCGGGAAACCCTGCATCCAGCCCATCATCGCCGGATCGCTGGTGATCCCGTCGAGAATTTCCTTCGGCATGGTCTCTCCTCGCCCCTTTAGGGGAGAGGATAGCGCAGCTTGCTCCATAGGAGCTAGCGAAGCTTGGAGAGGGGCCGCAGAGTAGCGTTACGCCGCGCGCCCCTCTCCAACTGCGCCTAGCGAGCAAGCTCGCAAGTCTCCGTATCCTCGCCCCGTTCGGGGAGAGGAGGGTCAGCTCAGCCGGTCGCGAAAATCCTCGTAACCGAACTTGCGCACCTGTTCGAGACTGTCGCTCTCGCTGTCCCACAGCCAGATCGAGGGCAGCGGCACGCCGTTGAAGGTGGTGGTCTTGACCATCGAATAGTGCGCCTGGTCCAGGAAGGCGAAGCGCTGTCCGGGCTCGGGCGCGAACGGCAGGCGGTAGTCGCCGATCACGTCTCCGGCGAGGCATGACGGGCCGCCGAGGCGGACCTCCTCGCCCGCCTCTAGCTCACCCAGCATCGCGGGTCGGTACGGCGCCTCGATCACGTCGGGCATGTGGCAGGTGGCGGAGATGTCGGCGATCGCCAGCGGCATCCCGTTCCAGTGCGAATCGAGGATCGTACCGACGAGGATGCCCGCATCGAGCGCCACCGCCTCGCCCGGCTCGAGATAGAGTTCGCAGCCGGTCTCGGCCTTCACGCTCTTGAGGAACGCGACCAACTCGTCGCGCTGGTAGTCGGCGCGGGTGATGTGGTGGCCGCCGCCGAAGTTGAGCCACTTGAGACGGGGTAGCCACTTGGCGATCCGCGGCCGGGTCGCCTCCCAGGTGCGGCGCAGCGGTTCGAAGTCCTGCTCGCACAGCGTGTGGAAATGGAGCCCGTCGACCCCCTCCATGTGCTCGTCGGTCAACTGATCGACCGGAAATCCCAACCGGCTGTGCGGCGCGCACGGGTCATAGCGCGGCACCTCGCCCTCGGCGTGGAGCGGGTTGATCCTGAGGCCGATGTCGAATGCATCGCCGCGCGACCGGGCCAGCGCGATCTGGGGCACGAAGCGTTCGAGCTGGCCGGGCGAGTTGAAGATGACATGGTCGGACAGGCGCAGGATTTCGGGCAGGTCGTCGGGCTTGTAGGCCGCGCAATAAGTCGCGATCTCTCCCTGATAGTGCTCGGCGGCGAGCAGCGCTTCCCACAACCCGGAGGTGCAGACCCCGTCGAGACGCTCGCCCACGATCGGCGCCACCCGCCACATCGAAAACGCCTTGAGCGCGGCGAGCACCTTGATTCCCGCGCGCTCGCGGATGTCGGCAAGGATCGCGAGGTTGGCGCGCAGCCGCGCGGCATCGACCACGAACGCGGGACTATCGACCCGGGATAGGTCGAATTGCGCAAATGCGCCTGGGTCTCCCGCTCTGGTTTCCATGCGTTTTGATCCGATTTTTTCACACGAAGACACGAAGATGTCAGCGTCTTTCGATAGCACCGTAATAATCGTTGGCGATGCGCTTGAGGCCGTCCTTGAAGGTGGCTTGTCCAAAGTTCATCAGCAATCCCAATGGCAGGCCCAAAAGACGAAGATAGGTGAGCACCTGCTTGCCGTGCACGGGAGCAAGGCGCTCAATCGATTTGAGTTCGGTTACGAGACGTCGCTCGACGAGCAGATCAACCTTGAAGCGTTGTCCACGACAACGCCCTTGTAGTTCAAAGGCAGGGCGACCTGGCGCTCGACCGTGCAGCCCGCTTGCCGCAGGCCCTCTGCCATCAAGGCTTTATACGCACTTTCAAGAAGTCCTGGCCCGAGATCGCGGTGCAGATGATACCCGCAATCCACTACGATCCGGGCGAGCGCCTCAATCTCCGCGATTCCCGCCCTCTTCGTGTCTTCGTGTGAAATCAAATCAGAACCCCAATGGCCCGCCCAGCTCCTTGACCTGCCACGGCAGGCCCTGATCGCCCAGTATGGCGAGGAACGGGTCGGGATCGAACTGCTCCATGTTGAACACGCCCTCTCCCGTCCACGTCCCGGTCAGCATCATCGCCGCGCCGACCATCGCCGGAACCCCGGTGGTATAGCTGACCGCCTGATTGCCGGTTTCGGCGAAGGCGGCCTCGTGGTCGCAGATCTGGTAGATGTAGAAGGTCCGCTCGTCGCCGTCCTTGAAGCCGGTGGCGATGTCGCCGATGTTGGTCCTGCCCTTGGTGGTCGAACCGAGCGACGACGGTTCGGGCAGCACCGCCTTCAGGAACTGCAACGGGATGATCTCGCGCCCCTCATAGAGCACCGGATCGATCCGGGTCATCCCGATGTTCTGGAGCACGGTCAGGTGGGTGATGTAGGCCTCGCCGAAGGTCATCCAGAACCGGATGCGCTCGATCTCGGGCAGATGCTTCGCGAGGCTTTCGAGTTCCTCGTGGTACATCAGGTACATCGTCTTGGGACCGACCCCCTCGAACGCGAACTGCTGCTTCGTGCTGAGCGCGGGCGTCTCGATCCACTTGCCGTTCTCGTAATGGCGAGCGGGAGCGGTGACCTCGCGGATGTTGATCTCGGGGTTGAAGTTGGTGGCGAAATGCTGGCCGTGGTCGCCACCGTTGCAGTCGAGAATGTCGAGTGTGCGGATCGTGTCGAGCTTGTGCTTCTTCAGCCAGGTGGCGAACACGCTGGTTACGCCCGGATCGAACCCGCTGCCGAGCAGCGCCATAAGGCCGGCCTGTTTGAACTTGTCCTGATAGGCCCACTGCCACGAATATTCGAAGTGCGCCTCATCGCGCGGCTCGTAGTTGGCGGTGTCGAGGTAGTTGACTCCCGCCGCCAGACAGGCGTCCATGATGTGGAGGTCCTGGTACGGCAGCGCGAGGTTGACGACGAGCTTGGGCTCAATCCGGCGGATCAGCGCGGTGGTCGCGGCGACGTCGTCGGCGTCGATTGCGTAAGTCGTCACCGTTTGCCCGGTGCGCGCCTTGACGCTTTCCGCGATCGCGTCGCATTTGGATTTGGTCCGGCTTGCGAGGTGAACGTCCGAGAAAATCTCGGAATTCATCGCCATCTTGTGCACCGCGACCGACCCGACTCCGCCTGCGCCGATCACCAGAACCTTGGACATTTGCACTCCTGACGGTGGAAGGATCGAGCCGTGGCTACTAGGGCAACACAATGACCGTTGAAAGTCTCCGTTCCCCGACCGCCGCCCAAGCGCAACGCGCGCCCACGAGCGAGGGCGTGGCCCGCGCCGGGGCAAAGATCGCGGCGCTGCTGCCGCCCACCCCGCTTCTCCCGCTCGAGCTACCGAGCGGCGCGACCGTGTGGTGCAAGGCCGAATCGCTCCAGCCGATCGGCGCGTTCAAGATTCGCGGGGCATGGCACCGGCTGACCGATCTGGACGAGAATGAGCGTAAGCGGGGTGTCATCGGCGTCTCCAGCGGAAACCACGCGCAGGGCGTCGCCTGGGCGGCGCGGCGGCTGGGCATTCCGGCGACGATCGTGATGCCCACCGACGCCCCGCAGGTGAAGCTCGCCAACACCCGCGCGCTGGGCGCCGAAGTCGTGCTCTACGACCGCCCCGGCGGCGAGGATCGCGACGAGGTGGCCGCCCGCTTGGTCGCCGAACGCGGGGCGACGCTGGTCCACGCCTATGCCGATCCGTGGGTGATCGAGGGCCAGGGCACGGTCGGCATCGAGATCGCCGCGCAGATGATCGCCGACGGCCTCGCGCGCGCCGGCGGGCCTCCCACCCGGATCGTCGCGTGCTGCGGTGGCGGTGGGCTCAGCGCCGGCCTCGCCCTCGCCTGCCCCGACGCCGAGATCGTGCCGGTCGAGCCCGAAGGCTGGGACGATGTCAGGCTCAGCCTGGAAACGGGCGAAATCCAGCGCGTGCCCGCCGATGCGCCGCCGACCGCCTGCGATGCGCTCCAGACCCCCGCCACGCGCCCGATCAACTTCGCCATCCTGAAGGCCCGGTGCGCCTATGGCGTCGCGGTATCCCCCGCCGAAGTCCGCGCGGCGCAGAACTATGCGTTCGACCGTCTCCACCTCGTGCTCGAACCCGGCGGCGCGGCGGCATTGGCGGCGGTGCTGGCGGGGACGGTGCCCACCGACGGCCGCACCGCGGTCACCCTCACCGGCGGCAACGTCGATGCCGCGGCGTTCGCGAAAGTGCTCGCCTCGACCGGCTAATCGGTTGCATTTGACAATTGAATTTCGCGCCCGCACTCTCCCCGCCACACGTTGAGGGGGGAGAACCGACGATGCAGGCGCAAATTCTCGCACCCGCGGCCGTCCTGGTGCTGTGGTCGCTGATCATGCTGACCTGGTTGGCGATCACGCGGCTTCCCGCGATCGCCAAGGCGGGAGGTCTCAGCGCGGCCAAGCCGGGCGGGCGGGGTCAGGATCTCGAAGGGGTGATCGACGACCGGATCAACTGGAAGTCGCACAACTACACGCATCTGATGGAACAACCGACGATCTTCTACGCGACGGTCGCGATTCTCGCGATCATGGGCGCGGGCGCGCTCGATGTGCTGCTCGCCTGGGCCTACGTCGCGATCCGCATCGTCCATTCGCTGTGGCAGGCGACGGTCAATCGGGTTCCCGTCCGCTTCACGCTGTTCTCGCTGGCCACGGCGAGCCTGCTGGTGCTCGCGGTGCGAGCGGTGATGGCGACACTGCTGCACGATCCGGCGACGGTGACTGGTTAGAAGAGCAATTCAGGGGGAGTGACGGGAATGGTGGGCATGGAAATCCTCAAGCCGCTGGTGGTGCTGGCCGCCTGGACGATGGTGATGTGGGTGTGGATGTACGCCACCCGCATCCCGGCGATGGGCAAGGCGAAGATCGATACGGCCAACCTGACCGGCGGTACCGGAAAGTCGCTCGACGAGGTGCTGCCGCCCGAGGTCCAGTGGAAAGCGCACAACTACAACCACCTGCACGAAGCGCCGACGGTGTTCTATGCGATAGCGATCGTGCTGGCGATCACCGGCCAGGGCGACGGACTCAACGCCACGCTGGGCTGGGCCTACGTCGCGCTGCGCATCGTCCACAGCCTCGTCCAGGCGACGGTCAACCGGGTGGTGGTGCGGTTCCTCATCTTCGCCTTGTCATCGCTGGTGCTGATGGCCCTGACCGTTCACGCCGGGTTCGCGGTGTTTCATCACTGACGGATGAACAGGCTCGCCAGCTCGACGTGGGTCGACCAGCGGAACTGGCCGATCGGGCGCAGTTCGGCGAGCCGGTAGCCGCCCGCGACCAGGGCGGCGGCATCCTTGGCCCAGCTCGAAGGGTTGCAGCTGATATAGGCAATGCGCGCGACCTGGGAGGCGGCGAGTTGCGCCACCTGATCGCGCGCCCCCGCACGCGGCGGATCGAGCACCACCGCGGCGAAGCGGTCGAGCTCCTCGGTCCGCAGCGGATTGCGGTAAAGATCACGATGAACCGCATGAACCAGCTTCCCGCTGCGCCCTGCGGCCCCCTTGCACGCGAAGTGCGCATCCTGCGCGGCTTCGACCGCCAGAACCTTGGTGGTTCCGGCCAGCGCGAAGGCGAACATCCCCAGCCCGGCGAACAGATCGGCCACCGTGGCGCTTGCGCCCAGCCATTCACGAACCGCGCCCGATAGCGCCGCTTCGGCATCGGCGGTCGCTTGAAGGAATCCGCCCGGTGGCAACCCGACCGCGACGCCCGACAGGGCGACCGTGACCGGCTCGGGCTCCCACATCGCTTCGGGTCCATAGCCCTGATCGAGCGTCAGCCGCGCCAGCGCGTGATCGCGCGCGAAATCGAGCAGGCCCTCGGTCTGCGCCAATCCGTCGAGCGTCAGCCCCTTGAGATCGATCGCGACGCCCTGATCGACCAGCACGAGGTGCACGTCCGCCGCCAGCCGCTTGCCGGGCCACCGTTTGAGCAGCGCGCGCAGCGGCGCGACCAGCGCGAACAGCGCCGGATCCAGAACATGGCACTCGCGCATGTCGACGATCCGGTGCGATCCGCGCGCGCGGAATCCGATTGCGCCGCGTTCGGCGTGAAGCGTCGCCCGGCGTCGGGTGCGCGGGGGCGAGAGATAGGCAGGCGCAACGCGTTGCGGCTCCAGCCCCTGCCCCGCCGCCACGTTGACAACGCGGTCGAACACGAATTGGGCCAGCGTTTCTTCGTCGAGGTGCTGCAGCTCGCAGCCCCCGCACGTGCCAAAATGGCGGCACGCCGGGGTCGCATGATGTGCGCCCGGTTTAACCAAGCCGTCCGCCCCGACGGTATCGCCCGGCGCGGCAAACGCCACGTGACGCCCGCTCGCGGTGATCCCGTCGCCCTTGGCGGCGACGCGGAGGATGGCTTCGGGATCGCTCATTCCAGCGCCGCCGCGATCGCCCCTTGCGCCGCCTCGGCCAACTGACCCGCGGTAAACGCCGGTCCCGCGATCCGTGCCGCCTCGCCATGCAGCCACAGCGCCTCTTCGGCCGCGCGCAGCGGCTCGCCATGGACCGCGAGGCGCGACGCCAGCAGGCCCGCCAGGACGTCGCCGCTGCCCGCCACCGAGAGCCAGCTCGGTGCGGCGGGGGCGAGGATCAGCGTCCCGTCGGGCATAGCGATCAGGCTGTCCGCGCCTTTGAGCAAGACCACCGCGCCCGTCGCCTTCGCCACGGCGAGCGCGCGGTCGCGGCGCAGGCCGGTGCCGGGAAGTGAAAACGATTGCTCCAACGCGGCAAGCTCGCCTTCGTGCGGGGTGAGGACGGCCGCGGCAAGCGGCGCGTCGGCGGGGCTCAACAAGGTCAGCGCGTCGGCATCGACGACCGTGGGCCGATTCGTGGCGAGAACCGCCGCAAGCCGCGCCCTGGCGGCATCGTCGCGACCGAGCCCCGGACCCACGAGGATCGCGGACCAGCGGCGGTCATCCAGGGCCTGCCCCAACGGACGCTCGTCGACGACCAGCTCCGGCGGCGGCGCATGCGTCTCGCCCAGCAGCTTCACATACCCGGCTCCACCGTGCATCGCCGCCCTGGCCGCCAGCAGCGCGGCGCCCGGCATCGTACCCGCGACGATCCCCAGCAGGCCGCGAGAATACTTGTGGGCGTCGACCGCTGGCCGCCTCAGCCCGGGACGCGCGAGCAGGCGCGCGGCTCCGGCGACCCCGGCGCAGCCGATCCCGAACAGGCGCCGCTGCCCCATCATGGCCGTCGCCGGCATGCTCCAGTGCGCGAAGTTCCATGCCCCCAGCGCGATCGTGAGGTCGTAGTGCGGCAACCCGGGGTTGAGCACCGCCCCGCTATCGCTTTCGATCCCGCTGGGCAGGTCGATCGCGACGGCGGCGTGGTGATGGCGGGCCAGGCGGGCGATCAGGTCGGCCGATTCGGCGGACAGCGCGCGGGTGAGGCCGCTGCCGAACAGGCAATCGACGAACACCTCGCCCCCGCGGCGGGCATCCGGCTCGACGAGCGCGCCGTGGTACTTGGCGCAGGCACTTTGAGCCGCGACGGAGACCGGCTCCTGCGGGGAAATCACCGCGACTTCGCCGCCGCGCGCGCGGATCGTCTCGGCGATCACCCAGCCATCGCCGCCGTTGTTGCCGGGCCCGCACAGCACGGTGACCGCGCGGCCGCCCGAAATCCGCCAGATCCATTCCGCCGCGCCGCGCCCGGCGATGTCCATCAGCGCCTCGACGCTGCTCCCGCGCTCGATCAGCGCCTGCTCCGCCGCGCGCATCTGCGCGATGGTGAGTATCTGGTCAGGGCTTTGCAGCACTGCCGGGCGCCTCGAGCCTGAAACGATAGCGGTCGCCATCGATTTGCGCTTCGATCATCCCGTTCGAGAGCACGGTTTCGCGCGCTTCCCCGGCCCCGTCGAGCGCGGCAAGACCACCGTCGGTGACGATCTCGAACCGCCGGAAACCGCCGTCGGGACGCCGCACGGTGACTTGCGATCCGCTCCGTTCGAGCGAGCAGACCCGCGCAAATCCGGCCGCGCCGTCGAGCGCGCAGGCAATCTGCTCGCCCGCCGGCTGCGCGCCGGACGAACTGCCGCAAGAGCTCACCGCCAGCGCCGATGCCAGACTAAATATCCGCATAGACATGCGTTTCGGCCTTCGCGCCGGGGTGGGTGAGCGCACCCTTGCTCGCCGGGCCGACGTTCTGGGCGTAGCGCCACAGCGCGCCCGACTGGTAGTCGTTCGAGCGCGGACGCCAGGCCTTGCGGCGCTCGGCCAGCACGGCGCCGTCGACCATCAGATCGATCGTCCCCGCTTCGGCATCGATGCTGATCGTATCGCCGTTCTCGACCAGCGCGATCGGGCCGCCGTCGGCCGCTTCGGGGCCGACGTGGCCGATGCAGAAGCCCCGCGTCGCGCCCGAAAAGCGCCCGTCGGTGATCAGCGCGACCTTTTCGCCCATCCCCAGGCCATAGAGCGCGGCGGTGGTCGAGAGCATCTCGCGCATACCCGGCCCGCCCTTGGGGCCTTCGTAGCGGATGACCACGACCTCGCCCTCGCGGATCAGCCGCGCCTCGACCGCGGCGAAGCAGTCTTCCTCGCAATCGAACACCCGCGCCGGGCCGGTGAACTTCAGGCGGTGCATCCCTGCGACCTTGACGATCGCCCCATCGGGCGCGAGCGAGCCCCTCAGGCCAACAACGCCGCCGGTCGGCGACAGCGGTTTATCGAACGAATAGATCACCTTCTGGTCGGGATTCCAGGTGACTTCTTCGATATTCTCGCCCAGCGTCTTGCCGCTGACTGTCATCGGCGACGGATCGAGCATACCGCCGTCCAGCAGCGTCTTCATCACCATGTAGACCCCGCCAGCGTCGTACATGTCCTTGGCGACGTATTTCCCGCCGGGCTTGAGATCGGCCACGTAGGGAGTCGACTTGAAGATCTCGGCGACGTCGAACAGGTCGAACTCGATCCCGCATTCGCTCGCCATCGCTGGCAGGTGGAGCGCGCCGTTGGTCGAACCGCCGGTCGCGGCGACGACGCGCGCGGCGTTCTCGAAGGCGGCGCGGGTGCAGATGTCGCGCGGGCGGATGTTGCGCGCGAGCAATTCCATCACCTGACGGCCCGCGGCACGCGCCACTTCTTCGCGCGATTTGTAAGGAGCTGGGGCCATATTACTGTTAGGCAAGGACAAACCGATAGCTTCGCCGACGCAGGCCATGGTGTTGGCGGTGTACTGTCCACCGCACGCCCCGTGACCGGGGCAGGCGACTTTCTCCAACGCGGTGAGGTCCTTGAGCGGACAATTGCCCGCGGCATGCTGGCCCACCGCCTCGAACACATCGACCACGGTCACGTCGCGGTCCTGATAACGCCCCGGCAGGATCGACCCGCCATAGACGAAGATCGACGGCACGTTGAGCCGAAGCATCGCCATCATCATGCCGGGCAGGCTCTTGTCGCACCCGGCGAACCCGACCAGCGCATCGTAGCAGTGCCCGCGCACCGACAGCTCGACCGAATCCGCGATCACCTCGCGGCTGACCAGCGATGACTTCATCCCCTGGTGGCCCATCGCAATGCCGTCGGTGACGGTGATGGTGTTGAACCGGCGCGGCGTACCGCCGCCAGCCTCGACGCCCTCGCGGCAGATATCGGCCTGGAAATCGAGCACGGTGTTGCACGGCGCGCTGTCGTTGCCCGCGCTGGCGACCGCGACGAACGGCCGCCCGATCTGCTCCTCGGTCATCCCCATCGCATAGTAATAACTGCGATGCGGCGCGCGCTCGGGGCCTACCGAAACGTGGCGGCTGGGCAATTTGGCTTTGTCGAATGTGTGCGTCATGGCGGTATCCTCGTCGCGCGATGCCTTTGCGGGGGGATGCGCATGGGTCAAGCCCCACCACTACCAAACCCGTCGCCCCGGCGCAGGCCGGGGCCCAACCAAGCTCTCCCCATCGGACGGCGCCGCGAGTTCGCGAGTCCGGTTAGGCCCCGGCCTGCGCCGGGGCGACGGTGTGAGTTTTAGCGAAGCTTTCCCGCGAGCCGCCACCACTCGCGGGGCAGGCCCTCCGCCACAGCATCGCGGTGTTCGGAAGTCTCAAACAACGCAAAGCACGTCGCGCCCGAACCGGACATTCGGACCAGCCACGCCGATGTGTCGCGCAAGGAGGCAAGCACTTTACCTATCACGGGACAAAGGCCGAGAGCGGGAGCCTCCAGATCATTGCGCCCGGCCAGCGCAATTTCGCGCGCGGTGCCGCCGGGCAGCGCACCCGGATCCACCCCATCCCACGCGGCAAACACCGGCCCCGTCGCCAGCGGCACGCGCGGGTTCACCAGCAGCACCGGCGTCCCCGCCAAATCCTGCGGCCCCGGCTCGAGATCGATCCCCGTCCCGCGCCCGATGCAGGTGCTGCTCTTCACGCAGGCCGGAACATCCGCACCCAGCCTGGCCGCGCGCTCGCGCCAGTCATCAGGCAGGCCGAACCGCGCGTCGTACAGCCGAAACACCGCCCCCGCATCGACCGAACCGCCGCCCAACCCCGCCGCCACCGGCAGCCGCTTGTCGAGCGTTACCCGCCAGCCCTCGCGCCGGGGCAGCTTGCCCAGTGCCTTGGCGACGATGTTGCCGAGCGGATCGCTCAGCGCGGGCGCGAACACTCCAGTGACGTGCAATTCGTCTCGCGGCGCGGTCTCGACGCTCAGCTCATCGCCCGCATCGACGAACGCGAACAGCGTCTCGAGTTCGTGATACCCGTCCTCCCGCCGCCGCCGGACGTGAAGCGCAAGGTTGATCTTGGCGTAGGCGGTTTCGTTCATCTTGGACCTCTCCCCTTCAGGGGAGAGGGTTGGGAGAGGGGGATGTCGGTCTGCGCGATGGGGCCCCCATCACATATTCGGATAGTTCGGCCCCCCGCCCCCTTCGGGCGTGGTCCAGGTGATGTTCTGGTTGGGGTCCTTGATGTCGCAGGTCTTGCAGTGAACGCAGTTCTGGGCGTTGATCTGGTATTTGGGCTGGCCTTCCTCGACGCCGAGCCACTCGTAGACCCCCGCCGGGCAGTACCGCGTCGAGGGCCCGGCGAAGACGCCCAGCTCGCTGGTCCGCTGCAGCTCCAGATCCGCCACCTTGAGGTGGACCGGCTGGTCCTCTTCGTGGTTGGTGAAGCTCAGCGCCACGCTCGAAAGCCGGTCGAAGCTGATCGTCCCGTCGGGCTTGGGATACTTGATCGGGCGGAACAGGTCGGCGCGCATCGTCGCTTCGCTGTCGTGGTGATGCTTGAGCGCGGGGACGATCGGCAGGCGGATCTGGCGCAGCCACATGTCGATCCCCGCCAGCGCGGTGCCCAGTTCGCCGCCAAACTTGGCGACCAGCGGCTGCGCGTTCTGGACGAGCTTGAGCTCCTTGGCGATCCAAGACGAGCGCACCGCCGTGTCATAGTCGGTCAGCGAGGTATGCTCAGCCCCGCCCTTGATCGCCTTCGCGGCGGCTTCGGCGGCGAGCATGCCGCTTTTCATCGCGGTATGGCTGCCCTTGATCCGCGGCACGTTGACGAAACCCGCGCTGCAGCCGATCAGCGCGCCGCCGGGGAACGCCAGTTTGGGCACCGACTGCCACCCGCCCTCGTTGATCGCCCGCGCGCCGTAGGATACGCGGCGCCCGCCTTCGAGAACGCTGCGGATCGCCGGGTGCTGCTTCCAGCGCTGGAATTCCTCGAACGGATAGACGTAGGGGTTCTTGTAATCGAGCGCGGTGACGAAGCCGAGCGCGACCTGGTTGTTGGCCTGGTGGTAGAGGAACCCGCCGCCCCATGAATCGCTTTCGCTCAGCGGCCAGCCCTGGGTATGGATCACCCGGCCGGGGAAGTGCTTGTCCTCGGGAATGTCCCACAGTTCCTTGATGCCGAGTCCGTAGACCTGCGGCTGGCAATCGCGCTCTAGGTCGTACTTGCCCTTGAGCTGCTTGGTCAGGCTGCCGCGCGCGCCCTCGGCGAACAGCGTGTACTTGGCGTGGAGCTCCATCCCGGGCTGATAGTCGCCCTTGTGGCTGCCGTCCTTGGCTATCCCCATGTCCTGGGTGGCGACGCCGATCACCTTGTCGCCATCATAAAGCACTTCGCCCGCCGGGAAGCCCGGGAAGATTTCCACCCCCAGCTCTTCGGCCTTGCCCGCCAGCCAGCGGCACAAGTTGCCGAGGCTGCCGGTATAGCAGCCCTCGTTGGACATGAAGGGCGGCATGAACACTTCGGGCAGCGAATACTGGCGGGTCTCGCTGAGCACCCAGTGGTGGTTCTCGACAACCTCGACCTCGCCCATCGGGCACCCGTCATCGCGCCAGTTCGGCAGCAGCTCGTCGAGCGCGCGCGGATCGACGACCGCGCCAGAAAGGATATGTGCGCCGATCTCGGAGCCTTTTTCGAGGACGCAGCAGGTCAACTCGGCGTCGATCTGCTTGATCCGGATCGCCGCGGCCAGCCCGGCCGGGCCGCCGCCCACGATCACCACGTCATAGGGCATCGATTCGCGTTCGCTCACGGCGGCACCTCCCTCGTTTGTCGTGCTTCCCGCCTTGATTGCTGGGGCCGGGCAGGTCAAGACCGCGCCCGACTATGGACCCGCGCGAAACATCCGATTGGGCGGCCGAACTCGCCGCGGCGCAGGCCTGGTGGCGCGAGGCGGGGGTCGACCTCGCCTTTGCCGACGAAGCCACCGTTTGGCTGGCCGACAAGCGCGCGGCCACTAGCGACACCGGCGCTGAATCCGCGCCGGCGCAGGCCGAACCCCCGCGCGTAGCCACGCGTCCTCGCATCGGCGGCGAGCGCGCGCTTTGGCCAAAGACGCTGGACGACTTCCCCGCCTGGTGGCTGACCGAGCCGAGCCTCGATCCCGCCCCCGCCGCGCAGCGCGTGATGCCCGCCGGTCCCCACGGAGCGCCGCTGATGGTCCTGGTGGCGATGCCGGAAGCCCAAGACTCGGCGGCACTACTCTCTGGCAGGCAGGGCCGACTGCTGTCCGCGATCCTGTCCGCGTTCGGGTTCGACCGCGACCAAATCTATCTGGCCAGCGTCCTGCCCAGGCCGATCGCGGCGCCGGACTGGTCCGCGCTCGCCGCCGCCGGGCTCGGCGAAGTGCTCGCCCATCACATCGGACTGGCCGCCCCACAGCGGCTGATCGTGTTCGGAAAGGACATTTCATCGCTTCTCGGCCACGATCCGGCGCAAGTCGCTCAATCTTCACCCCGATTTAACCATGAAGGTTCGAGCGTCCCGCTGATGCTCGCGCCTGCGCTCGAGGCGTTGCTCGAGCGCCCGGCTCTGAAGCGGGGACTGTGGACACGCTGGCTCGAGTGGGAGCCGACCGGATTGGGGACTTGATGCTGGCAAAGACCGCTCTGAAGCTGGCCGCCGCGACGCTGGTCGTGACGCTGGCGACGGCCGTCCCGGCATCGGCCAACAGCGCCTCGGCCGACTATTTCCGCCTGCGCGGGGACAGCCGCAACGCGCCCAGCGTGCTAACCAAGGACGAGCGCGACTATTACACCGCGCTGTTCGCCGCCGAGCGCCGCGAGGACTGGGCCGCGGTCCAGACGATGCTGGCGCAGAAGCCCGACGGCCCGCTCCATGCGGTCGCGAAGGCAGAGTTCTACCTCGCCGCCAATTCTCCCAAGGCCGATGCCGCGCCACTGGTCCAGCTCGTCCAGCAGGCGCCCGACCTGCCGTGGGCCGACCAGCTTTCGCGCCTGGCCGTCAAGCGCGGCGCGACCGAACTGCCCGGGCTGGTCCAGGCGCAGCGGCTCTATTCGGTATCGAGCGCGCCCAAGCGCCTGCGCCCGCGCAGCACCGCCGACGGGACGATGCCGGCCAGCATCGCCGACGCCATTCTGCTCGCAATCAAGAACGACGATCCCACCGGCGCGCGCGCGCTGCTCGACGGGATCGACGCATCGCTCTCTAGCGAGGCGCGCGCCGAATGGCGCCAGCGAGTGGCGTGGAGCTTCTATATCGAGAACGACGACGCCCAGGCGCTCAGCGTCGCACGCAGCGTCGCCGACGGCAGCGGACCGTGGGTCGCCGAGGGCTGGTGGACCACCGGCCTGGCCGCATGGCGGCTGGGCGGGTGCGAGGAAGCCGCCAACGCCTTCGAGAAATCCGCGGCGCTGGCCGAAAACGCCGATCTTGCCGCCGCGGGCAACTACTGGGCGAGCCGCGCGTGGATCCGCTGCCGCGTGCCCGAGAAGGTCTCCACGAATTTGCGCGCCGCGGCGCGCAAGACCGAGACGTTCTATGGCCTGCTCGCGGCCGAGGCGCTGGGCCTGAAGGAACCGGCCTTGCGCGCATCGCCCGATTTCAGCGGTGAGGACTGGCAGGCGCTGCGGGGCACCGGCAATGTCCGCGCGGCTGTCGCGCTCGCCGAAATCGGCCGCGAGGATCTTGCCGACGAGGTTCTGCGGTATCAGGCCAAGATCGGCGATCCGCGCCAATATGCCGCCCTCACCCGCCTCGCCCGCGACCTGGGGCTGGCATCGACCCAGCTATGGATGGCCTACAACGCACCTTCGGGCGGCCGCCCCGACGATGCCGCACGCTATCCCACCCCCAAGTGGACCCCGGCGAACGGATGGAAGGTCGATCCCGCGCTGGTCTATGCCCATGCCTTGCAGGAATCGAATTTCCGCACCGCGGTCGTCAGCCCGGCGCAAGCCAGGGGGCTGATGCAGATCACCCCGATCACTGTGCGCCAGCACAGCCCGGCGCTGTCGCTCAATGCCGCGGCAGTGGATCTGACAAATCCTGCCACAAACCTCGCGTTTGGGCAGCAAAACCTCGAAATGCTGCGCGACTCTAGTGCGACTGGGGGACTACTTCCCAAGATCATGGCCGCCTATAACGCCGGCCTCGCCCCGGTAACCCGCTGGAACAGCGAGATTCGCGATGGCGGCGATCCGCTACTGTGGATGGAATCGATCCCCTACTGGGAAACCCGCGGCTACGTCAGCGTGGTGATGCGCAACTACTGGATGTACGAGAACCAGGCGGGAGGCCAATCGGACAGTCGTGCCGGGCTGGCCGAGGGTAAGTGGCCGAAGTTCCCCGGTTTGACCGGTGCGCCGGCAGTGCGTGTCGCTTCCAGCCTACGCTGAGCTGCTCCACACCCCGCTGATGTCGAGCCTGCTGGCAGGCTCAGGGTGAACTGCCGACTTTGTCGTCAGTCGAGACATGATGTCTCGACTACGCTCGACATGAGCGGATAAGGGAGGCGCAAATCATTCAGATGAGACGCTGATGGCAATCGACCCCGAGCGCGCGTTCAAGCCGATCAGCATTGCGCTGCTGACGGTTTCCGACACGCGCACCGCCGCCGACGATACTTCCGGCGACATTCTCGCCGAACGGATCAAGGCCGCGGGCCACGCCCTCGCCGCTCGCGCGATCGAGCGTGACGACGTTCCGCGCATTTGCGACCGGCTCAACAACTGGATCGACGATTCCCGGATCGACTGCGTGATCTCGACCGGCGGCACCGGGCTGACCGGGCGCGACGTGACCCCCGAGGCGCTCGACCGGGTCAAGGAGAAAGACATTCCGGGCTTCGGCGAACTTTTCCGTTGGCTCAGCTATAAAACCATAGGCACTTCGACCGTGCAGTCGCGGGCAATGGCGGTGCTGGCGCGCGGCACCTACATCTTCGCACTCCCCGGCTCGAACGGCGCGGTGAAGGACGGCTGGGACCTGATCCTGTCCGAGCAACTCGATGCCCGGAACCGCCCCTGCAACTTCGTCGAGCTGATGCCGCGGTTGCGCGAAGTCTGACGATTTTCCGCAGCGCCTACTTCGGAGCCGGGTGTTCCTTGAAGAACTTGTTCGCCTCGCCCATCATCGTTTGCCACCAATCGACGACGTCGGCGAAGTTGGCCTTGTTAAGGCCGCCCAGCGTGCTGAAATCGTAGCTAATCGCCAACGTTCCATCGTTGGGATCGAACGACATCGTCGAGAACCGCTTCTTGAGGTTCCATTCATTGGCGAGCGCCGCCGAATTGGTGCCATCTTGCGCGAACGTGATCCGGAACTGCAGCGAGGTGCAGTTGGAGTTGTTCTGGCAGCCGTAAAAAAGATCATGTATTTGTAGCCGCTAGCCGCGCTGTCGATGACGGGATCGCCATCGACGTCGCTCTTTCTCAGCTTGGCCTTGAAGCCGATCTCGCCCAACGCGCTGGCTACTTCTCCCGGGCGCGAGGCGCAGATTAGCCCGCCGGGACAGGAATCGGCGGCAGCAGCTGGTGACGACAAAGCGATCAGCGCGAATAAGGCCGCGGCGAAAGACGTGACGATGCGCATCGGATTCCCCCCGTAAACCGGTACGGATCGTTTCATCGGGAATCCGCCAAGTCAATCTTGCTTTCCATTTTGTTCTTTTTATGTTCTAATCAGGTCATGACCAATCAAAGGTCCAGCCAGAGTCCCGTCCACGGTCGCGGCGCGCAATCAGGCGCGGTGCCGGTGCGGTTCGGGCTGGGGGTGCGCGAGGCGGATGGCGACTGGCTCGATGAGCGCGATGGTCTCGACGGGCCGGGGCCGAAGTTGCGGACGACGGTAACCGAGGAGCACGCCAAGACCATCGTCAGCTTCAACCGGTCGCCCGACATTCCGTTCGACCGCTCCATCAACGCTTATCGAGGTTGCGAGCACGGCTGCATCTACTGCTTCGCCCGTCCTACCCACGCCTTTCACGACCTCTCCCCCGGGCTGGATTTCGAAACGAGGCTGTTTGCCAAACCGAACGCTGCCGAGTTGCTCCGCGCCACCCTCGCCAATCCGCGCTACACGCCCGCGCCGATCGCAATGGGTACCAACACCGACCCATACCAGCCGATCGAGGGACGCTACCGGATCACGCGCGCGGTGCTCGAGGTGTGCCTTGAGGCGCGCCAGCCGGTTACGATCACCACCAAGTCCACCCGGGTGCTCGACGATCTCGATCTGCTGGCCGAGATGGCGCGGCACCGGCTGGTCGCGGTCGGCATATCGGTGACCAGTCTCGATCCGAGGCTTTCTAGCCTGCTCGAACCCCGCGCCTCAGCCCCAGCCAAGCGCCTCGCCGCGCTGGGACGGCTGGTCGAGGCGCGCGTTCCCGCGCACGTCTCGATCGCCCCGGTCATCCCCGCGATCACCGACGAGTTCATGGAGAGCATCCTCGATCGCGCCGGGGCGCTCGGGGTCGGCTCGGCGAGCTGGATCATGTTGCGTCTGCCTTACGAGGTCGCTCCGCTGTTTCGCGAATGGCTCGCGACCCATTTCCCCGAGCGCGCGGGCAAAGTGATGAGCATCGTCCGATCGGTGCGCGACGGTAAGGACAACGATCCAGGATTCTTCAGCCGCATGAAGCCGCAAGGCGTCTGGGCCGACCTGTTCCGCACGCGTTTCCGCCTCGCATGCCGACGCGCGGGGATCGGTCAGGTAAAGATCGATCTCGATTGCGGGGGCTTCATTCGGCCGAGTGCGAATGGGCAGTTGAGCCTGCTGTGAAGGGTTAGAACTCGCCGATCCCGAAGCGCGCAACCCCCTGGTTGAACCCCGGCGGATCTAGCACGCCGATGTCGAGCGCGACCGGCTCGCCGATCCAGTGACCGAGCGTGGTGTGGTCGGCGAGGTCGTCGTCGGTAAGCGGATGGATCAGCGCGCGTAGCCCCGCCGCCGCAATCGCGGCGATCACGGCGTCTCGCGCGGGTTCGAGGAAGTGGATCTCGTACTGCGGGATCGGGTGCGGGCCGATCGGTTCATCGACCATCCGCCCGGTAAACAGCACGCGCGGATCGGCGCCGAAACGGTCGCGCAACGCCGCAGCCTCCGCCCGGTCGGCAAGAGTGTAGTAGATGTGCGCGTGCCATGGCGCTTCGCCGCTCACCCGGCGAACCGGATGAGACGGCTGTCGGCCACTGCGGCGCTGCGATGGGGCACGACCTCGGCGATGTAGTGGGGGTTCTTGACCATCGCCATGAATGCCGCCGAGTTGGGATAGCCCATTACGAACGCCTCGTCCCACTCGTCGGCAGGGCCGGTGACCACGCATTCCAGTGGCGGCTGCCAGACCATGCCGCCACCCGCTGCGGCGATGATCGGGGCGATTCCGGCCTTGTAGATGTCGTAGGCCTCACGTCCGCTCAGGGCCTTGCCGTGGTTGGGGTGCCCCTCGGGATACTCGGCCACAGCGCGTAACTTGATCAGGTTGAGCATGTGGATCGGCGTATCACGAGGCAACGCCTTGAACGCTGCCCAGTTCTCGCGGCTGGGATCAATGTGGGGCATTCTCGGCTCCTAGTCCGCCAGCTTGTAGTCCTTGAACCGCTCACGCAGGTCCTTCTTGCTGATCTTGCCGGTGCCGGTGTGGGGGATGTCGTCGACGAATTCCACTGCATCGGGCAGCCACCACTTGGCGACTTTGCCGACGAGGTGGGCCTTGATGTCCTCGGCACAGCAATCGGCGCCTTCCTTGCGGACGATCACGAGGATTGGGCGTTCGTCCCAGCGTGGATGATAGATCCCGATCGCCGCCGCCTCGGCCACCGCGGGATGACCGACCGCCGCATTCTCAAGCTCGACCGAGCTGATCCACTCGCCGCCCGACTTGATCACGTCCTTGGTCCGGTCGGTCAGCTGGAGCGTACCGTCGGGATGGATCGTCGCAACGTCGCCAGTGTCGAACCACTGGTCGGGATCGGTGCAGTCCGCCTCCGCCTTGAAGTAACGCTTGATCACCCACGGGCCGCGCACCTGTAGCGCCCCCGAGGTCACGCCATCGCGCGGCAGAGCCTTGGTCGGGTCGTCGAGATCGACGCAGCGCAATTCGACCCCAAACGCCGAACGTCCCTGGCGGGAGACCAGATCGACTTGCTCGGAGAAGCTCATTTCTTCCCAGTTCCACGGATAGGCTCCCGCAGTTCCTACAGGAGAGGTCTCGGTCATCCCCCACAAGTGGGCGACGCGCACCCCATTGTTCATCAACCGCTCGATCATGAAGCGAGGACATGCCGAGCCACCAATCACCGCGGTGGTGAGCGCGCCGAGATCGCGCACGTCCTTTCCATCGGAATCGAGCTGCGCGAACATCGCCAGCCAGACCGTCGGCACGCCCGCCGAATGGGTCACCCCTTCCCGGCGCATCAAATCGCAGAGCACCGCAGGATCGTTCACCGCCGAACAGACGAACTTGATCCCCGGGATTGCCCCCGCCCACGGCAGACCCCAGCTCGCGGCGTGATACATCGGCACCACGGACAGCATTACCGCGCGCGAATCGAAGTTGAACAAGTTGGGCTGCACCGCCGCCATCGCGTGGAGCACGGTCGAACGGTGTTCGTAGAGCACGCCTTTGGGGTGACCGGTGGTGCCGCTGGTATAGCAGAGCATGCACGGATCGCGCTCGTCACCGTCGGCCCAGGCAGTATTCCCGTCGTAGGCGCCGATCCACTCTTCGAAGCTGAGCACGTCCGATCCCGGCGGAGGATCGAAGCAGACGTACAGGCCGACCGTGGGCCACTGATCGCATAGCCGGTCGATGATCGGCTGAAACACAGCGTCGTAGAGCATCACCCGGTCTTCGGCATGGTTGACGATATAGGTCAGTTGCTCGTCGAACAGGCGCGGATTGATCGTGTGGAGCACCCCGCCGACCCCCACCGCGCCGTACCAGGTAACCAGATGGCGAGCATGGTTCATCGCCAGGGTGGCAACGCGATCGCCCTTGCCCACGCCAGCGGAATGGAGCGCTTGGGACATACGCAGCGCATCGTGGCGGATACCCGCCCAGTTTGTCCGCGTCTCGCTTCCGTCGGCCCAGCGACTGACTATCTCGCGTTGGCCATATTCCCGACCGGCGTGATCGATCAGGTGGGTCACTCTGAGCGGCCAGTCCTGCATTGCGCCCAGTGTCATCGCTCTCTCCTAGTGGACCAGCCGCAGCTTCCTTTCACCGCGCGTCGTCAGCGCGACATTGGCAAGTCCATCGATCGGGATCAACCGTTCCACGAGATCGGAGTCGAGATGGAAGTCGCGGCCAAGCGTCACAAGCGGGGCCACCCCGCCCGCGGTGCGCAAACGCGCGCGAACTTCGCCCGTACCCGCTGGGTCGCGAGGAAGCATCAGGGCAAGCTCGGCGATAGCCTCGGGCGAGGAAACTTCCAATTGCAGCAGCATCTTGGCCGCACTCTTGACCTCCGCCAGCGGACGCGCCGAGCGGACTGTGATCCGCGGCGGTTCTTCAGGGCTGGGGCTGTCGAGCTCGACGTTGAGCAGCAGACAAGTGCCGGTCTTGGCCCAGGCCTGGAAGCTCTCGACCAGCGCTTCTTCGAAGCAGCTTGCGGAAAACTGCCCGCTGCTGTCCGAAAAGTCGGCGCGGATGAAATCGTTGCCCCTCTTCGTCCGTCCCCGGTTCACCGCTTCGACCAGCGCCGCCATCACCGCCGGGCGGCGGCCGGACTGAGCATCGCCGCCCGCGCTGCCGGCCATCAGCGCGGCATGGCTCAGCGCACCGTTGGCGGAGGCGACTGCGCGGTACTGCTCGACCGGGTGCGCGGCGAAGTAGAACCCGAAGAATTCGCGCTCCTTGGCCATGGCTTCGGCCCGCCCCCACGGCTCGGCGTCGGCCAGGCGCAAAGCGGGCGCGTTGTGGTCCTCTCCCCCGAACAAGGCCGCCTGCCCGCTGCTGCGGCTGCGCGCGGCCTCGTCGGCGGCCGACAGCAGCAGATCGATGTTTGCAAAGACCTTGGCGCGATTGGGTTCCAGGCCGTCGAATGCCCCCGCAGCTGCCAGACCCTCGACCAGCCGCCGGTTCATGGTGCCCTGCGGACAGCGGCGGAACACGTCCTCCAGGCTGGCGAACCAGCCGTTCGCCTCGCGCTCACCGACAACGCCCTCCATCGCCTTTTCGCCGACGTTGCGGATGCCCGCCAGAGCATAGCGCACCGCATAGCCGTCATCGGTGCGCTCGACCGTGAATTCAGCTTCGGAACGGTTGATGTCGGGCGCGGCCAGCACCACGCCATTCCTCCGCAGATCGTCTACGAACACCGCCAGCTTTTCCGACTGATGCTGGTCGAAGCACATCGAGGCGGCGTAGAATTCCTCAGGATAGTGCGCTTTCAGCCACGCGGTTTGATACGACAGCAGTGCGTAGGCTGCAGCGTGACTCTTGTTGAAGCCGTACCCGGCGAACTTATCGATCAAGTCGAACAGTTCGCCTGCCTTATTTGTATCGATCTGCGAAACGTCGCGGCAGCCGTCGATGAAGCGCTGGCGCTGAGCGTCCATTTCGGCCTGATTCTTCTTGCCCATCGCCCGGCGCAGCAGGTCGGCGTCGCCCAGCGAATAACCCGCCAGCACCTGCGCGGCCTGCATCACCTGTTCTTGGTAGACGAAGATGCCATACGTCTCGGCGAGGATTTCGGCGAGCTTGGGGTGCGGATACTCGATCGGCTCGAGCCCGTTCTTGCGCCGCCCGAACAACGGGATGTTGTCCATCGGGCCGGGACGATAGAGCGAGACCAGCGCGATGATGTCGCCGAACGCGGTCGGCTTGACCGCGTTGAGCGTGCGCCGCATCCCTTCGGATTCGAGCTGGAACACCCCCACCGTATCACCCCGCTGGAGCAGTGCGTAGACTGCCGGATCGTCCCACGACAGCGCATCGAGATCGACCTCGACCCCGCGCTTGCGCAGCAGCTCGACCGCCTTGCGCAGCACCGACAGCGTCTTGAGCCCCAGGAAATCGAACTTGACCAGCCCGGCATCCTCGACGTGCTTCATGTCGAACTGAGTGACCGGCATATCCGAACGCGGATCGCGGTAGAGCGGGATGAGTTGAGCCAGCGGTCGGTCGCCGATCACTACCCCGGCGGCGTGGGTGCTGGAATTGCGCGGCAGGCCTTCGAGCTGCATCGCCAGATCGACCAGCCGCCGAACCTCGTCATCACGCTCGTATTCGCGCCGGAACTCGGCGACGCCGTTGAGCGTGCGCGGTAGGGTCCACTGGTCGGTCGGGTGGTTGGGCACCATCTTGCATAGCCGGTCGACCTGGCCGTAGCTCATCTGGAGGATTCGACCGGTGTCGCGCAGCACCGCGCGCGCCTTCAATTTGCCGAAGGTGATAATCTGGGCGACGTGATCGTGGCCATACTTGGCCTGGACGTAGCGGATCACCTCGCCGCGGCGGGTTTCGCAGAAATCGATGTCGAAATCGGGCATCGACACCCGTTCCGGGTTGAGGAACCGTTCGAAGAGCAGCCCCAGCTTGAGCGGGTCTAGATCGGTGATGGTCAGCGCCCAGGCGACCACCGACCCCGCTCCGGAACCGCGTCCGGGTCCTACCGGGATGCCGTTTTCCTTGGCCCACTTGATAAAATCGGCGACGATCAGGAAGTACCCGGCGAAACCCATCCGGTTGATAACGTCGATCTCGAATTCGAGGCGGTCGGCGTAGACCTGTCGCGCCTCGGCTTCCATGGGGCCGTATGGCGCCAACCGCGCGGCGAGCCCGGCGCGTGCATCCCCGGCCAGCATCCGCGCTTCGCCCGCCTGGTCGCCCGCCAAGCTGGGCAGGATCGGCGCGCGGCGCGGCGGGGCGAAGGCGCAGCGTTGCGCGACGACCAGCGTGTTGGCCAGCGCCTCGGGGAGATCGACGAACAGTTCGGCCATCATGGGTCCCGACTTGAGCCAGGATTCCGACGAGGACCGCGCGCGATCCTCTTGCGCGATGTGGGTCGACGCGGCGATGCATAGCATGGCGTCGTGGGCGGCGTGAAAGCCGGGCTGGTCGTAGGCGGCGGGATTGGTGGCCACCAGCGGCAGGTCGCGGGCATAAGCGAGCTCGATCAGCGCATCCTCGGCGACGTCTTCGATCGCGTCGCCGCGCCGCGCGATTTCGACGTAGAGCCGCTGGGGGAACAGTTCCTCCAGCCGCGCCGCATAGACCGCCGCCGCCTCGCCCTGCCCCTCGGCCAGCAGCCGCGCGAGCGCCCCCTCGCCCGCCCCGGTCAGCGCGATCAAACCTTCGGTGCGGCCTACGAGGTCGGCGAGCGAAACGTGAGGGGGCAGTTCGAGCGGGCGGTCGAGGTGCGCCCTGCTGACCAGATGGCAAAGATTGACATACCCCGTCTCGTCCTGGGCATAGAGCGGTAGCCAATCGATCGTCGGCGCCGCCGGTCCGCCAAAGCCGCTCGCCGCTCCGCCTCGCTCGGGCCGCGCCACCGCCAGCACGCATCCGACGATCGGCTGAACCCCCTTTTCTACGGCCGCCGCCGCAAATGGCACCGCCCCGTACAGACCGTTGCGATCGGCGATCGCGATCGCGGGAAATCCGCGCTCGGACGCCAGCCGCGCGATCGCCTTCGGATCGATAGCCCCTTCAAGCAGGGTGTAGGACGAAAGGACGCGCAGCGGGACGAAAGGGGCGAACGGCATGGCGCGAAGCTAGGCGTTCTAAAGGGTTTTGAGGAGTCGTTGCGCCACACTGTCCACGTCAATCAAAGCCACCGACCAAGTCCGCTCACCCGAGCGTAGTGGAGCAATTTCCGCGTAAGTTTGGACGGAACGCTCAGTGTCTCGACGACCTTCCGCATCGCGGACTGCTCGACGCGAGCGGGACTTTTTCGCTAATTTTACAGCAGCTTGGTAATATCCTTTTCGATCCCCTCGGGCTTGTCGGTCGGCGCGTACCTGCGCACCACCTTGCCTTGGCGATCGATGAGGAATTTGGTGAAATTCCACTTGATCGACCTGCTCCCCATCAACCCCGGCGCCTCGTCCTTCATCCATTTATAGAGTGGAATCGTATCGTCGCCGTTGACGTCGATTTTGGCCATCAACGGGAAGGTGACGTCATAGGTCAGCTTGCAAAAGCTGGCGATCTCCTCCGCATTGCCCGGTTCCTGCGCGCCGAACTGGTTGCACGGGAACGCGATAACCTCGAAACCCTGCCCGCCAAATTTGCGATAGAGAGCCTCGAGCCCGTCGTACTGCGGAGTGAAGCCGCAGCGGCTGGCGGTGTTGACGACCAGCAGCACCTTGCCCGCCTTGTCGGCCAAGCTGACTTCTTCCCCGTTGGGCAGCTTGGCGGTGAAATCGGCAATCGTCTTGGCCTCGCTCATTCCAGAACTCCCTCGTGCAGCCGCACCACCCGGTCCATCTTCTGCGCCAAGCGTTCGTTGTGCGTGGCCACCAGCGCCGCACTGCCCTCTTCGCGGACGAGTCGCAAGAACTCCGCCAGCACCCGGTCGGCGGTGTGCTCATCCAGGTTGCCGGTCGGTTCGTCGGCCAGCACCAAAAGCGGCTTGTTGGCGAGCGCGCGGGCGACCGCCACGCGCTGCTGCTCGCCGCCGGAAAGCTGGCTGGGGCGGTGGGTCAGGCGCTCGCTCAAGCCCAGCGCGCCGAGCAGCTCGCTCGCCCGCTCGCGTGCCGCCGGCTCGGGCGTATCGGCCACCAGTTGTGGCAGGATGACGTTCTCGATCGCGCTGAAATCGGGCAGGAGGTGGTGGAACTGATAGACGAAACCGAGCGTGTTGCGGCGCAAGGTGGTCCGCGCATCGCCGTCGAGCGCGGAAGCATCGGTCCCGGCGATCTCGATCCTGCCCTCGAATCCGCCCTCGAGCAGCCCGACCGCCTGGAGCATCGTCGACTTGCCCGACCCCGAAGGCCCGAGCAGCGCGACGATCTCGCCCGGCGAGATGGCAAGGTCGATACCGCGCAGCACGTCGATCCGGATGCCGCCCTGCTCAAAGCTGCGCCTTAGGCCGGTAAGCCTGACGACGACATCCACGCCTCCCGCGAGGGGGTCACTCATAGCGCAGCACCTGCACCGGATCGGTGCTCGCCGCCTTGAATGCAGGGTAGAGCGTGAACAAGAAGCTCAGCACCAGCGCCATGACGGCGATCGTCGTGATCTCCACCGGATCGCTGCGGCTGGGAAGTTCGGTGAGGAAACGGATCGAGGGATCCCACAAGTTCTGTCCGGTCAGCAGCTCGATCGCGCGAACCACCGGCTGGCGGAAATAGAGGAAGATAGCGCCGAGGATCAGCCCTGCCAGCGTGCCCAGCGCGCCGATCACGAAGCCGATCGTGACGAATATCTTGAGCAGGCTACGCCGCGTTGCGCCCATCGTCCGCATGATCGCGATGTCGCGGGTCTTCGCGCGGACCAGCATGATCAGCGAGGAGAGGATGTTGAACACCGCGACCAGCACGATCAGGCTCAGCACCACGAACATCGCCACCCGTTCGACCGCCAGCGCCTCGAACAGGCTGGCGTTGATCTTCTTCCAATCGGAAATCTCGGCGCGACCCGCGAGTTGCCGCTTGAGCGGGGCAAGCGTCTCGCCGACGGTATCGGCATCTTCGGTCTTGACCTCAATCATGCCGATGGTGTCGCCCGTCAGCAGCAGCGTTTGCGCGTCCTGGATCGGCATGACCACAAAGCCCTGGTCGTAGTCGTAGATGCCGATCTCGAAGATGGCGGCGATGCGGTAGCCGATCTGCCGCGGCACCGTGCCGAACGGGGTCGAGCGGCCCTGCGGGTTGATGATCGTGATCGTATCACCGACCCGCGCGCCCAGGTTCTGCGCGAGTTGGCTGCCGATCGCGACGTTGCCCGATCCGGGCACCAATTGCGCCATATTGCCGGCGATGCGCTTGTCGGCGAGAGTGCGGATGTCCTCGTCGGTATTGCCGCGCGCGAGCACCGCCTCGACCCGACCGTTGAAGGTGGCCAGCAGCGGCTGTTCGATCAGCGGACTGGCATGAACCACGCCCGGCGTCTTGCGGACCTGGGCAAGGATGCCCTGCCAGTCGTCGAGCCGTCCACCGTAGGCCTGGATTACCGCGTGGCCGTTGAGCCCGACGATCTTGTCGAGAAGCTCGCCGCGAAACCCGTTCATCACGCTCATCACGATGACCAGCGCGGCGACCCCCAGCATCACAGCGGCCAGGCTGATCCCCGCGACCAGCGCGATGAACGCCTCGCCGCGGCCAGGCAGCATATAGCGCTTGGCGATCATCCATTCGAACGGGGTGAGGATCAAGAACGGGCGCTCCGGGCGGGCGTGGTGCGGCGCGATGTAGGCGGCGGGGGATGCGAGGGCAAGCCGCCCTTGCCTTCGCAGCCGTTCACCGCCACATGGGCGCCGACGAGGCTGGCGCGCAGGCGTCGTAGCGAGTCCCCGGGACGCATGAATCTCACCCACCCCTACTGCGATGCGGATGGCGACAAGCTGCGCGAAGAGTGCGGTATCTTCGGTGTCGTCGGCGCTCGCGATGCAGCCTCAATGGTGGCGCTTGGACTGCACGCGCTGCAACATCGCGGCCAGGAAGCGGTCGGCATTACCAGTTTCGACGGGCAAGAATCCTACTCGCGCCGCGGGATCGGCCATGTCGCCGCCAATTTCTCCGACGCCAGCGCGCTCGCCGAACTGCCCGGCGACATGGCGGCCGGGCACGTTCGCTATTCTACCACCGGCGGCAGCGGCCTGCGCAACGTCCAGCCGCTGTACGCAGACCTCGCCTCGGGCGGTTTCGCAATCGCCCACAACGGCAACATCTCGAATGCGGTGGCGCTGCGCCGCGACCTCGTCGGCAAGGGATCGATCTTCCAGTCGACCTCGGACACCGAGGTCATCATCCACCTCGTCGCGACCAGCCGCTATCCCACCCTGCTCGACCGTTTCGTCGACGCGCTGCGGATGGTGGAGGGTGCCTATTCGCTAATCTGCATGACGCCCGCCGGGATGATCGCTTGCCGCGATCCTCTGGGCATTCGCCCGCTGGTGCTGGGCAAGCTGGGCGAATCGGTGATTTTCGCCAGCGAATCGGTCGCGCTTGACGTCGTTGGGGCCGACCTGATCCGCACGGTCGATCCTGGTGAGCTGATCGAGGTCGATCGGGAGGGCAAGATCACCAGCCACCGGCCGTTCGGCACCCCTGCGCCGCGGCCATGCATTTTCGAGCACGTGTATTTCAGCCGCCCCGATTCGATCGTCGATGGGCGCTCGGTCTACGAAGTGCGCAAGGCGATCGGCCAGCAACTGGCGATCGAGAGCCCGGTTGAGGCGGACCTGGTGGTGCCCGTACCCGACAGTGGGGTTCCCGCGGCGATCGGCTTTGCCGCACAGTCGGGCATTCCGTTCGAACTGGGGATCATCCGCTCGCACTATGTCGGGCGCACTTTCATTCAACCCAGCGACGGAGCGCGCAATGCCGATGTCCGGCGCAAGCACAACGCCAACCGTGCGCTGGTCGCGGGCAAGCGGATCGTGTTGATCGACGATTCGATCGTACGCGGCACTACCAGTCTCAAGATCGTCCAGATGATGCGCGACGCCGGTGCCGCCGAAGTCCACTTTCGCGTCGCCAGCCCGCCGACCGAGCATTCGTGCTTCTACGGCGTCGATACCCCTGAACGCTCCAAATTGCTCGCCGCGCGGATGGACGTGGCGGCGATGGCGGACTTCATCATCGCCGACAGCCTGGCATTCGTATCAATCGATGGCCTCTATCGCGCGGTCGGGGAAGCCCAACGCAGGTCCGGCGCGCCGCAATATTGCGATGCCTGTTTCACCGGCGACTATCCGACCCGCCTGACCGATCTGGCCGAGCGCACGAACCCCGCCCAACTCAGCCTGCTCGCCGAAAAGGTCGCTTGATGGCGAACCCGCAAGAGGTACGGCCCTTCTCGGGCCAAGTGGCGCTCGTCACCGGTGCCAGCAAGGGTATCGGCGCGGCGACCGCCGGGGCGCTGGCAGCGGCAGGCGCCCACGTGATCCTGACGTCGCGAGATGCCAAGGCGCTCGAGGCGGTCGAGGAAGCGATCTACGCGGCCGGGGGCACAGCGACGATCGCACCAGTCGATTTGGCCGACCCCGAAGGCGCGGCACGGCTGGCGGCGGGGATCGGCCAGCGTTGGGACGCGCTCGACATCCTCGTGCTGGGCGCGGCCTATTTTCCGCAATTGACGCCCGTCACCCAACTCGATTCGCGCGAGTTCAACAAGACCCTGACCCTGAACCTAATGGCGCAGCAGGCCATGCTCGGGCACTGCGACAGGATGCTCAAGGCGAGCAAGGACGCGCGGATTATCGCGCTGACCAGTTCGGTCGGTCAGACTCCCCGCGCCTTCTGGGGCGCCTACGCCGCTTCGAAAGCCGCGCTCGAAGCCCTGCTGGTCGCCTATGCCGAGGAAAACCGCGCGATCGGCCATATCCGCGTCGCGATCGTCGATCCTGGCGCAACCCGCACTGCGATGCGCGCGCGGGCCTATCCCGGCGAGGACCCGGCCAGCGTCAAACCGCCGGAAGCAGTGGCCGAACGGCTGGTCGCGCTGCTCGGCGAGCCCTTCCTTACTGGTCACCGCGAGCGCGTTAACCAAAGCGCATAACGTCACGGTAAGCCGGATTGCAGAAAAGTCGCCATGGGTCGCGCGTAAACACGCGGTGAGGCCTTTGTACGGGAGCTGCGCCATGCATTCGACGACAACGTCGCGAAGCCGCTACGAGCTGGTCTCGCAGGAAGACCGCTGCGCCCCGCGCACGCGGATCTCGATTCCCGCCTCGCTACGGCCATCGGGAGGCCGATCGTTCCAGACCCAGGTGCTCGATCTCTCGCTTGGCGGGTTTTCGGCACAGTGCGTGAACCGGATGCACGTCGGCTCGCTGACATGGCTGACCCTGCCTGGGCTCGAATCGCTCCAGGGCGAAGTGGTTTGGTGGCAGGACAACATCGTCGGCTGCGCGTTTCAGAACCTGCTCAGCCCGATCGTCCACGACAACATCCTGGCGCGGTTTCGCGGTGAAGGCGTGTTCCGGCCCTGCTGAACCCTATTCGCGGCTAAGCGTGACCAGACTGACCTCGATTCCGCCGCCGCGGAAGCCGCCCTCGCAATACATCAGGTAATAGCGCCACAGACGCACGAAATGCTCGTCGAAGCCGGCGGGCAGATCGCCTGCCTCCACCGCGCCGTCGAACGCTTCGCGCCACAGCATCAAGGTTTCGGCATAGTCGATCCCGAAATCGAGCTGGTCGTGCCACGCCAGCCCGCGTTCGGCGGCGAGGCGGCGGAACTCGCTGGTGCGGATCAGCATCCCGCCGGGGAAGATATAGGTTTGGATGAAATCTGCGCTGGCAGCGTAGGCATCGAAGAGCTCGTCGCGGATCGAGATGAACTGGATCACCGCGCGGCCGCCAGGGGCGAGACAGCGGTCGAGGCAATCGAAGAACGACGGCCAGTATTCCCGGCCCACCGCCTCGACCATCTCGATGCTGACGATCGCGTCGTAGGAACCCGTGACATCGCGGTAGTCCTCACGGCGAAAATCTACGGTGGCCTCGGCGGCGAATTTCGCTCGAGCGAATCCGAGTTGCTCGTCCGACAAGCTGATCGCATCGACCCGCGCGGCAAACCGATCCGCCAGATGCGCCGCCAACGTGCCCCAGCCGCAGCCGATCTCCAGAGCCCGGTCGATCGGCAGCCCGTCGAGCCGGCGGACGATTTCGCCGCACTTGTTCGACTGACCGCGGTCGATCGGCGCGAAGAACTGGCTGAGCTGCGACGGTTCAGCCTGTCCGGCAGCACCGAACAGTCCGCTAGAATAGATCATCGTCGCGCCTAGCCAGGCTTGATAGAAATCGTTACCGAGGTCGTAGTGCGCGGCGATGTTCTTCTGCGCGCCATCACGCGTGTTGCGCTGCAATTGATGGAGTCGCCGCAGCAGCCACCGCCACGGACCCTTGGCTCGCGCTACACCGCCCAGCGTCGCGGCGTTACGCATGAACAGTGCGAATATCTGGACCGGGTCGGGGCTATCCCATTCGCCCGCCTCCCACGCCTGGTACCAACCAGCCGAACCCCCGGTCGCGAGTCGCAAAAGTGCGTTCCAGTGGCACAGTTCGATCTGCGCGTCGGGTCCAGGCGCCCGCCCGCCGAAAAGGCGCCGGGTGCCGTCGGGAAGGGTCGCAAGTAACGATCCAGCCTCGAGCCCATGGTCGATCCGGTCGAGCACGCGCCCGAACCCGCCAGCCGCGAACCTCGCCAGCAGCCCGGTTCCGCCACGCCAGCGCTTTCCCGCGGCGGCGAGATGAGTTCCACGGATCGGTGCTTGCGCGTTCATCGCCGCGCTTATGCTGCGGCCTCCCGCGTGCGGCAATGCTCTATGCCTTATGCGCCAGACTTTACCTGGGCGTAGGCGGCCAGCGCCCGCTCGCGCGCTTCGCGGTGGCCGACGATCGGCGCGGGATACCCGGTCGGACGAAACACGGGGTCATGAATGTCGTCGTCCGACAAGCCCGCCAGTTCGGGCACCCATTCGCGGATATAGTTCGCCGCCTGGAATTTGGGAGACTGGACCAGCGGGGCCATTATCCGGCTGAACAGGCTGGCATCGACCCCACTGCCCGAGACCCACTGCCAGTTGACGGCGTTGTTGCCGTAGTCGGCATCCACCAGCGTATCCCAGAACCAACGCTCGCCGTGCCGCCAGTCGATCAACAAGTGCTTGATCAGGAACGAAGCGGCGATCATCCGCACCCGGTTGTGCATCCATCCGGTCGCCCATAGCTGACGCATCCCCGCGTCGACGATTGGATAACCGGTGCGGCCCTGCCGCCAGGCGGCCCAGTCGCCTTTCGCCTCGCCCCGCGGATCGCGCCACGGCAGGCGGCGGTGCTCTTCGCGGAAGCTCTCCTCGCCATAGCGGGGAAACTGCGCGACGATCCCTTGAGCAAAATCGCGCCAGCCCAGCTCGCGGCGGAAACTTTGCGCGCCGATCCCGCGCTTGCCCGAAAGCGCGTGCCATACATGGCGCGGCGATAGTTCACCCCAGTGCAAATGCGGCGAGAAGCGCGAGGAGCCGTCAATCGAGGGCAGGTTGCGCGCGGTCTCGTAGTCGCCGACGCGGTCGAGAAACTCGTCAAGCCGGTCCTGCGCAGAGTGCTCGCCGACCCGCCAGGCTTTGCGGAATCCTCCCGCCCAGTCGGGCGCGGTGGGCAGCAGGTTCCAGTCCTCCAGCCTGGCGCTGTCGGGCCATGTCGCCGGTGCTGTCAGCTTGGGCCGGGTCAGCGGTTCGGGCGGCGGCATTTCCTGTTCCAGCGCGCGCCAGAAGGGGGTGAAGATGCGGAACGGGGTGCCGCCTCCGGTCAGCACGCTGGCCGGAGGGGCGAGATAGTTGCCGTCGTGAAGATGCAGGTTCAGCACTTTGGCCACTTCACCTTCGGCCTTGCGCCACCACGGCTCGTAGTGGACGATGGCGTGAATCTCGCGCGCGCCCGCCTCCTTGGCGACCGCGGCCAACTCGCGTGCCGCACCGCCACGACGCAGGATCAGGCGCGATCCGGCGCGGCGCAAATCCACATCCAACGCTGTCAGGCTGTGGTGCAGCCACCAGCGCGAGGCCCCGCCAAGCGCCCGATCGCCCGCGCCATCGTCGTCGAGCACGTAAACCGGCACCATGGGCGCACCGCTCGCCGCCGCAGCGTGGAACGCGGGCTGATCGGCCAGACGCAAATCGCGGCGCAGCCAAACGAGAATCGGGGCAGTCATCGGGACTCCTGTGGGCAACCGATGGCGCTGTTCCCGCCGCCGCGCTAACGGTCAAGCGCGCGGAACGTTGCGCCGTGCTCGGGATTGTGACCCCCATGGATCCGAAGAGCCAAGCCACGGCGGGTCTCCCGGCCGAAACCGTCACCCTCCCCGCGCGCGGCTGGCGGATCGATCCCACACACGCGCTGCTCGCGGGCGCACTTTGCTGGATCGGATTCGCGGTGGTGGTGGTGGCCGTGCTGAGCGGAAACTCAGCCGATTTCGATGCCGCGGGGCTGCGTTTGTGGCGGACCGGGATGGATTTCCACCCGCGCGGCGCTCCGTGGTTGGCTGAGGCGGTCAGGGATTATACCGCGCTGGGCGGCGTGCTGCTGCGCAACCTTGTCGCAATGGGCGCGTTGGTCGCGCTGCTGTTTCTGCGCCTGCGCCGCGAGGCCACGCTGCTGGCGCTGACGATCGCCACCGGCTGGGCGGTCAACAGCGCGATCAAGGCGTTCGTCGGACGCCCGCGTCCCGCCATCGTCAGCCACCTGACCGACGCCGGGGGCCTGAGCTTCCCCAGCGGTCACAGCTTCAATTCCGCGGTGGTGTACATATCGATCGCGCTCGCGTTCGCCGCGCTGAGCCCGCGCCATTCGGTCCGCGCGACGGTCGTCCTCGCTGCGATGGCGCTGACCTTTCTGATCGCGTTGAGCCGAGTGTGGCTGGGGGTGCACTATCCCAGCGACGCCATCGCCGGCTGGCTCGGCGGTGCCGGCTGGGCGTTCATTGCCTCGGCGCTGCTCTATCGTCCGGCCAAGGCGGCAGCGGACAGCGCCGTGGCCGAGGGCTTGGACCCGACCTCCGAACTGTCCGGTTAGAGCGGATCGTGCGCGGTCTCGCCCACGGTCCAGGTCTGGCCCTTCGCCAGCAATGCGGCCAGGTTGGCGGTCTTGCCCTTGCGCGCCTCGGCGTTCTGCTCGTGGACCACGACTTCGAACGTCGGGCGGGGATCGTCGTAGATCACCCCCAGCGCCATCGGGAACGGCCCGAACGCGAGTTCGACCAGCATGTGCGCGACCGAGCGGTTCTTGACGTCGTGGACGATCACCCCCGCCGCCTGCCAGTCACCGTCGACGACATCGACGACCTTGAGCATCAGCCTCACGCCATCGAGCGCGATGCCCTGGGTGCCCTTGGCGAACAGCATCGGCTCGCCGTGCTCGAGCCAGAGCTGATGGTCCTCGGCGCCCTTGGGCGCGGCGAAGCCGTCGAACACGTCCTTGTTGTAGACGATGCAGTTCTGGAAAATCTCGACGAACGCCGCGCCCTTGTGGTGGTAGGCGGCCTTGAGCACTTCGGGCAGCTTCTTCGACACATCGAACCCGCGCGCGACGAACCGTGCGCCACTGCCCAGCGCGAAGGCGCAGGGGCTGGCAGGGCGGTCGATCGAGCCCATCGGGGTCGAGGGCGAGGTGGTGCCGAGGCGGCTGGTGGGTGAGGCCTGGCCTTTGGTCAGCCCGTAAATCTCGTTGTTGAACAGCAGGATCTGGCAATCGAGGTTGCGCCGCAGGATGTGCATCGAATGGTTGCCGCCGATGCTCATCCCGTCGCCGTCGCCGGTCACCAGCCAGACGTCGAGATCGGGATTGGCGAGCTTGATCCCGGTCGCGAACGCCGGCGCGCGGCCGTGGATCGTGTGGAAGCCGTAACTTTCGATGTAGTACGGAAACCGGCTCGAGCAGCCGATTCCGCTGACGAAAACGGTGTTCGCCGGATCGCAGCCGAGCTCGGGCAGCGTGCGCTGCACCGCCTTGAGGATCGCATAGTCGCCGCAGCCCGGGCACCAGCGAACTTCCTGGTCGGATTCCCAATCCTTGAGCGTGGTCGGAATGGGGATGGGGGTCATGTCGTTCATGGGTTCAGCGCCTTGATGCTCGGCAATTGGGTCGTGTCCGCATCGACCTCGCCGCCCTCGTTGCCCGGCACGCGGTCGAAGAACGTGCCGATCGCAGCCTCGATCTCCGCGATGGTGAACGGCTGGCCGCTGGTCTTGGTCAGCGGCCGGGCATCGACCAAGAACTGGTCGCGGAGCACGGTCTTGAACTGGCCGGTATTCATCTCGGGTACGAGGATGTTCTCATAACCCTTTAGTAACGCGTCCAAATTCCTAGGCATCGGCCAGATGTGCCGGACATGGATGTGGCTGACGTCGAAGCCCTTGCGGCGCATCCGGCGGACCGCCTGGTGGATCGGGCCGAACGTGCTGCCCCAGCCGACCACCGCCAGCTTGCCGCCGGGCTCGCCGAGGCAGACGTCCTGTTCGGGAATGTCGTCGGCGATCCCGTCGATCTTGGCCTTGCGCGCGTCGGTCATCGCCTGGTGCGCGCCGGGCGAGTAGTCGATATTGCCGGTGCCGGGGGCCTTCTCGATCCCGCCGATGCGGTGGGTGAGGCCCGGCGTGCCCGGCTTGATCCACGGCCGCGCGCCCTTCCAGTCGCGCGAATATGGCAGCAGCGATGCGTCGGGACCGTTCGGTTCCTCGAGAAAACTGACCGGGAACGGCGTGAAAGCCGAAGGATCCGGCACTTTCCACGGCTCGGCGGCGTTGGCGATGTAGCCGTCGGTAAGCAGCATCACCGGGGTCATGTACTGCACCGCCAGGCGGCAGGCCTCGATCGCGCATTCGAAGGCGTCGGCGGGGCTGCGCGCCGAGACGACGGGGATCGGCGAGATCGCCGTTGCGGCCATAGACCGCTTGATAGAGGTCGCTCTGCTCGGTCTTGGTCGGCAGCCCGGTCGAAGGTCCACCGCGCTGCGAGTTGACGATCACCAGCGGCAGCTCGGTCATGATCCCCAGCCCGATCGCCTCGCCCTTCAAGGCGATTCCCGGTCCCGACGACGAAGTGATCCCCAGTTGCCCGGCATACGAAGCGCCGATCGCGGCGCAGACCGCGGCGATCTCGTCCTCTGCCTGGAAAGTGGTGATCCCGAACTCCTTGAGCCGCACCAGATGGTGGAGGATCGCGCTGGCCGGTGTGATCGGATAGCCGCCGAAGAACATCGGCAGTCCAGCCAACTGGCACCCCGCGACCAGACCCAGGCTGATCGCCTCGGCCCCGGTGACGGTGCGATACAGCCCCGGCGCGCTATCGACCGGGGCGATGTGATACTGCTTGAGCGGCCCGGCCAGTTCGGCAGTCTCGCCATAGGCGTGCCCGGCGTTGAGCGCGGCGATGTTGGCGTCGGCCAGCACCGGGTTCTTGGCGAACTTGGCCTTGAGCCAATCGACGAGCGGGGCGCGATCGCGATCGAACATCCACAGCGCCAGCCCCAGCGTCCACATGTTCTTGCAGCGCAGCGCTTCCTTGTTGCCAAGCCCGAACGGCTTGACCGATTCGAGCGTCAGCGCGCTTATGTCGAAAGCCAGCACCTGCCACCGGGCAAGGCTGCCGTCGTCGATCGGACTGGTCTCGTACTTCGCCTTTTCCAGGTTGCGGCGGGTAAACTCGCCGGTGTCGGCGATGATCAAACCGCCGGGCTTGAGCGCATCGACGTTGGTCTTGAGCGCCGCCGGGTTCATCGCCACCAGCACGTCGGGGGCGTCGCCCGCGGTCTCGATATCGGTCGAGCCGAAGTTGATCTGGAATGCCGAAACGCCGAACAGAGTGCCCTGCGGCGCGCGGATTTCGGCGGGAAAATCGGGAAAAGTCGCCAGGTCGTTGCCGCTGAGCGCAGTCGACAGGGTGAACTGCCCGCCGGTCAGCTGCATCCCGTCGCCGCTGTCCCCGGCAAAGCGCACCACCACCGAATCGGGTTCTCGCTCGCTGGGCGGGCGCAGGTCATCCCTCCCGGAAACCGGCGAAGTGTCTTGAGCAAATGCAGTAGCCATTCAGTACCTCGGTCGGCGCGACCCGGTCGATGGCCGGGAAATGTGCGCCGCGCTTATGCCCCTCACCTTATACGCGCAAAAAGAAAATCTCTCCCCTGCGCAAACCGCCAGCCAGCAAAATCCCGGTGGCGGCGCTAGGTCAAGTTGCACACGGCGACTTATGCCAAGCTGAACGCAAAACGCGAGAGGTGCCCCGTGAACGACACGACCACAATCGAGCCCCCGACCCAGACCGGACACTACACCCGTCCGGATGTCCGCGGCTTCCTCGATTTCCTCAATTCGATCGAGGGGCCGCAGATGCACGAGATGCCGCTGGCCGAAGCGCGCGGCGCCTATCTGGCGATGGTCCCGGTCGGCGAACTCGACCCGCGCCCGCTGGCGGTGATCCGCGACCTTACCTGCCCGGGTCCCGCGGGCGATATCCCGCTGCGCTTCTACGACGCGCGCGAAACCCGCGAGCCCGGCCCGGCGATCGTGTTCTACCACGGCGGCGGGTTCACCATCGGCGATCTCGACACGCACCACGCGCTGTGCACCGAAATCGCCGCGGAAATGGACCTGCCGGTGGTCGCGGTCCACTATCGCCTGGCCCCCGAGCACGCCTTCCCCGCCGCGCCCGACGATTGCGAGGCGGCGACGCGGTGGGTGGCGGAAAGCCCCGCCGAACTCGGCCGCAAGGTGACCGGGCTGATTCCGATCGGCGACAGCGCGGGCGGCAATCTGACCATCGTCATGACCCAGGCGCTGATGGAGCGCCCCGCCGCCGCGCCGGTGGTGCTCCAGGTCCCGATCTACCCGCTTAGCGACGAAAAGCCCGACCATGTCTCGATGCTCGACTTTGCCGAGGGCCACCTGCTGACCAAGACTTCGATGGACTGGTTCAGCGAATGCTATGGCGCGGTGCCGGGCAATACCCGCGCCTATCCGATCCATGGCGACCACGCCAAGATGCCGCCGACGGTGCTGGTCACCGCCTCGCTCGATCCGATCCGCGACAGTGGCCGGGTCTATGGCGCGCAGCTCATCCTCGCGGGTTCGGACGTGGTGTTCCTCGAAATGAAGGGCTCGATCCACGGCTTCACCACGCTGCGCAAGGCGTTGCCGTCGGCGCAGGCGGATATGCAGCGCATCTTCGCGGCGATGCGGCTGATGCTGGGGAACGCGTGAGCGTCGATCTCGCGGCCCTCCCCTATCGCCCTTGCGTGGGAATCATGCTGGTCAACGGCGAAGGCAAGGTCTTCGTCGGCCAGCGGATCGACGCCCCAAAAGGCTCGAGGGGGGAAGGTGATCGCTGGCAGATGCCGCAGGGCGGGATCGACGACGGCGAAGACCTCCACGTCGCGGCGTTCCGCGAGCTGGGCGAGGAAACCGGGGTCGGCGAGCATCACGCCACGATCATCGCCCAGACGCGCGAGGAATTGCTCTACGACCTGCCCGACGATCTCCTCGGCAAGCTGTGGGGCGGCAAGTACCGCGGCCAGCGCCAGCACTGGGTGCTGATGCGCTTCACCGGCGAGGACGCCGACGTGCGGCTGGATGCGCACGATCCACCCGAATTCTTCGAATGGAAATGGCTCGAGCCGGAGCTGCTGCCCGAGCTGATCGTTCCGTTCAAACGCCGCGTCTATCGCGCCGTGCTGGAGGAGTTCGCGGGGTTGATTTGAACCGGCTATAATCTTCCCGCCCCGCTCATCCCGAGCGAAGTCGAGGGATTGCCCACTCCCTTCGACCATGGTCCGCGGTGTCTCGACGGTCGCCCGCTGCGCGGGCTGCTCGACACGAGCGGACCGGTGCGGCTATCCGGAATGAAAGCAATTCAATTCGTCGAAGTTATCACCGGCTTGGCTTGAACCGCTTCGGCGGAGATGACCCGCGGCATCGGACCGCGCGCGATCATAGCGGCGAGTTGCTGGGCCGGAGCGCAGCTCTTGCCGCAAAGGTTCTCGATCCGGGCGAGGTTCTTGCGGGCCTTTTCGACCGCGCCCTTCTCGACCATCGCCCCGCCCTCGCCCGAAAGCGCGACGACGTTGTCGGGATCGCGTTCGAGCGCCTCGCGGTAATAGTGGATCGCCTTGCCCTGCAGGCCTTCGGCGCGGGCGGAATCGCCCAGCGCGAGATAGGCGGCGATGTACGCCGGATCGACTGCCAGCGCGGCCTCGAACGCATCGGCCGCCTCACTCGCCTTGCCCTGCGCGAGCACCGCGCGCCCTTCGGCGAGCAACGCGCGAGCACGCGGGTCCTGGCTATCGGGCGCGGCGCCGTGGCTCACGCTCGCGGTCACCGCGACCAGCGCGGACAGGGCCAGGGCGGCTGGATAATAGCGCATCAACAACTCCATCGAGCGGCTGGGCAGCGCGGGCTGACCGCCGGTCATCGCAAATTCCGCGTCATGACGAGCAAAGCTATCACAGGCGCTGGAGGACTGTGAAGAAAAACCCGTCGGTGCCATCGTGGAACGGTGTGAGCCGCACCCCGGTTCCGCGCGGCCTACCCGCGCCCGCGTTAACGTCCGCTGCACGCCAGCCTGGATGGCGCGCCAGGAACGCGGCGGCCTGGTCTGCGCCCTCGGCATCGAGCAGCGAGCAGACCGCATACCCGATCCGCCCGCCGGGCCTGACCAGCGCGGCGGCGATATCGAGCAGGCGGTTTTGCAGCGCGGCGTGGCGCTTGATGTCGGCGGGCTGCAGGCGCCAGCGCGTCTCGGGGTTGCGCCGCCAGGTGCCGGTGCCCGAGCACGGCGCATCGACCAGCACCGCATCGGCGCGCTCGCTCCAGTCGCTCAGCAGCTCGGCTTCCTTGCCCGGATCGAGCAGCCGCGTCTCGACCATCGCCCCGGCGCGCGCTGCGCGGGGCGGCAGGCGCTGGAGGCGGGCGCGGTCGGTATCGCAGGCGAGCAGCGTGCCGCGGTTGTCGAGCGCGGCGGCGAGCGCGAGGGTCTTGCCCCCCGCCCCGGCGCACAGATCGACCACCGCTTCGCCCGGCTGGACGCGCAGCGCGGCGCAGGCGAGCTGGCTGCCGCCGTCCTGGACCTCGAACAGGCCCTCGGCGAACTGCGGCCAGGTTTCGGCGGGGGTGCCGGCGGGAAAGCGCAAGCCTTCGGCCGCGGCGATCGGCTCGCCGGGCGCCGGCAGCGCTTCAAGCAAGGCTTCGCGCGTGGTCTTGAGACGGTTTGCGCGCAGATCGAGCGGAGCCCGGTCGAGCAGCGCAGCGAATTCGGCGCCGGGAATGCCCGACGCCTTGAGCGCACCGATCAGCCACGCCGGGGCGATCCCCGCCTTGGCCATGTCCTCGCCCTCGACCATCGGCCCGGGCGCGTGATTCGAGCCGTCGAACAGCGTGGCAAGTTGCTCGTCCGCCTTCGCGACCAGCAGCATCGCTGCGCGTCCGCTCGGCGGCGGCTCGCCGCTCGCCCGGATCGCACGCCACGCCAGTTCGCGGATCGCCCGGCGATCGCCGCTGCCGGCATAGCGCCGCGCCTTGAACCATTCCGACGCGACGCGGTCGGCGGACGCTCCTCCGCGCTTTGTGGCGGCGAGGATCGCGTCAAGCAAGTCGATCGCGCCTTGGACGCGCGCGGCAGGGGTCATCGAACTGGCGCCGCGCGAAATGTCTCGGCTTCGCTCGACATGAGCGGGTTGGGCAAACTCATCTTGTGAGGTCCGCTCGTGACGAGCGAAGTCGAGATACGCGGAACCGACGTCACCGCGACTGGTAGTTCGGGGCTTCGCGGGTGATCGTCACGTCGTGGACGTGGCTTTCGCTGAGGCCCGCGCCGGTGATGCGGATGAACTGGGCGCGCGTCCGCAGCTCGTCGAGCGTGGCTGCGCCGGTATAGCCCATAGCCGCCTTTACCCCGCCGACAAGCTGATGAAGCACATCCTTGGCGGGCCCCTTGTAGGACACCTGGCCTTCGATTCCTTCGGGAACAAGCTTGAGCGAGTCCTTGATATCGCCTTGAAAATAGCGATCGGCAGAGCCCCGGCCCATCGCTCCGACCGAACCCATCCCGCGATACGATTTGTAGGCGCGGCCCTGGTAGAGGAAGGTGTCGCCGGGCGCTTCCTCGGTCCCCGCGAGCATCGAGCCGATCATCACGCTGCTGGCCCCGGCGGCGAGCGCCTTGGCCGCGTCGCCCGAGCTGCGCAGGCCGCCGTCGGCGATCACCGGAACACTGTGCTTGGCGGCTTCGCTGGCGCTGTCCATCACCGCGGTGAGCTGGGGCACGCCGACGCCGGCGACGATCCGCGTGGTGCAGATCGACCCGGGACCGATGCCGACCTTAATCCCGTCGGCGCCTGCGTCGATCAGCGCGCGGGTCGCCTCGGCGGTGGCGACGTTGCCGGCGATGACCTGGGCCGAGTTGGACAGCCGCTTGACCCGCTCGACCGCGCGCGCGACGTCCTTGTTGTGCCCGTGCGCGGTGTCGATGACGATCACGTCGCATTCGGCCTCGAGCAACGCGGCGGTGCGCTCGAATCCCTTGTCGCCCACGGTGGTCGCCGCAGCGACGCGCAACCGGCCGCCCGCGTCCTTGGTCGCGTCGGGATAGGTCACCGCCTTGTCCATGTCCTTGACCGTGATCAGCCCGACGCAGCGGAATTCGTCGTCGACCACCAGCAGCTTTTCGATCCGCCGCTGGTGGAACAGGCGCTGGGCTTCATCCTGGCTGACCCCGGGGCGGACGGTGGCCAGGTTCTCGTGGGTCATCAGCTCGCTGATCTGCTGCGCCGGGTTGGCGGCGAAGCGAACGTCGCGGTTGGTGAGGATGCCGACGAGCTTGCCCGAGGCCTCGACCACCGGGATCCCGCTGATCTTGTTGAGCGCCATCACCGACTGCGCCTCGCCCAGCGTGGCGTCGGGGCGGATCGTGATCGGGTTGACCACCATCCCGCTCTCGAAGCGCTTCACCGCGCGCACCGCGGCGACCTGCTCGGCGATGGTCAGGTTGCGATGCAGCACCCCGATCCCGCCCATCTGCGCCATGACGATAGCCATGTCCGCCTCCGTAACCGTATCCATCGCGCTCGACAGCACCGGGATGTTGAGCGTGATCCCGCGGGTCAGGCGCGAGCGGACGTCGGCGGTGGTGGGCAGGACATCGCTTTCGGCCGGACGCAGGAGGACGTCGTCGAAGGTCAGGCCGAGCGGAATATCCATGAAGCGCGCCACTTTCTGTTCTGGCCCGCGCGGGGCGATTCGTGGCGGCCCATGTAACGACGGTTTGTGACGGGGGCTAGGGGGAGTGGGCGGGAGGGGAATTGTAGCCTTGGTCGAATTCCCGCGCGAACTCCGCAAACCGGCCGTCCCCGATCGCCTCGCGCATCGCGGCCATCAGCGCCTGGTAGAACCACAGGTTGTGCTCGGTGGTCAGCATCGCGCCGAGCATCTCGCCCGATTTGTGGAGGTGGTGGAGATAGGCGCGCGAATAGTGCGCGCAGGCCGGACACGCGCAGCGCTGGTCGAGCGGGCTGGCATCCTCGGCGTGCCTGGCGTTGCGCAAGTTGAGCGGGCCCGCCCAGGTGAACGCCTGCCCGTTGCGGCCCGAACGGGTCGGCAGGACACAATCGAACATGTCGATGCCCCGCGCCACCGCACCGACGAGGTCGTCGGGCTTGCCGACCCCCATCAGGTAGCGAGGGCGGTCCGCGGGGAGCATCGGCGCGGAGAAATCGAGCGTGGCGAACATCGCCGCCTGCCCCTCGCCCACCGCCAGTCCGCCCACCGCGTAGCCGTCGAAGCCGATGCCGGTCAGCACCTCGGCGCTGGCGCGGCGCAGACCTTCGTCGAGCGCGCCTTGCTGGATGCCGAACAGGGCCGCTCCGGCAGCATGATCCTCGCCCGCATCGAACGCCTCGCGGCTGCGCAACGCCCAGCGCATGCTCAATTCCATCGACCGCGCGATCTCGTCGCGCGGGCGGTCGGCCTTGGGACATTCGTCGAACGCCATGACGATGTCGCTGCCGAGCAGCCGCTGGATTTCCATCGAGCGTTCGGGGCTGAGCATGTGGCGGCTGCCGTCCAGGTGGCTGGCGAAACTCACCCCTTCCTCGGAGATCTTGCGCAGCGCGGACAGGCTCATGACCTGATAGCCGCCGCTGTCGGTAAGGATCGGACGATCCCAGTTCATGAACCGGTGCAGCCCGCCCAGCCGCGCCACCCGTTCGGCGCCGGGGCGGAGCATCAGGTGGTAGGTGTTGCCGAGGATGACGTCGGCCCCGGTCGCGCGCACCGCCTCGGGCTTCATCGCCTTGACCGTGGCCGCAGTGCCGACGGGCATGAACGCGGGCGTGCGGATTTTGCCGCGCCGCATTCGGATGCTGCCGGTGCGGGCCTTGCCGTCGGTGGCGGCGATTGAGAAGGCGAAGCGGGTCACGCCCGCCCGCTACCCGCTCAGTCGCGCAGCCGCCAGCCCGTCTTGAAGATGTAGGCGATCACCGCGATGCACAGTACCTCGAACCCCACCGTGCATGCCAACGACAGCGCAATCGGCACGTCGGAGGATCCGGTGAAGGTCCAGCGCAGGCCGTTGATCAGGTAGAAGATCGGATTGAACTGGGCGATCGTGCGCCACGGTTCGGCCAGCATCTGCACCGAATAGAACGTGCCTCCCAGGAACGTCAGCGGGGTGAGGATCAGCATCGGCACGATCTGAAGCTTTTCGAACCCGTCGGCCCACAGCCCGAGGATGAACCCGAACAGCGCAAAAGCCGACGCGACCAGCATGACGTAGCCGAACGCGTAGAGCGGATGGACGATCGTGTAGTCCACAAACAGCAGCGCGGTGGCCAGGATGATGGAGGCGATGACCAGCGACTTGAGGATGGCAGCGCCGACGAACCCGATCAGCGTCTCCAGCACGCCCACCGGCGCGCTCAGCAGTTCATAGATCGCGCCCGTGAACTTGGGCATGTATATCCCGAAGCTGGCGTTCGAGGTGGTCTCGCCCAGCAGCGTCAGCATCAACAGCCCGGGCACGATGAACGCGCCATAGGACACCCCGTTTATCTCCGGGATGCGCCCGCCGATCGCCGCACCGAACACAACGAAGTACAGCGAGGTCGTCAGCACCGGCGAAAGGATCGAGCCGAACGCGGTGCGGAAGAACCGGGCGACCTCGTTGCGGAAGATGGCGATGGCGCTGCGAAGGTTCATGCCGGTTGAAGCTTGTTCTCGACGAGATCGACGAAGATGTCCTCGAGCGAGGACTCGCGGGTCTCCACGCCCTCGAAAGCAACCCCGTTCTGCACCAGCAAGCGCAGCAAGTCCGCGATCTCGCGCTTGCCTTTGCCGGAACCGTCACCGCCGCGATAGACGAGCGTGCGACCGTCTTGATCCATCGACAGCGGATAGGCGCCAAGCCAACCGGGAATTTCGCGCTGCGGCTCGGCTAATGCGATCCGCGCCTCGGTGCGCCCGGAGCCGAGCCATGATCGCGGTTTTGTCGTCGACCAGCAGCAGCTTGCCCTTGTTGATCACCCCTACCCGGTCGGCCATCTCCTGGGCCTCCTCGATGTAGTGGGTGGTGAGCACGACGGTGACCCCGCGGTCCCGCAGCTCGCCGATCTGGCGCCACATGTCGCGGCGTAGCTCGACATCGACTCCGGCGGTGGGCTCGTCGAGGAACAGCAGCTCGGGATCGTGGCTCAGCGCCTTGGCGATCATGACCCGTCGCTTCATGCCGCCCGACAGCGCGCGAATTTGGCTGTGGCGCTTGTCCCACAGGCTGAGCGAGCGGAGCACCTCTTCGATCCGCTGTGGGTCCGGCGCGCAGCCGAACATCCCGCGTGAATACTCGACCGCGCGATCGACGCGCGCGAACATGTCGAAGCCGAGTTCCTGCGGGACCAGGCCGATCCGGCGGCGCAGGGTCCGCCAGTGGCGCGACATGTCCTCGCCGAAAGCCGAGATCGTACCGCCGGTCGGGCGGACCAATCCACAAACCGCGCCGATCAGCGTGGTCTTGCCCGCGCCATTGGGGCCGAGCAGCGCAAAGATTTCGCCCTTGCGGATGGAGAGATCGACATGATCCAGCGCCACCGTGCCTCCGGCGTACTGCTTGCTCAGCCCTGAGATTGAGAGGATCGGTTCGGACACTGCGCCCCGTTTCGCGGAGCGTGGTGTCGCTGTCCAGCCTCGATTAGCGTCAGAATTGAGTGTTCAGGCAGGAATCCAGTTGCCGTGGAAGCCCGGCGGGATCCGGTGGGGCAGGTGGACGGTGGCAACCGGCGTTCCGGTGAAATCGTGGGTGTCGAGGATCACCAGTTCGGTCGCCTCGCGCGCCGCGTCGATCACCAGGCCCATCAGCCAGCCATCGCCTTCCGGCGCGTCGTCGGCGCGGGGGACGAACACGAACTCGCCGGGATAGCGGCCTTCGCCGAAATCGCGCACCTGCTTCGCCCCGGTGACCAGATCGTGCGCGAACAGGCGGGTGTCGGAGACGAAACCGGGGTGCTCGGTCTCGGGCAGCGCGAGCGACCAGGCATAGCGATAGTCGCGGGCGAAGAAGCGTTCGTCGGGACGCGGGAATTCCTGTGGCGCGGCGTCGATGGTGCGCCGCGCGACGGTGCGCGTCGCGGGATCGGCGGTCCACCGCTCTAGTCCCTGGCTGCGCCCGTTGGGGCCCTTCATGCCGCCGTCGAACATGGTCTCATACGGGCAGACGTCGATCACCACCCGGCCCCGGGCATCCTCAAAGCTGTTGGAGACGTGGAACACATAGGCCGGATCGACCGCGCACCAGATGACGTCTTCGGCGGCGCCGCTGCGCGGGAGCAGGCCGACACGCGCCTTGTGTTCGCGGTTCCAGCGGTAGGGGAAGCGGAAACCGCTGAGCAGCGCCTTCATCGAGAACGTCACCGGCAGATCGAAGATCACCACGTACCTTTCGGTCAGCGCGCAATCGTGGACCGAAGGGCCGTTCTGCACCGGGATCGCCAGCTCGCGAATCACCCGTCCGGCGGAATCGATCACCACGTGGCGCAGCTCGTTGGGATTGGTCGCGTCATAGGTGATCGCGTGGTTCTCGCCCGTCGCCGGATCGTAGTGCGGGTGCGCGGTGAACGGGCCATCGAGGGTGCCGCCGAAATTGCTGTATTCCTGGCGGTCGAGCGCATGGTCGAAACCGACCGGATAGCTTCCCGCCTCGACCAGCGCCATCGGCCGACCGGCGATGCCGACGACGTTGGTGTTCACGTTGTCGCTTCGGCCCCGGCGCGGGCCGGGCGCGGCGGCGGGTCCACCGAGACGCTCGACGTCATGCGAGCGGACCCAGCGGTTGCGGTACTCGGCCGTGCCGTCCTTGAGGCGGATCGCGTGAACCATGCCGTCGCCGACGAACCAGTGGTAGCCCGCCGGGTCAGGCGCGAACGGGTTGGGTCCGGTGCGCATGTAGCTGCCGTCGAGTGCGGCGGGAATCGCACCCTCGACGCGAAGATCGGCCAGCGTCAGCTCCTCCGCCATCGGGCGATGGATGCCCGAAAGGAACGGGTGGTCATGCTCGTCCTTCATCCGGCTGCGGTTGAATCCGGCGACGGCTTCGATGCCCTTGCCGACCGTGCCCACGATCGCATCCTTGAACGAGGTTGCCATTCCGACTCGCCTTTCTTAGAGAATGTTTACGGCGTTATCATCGCGGGCGAAGTCAACAGTGTCAACATCGAAAGTGGCCGAACGCAAATATCATCACGGCGACCTGCGCGCCGCGCTGCTTGCCGAGGGATTGCGCCTGATCGAGGAGGCTGACGCCGACGCGCTGTCGCTGCGCGAAGTCGCCCGCGCCGCCGGGGTCAGCGCCACCGCGGTCTACCGCCATTTCCCCGACAAGCGCGCGCTGATGGTCGCCTTGGCGCAGGAAGGCGTGCGCCGCCTGGGCGAGGCGCAGGACGCCGCCGCGACCGGCAACGGGGCTACAGCGTTTTCCGCGATCGGCCGGGCCTATGTCCGTTTCGCCCTGGCCAACCCGGGGCTGTTCCGGCTGACCTTCACCTATCCCGGCCTTGAAATCGGCGATCCCGGTAACGACCGGGCCGCCAGCCTGCTCCACGATCATGCGCTGGAACTGGCCCATGGCGACGAGCGCCTGGCGCGGATCGTCGCGTTGCGCGCCTGGGCGCTGGTCCATGGTCTCGCGCTGCTGATCCTCGACGGCCGTGTCCCGCGCGACGATGCCCTTATCGACGCGACGATCGCCGCCGCCGCGCTCGCCCAGGACGCCGCCTGCCCTTGAGCCGCCCGGCGAATTTCCCGATAGGGCGGGCATGACCGAACTCGACACCCTCTATTTCGACACCATCGCCTGGTTTTCGAGCCATGCGCTGCGGATCGCGCTGGCGATCGGGATCGGGGCGCTGCTGGTGCTGCTGTTCACCGGGCTCAAGCACCTGCTGCTGCGCGGCGCGGCGCGGCTTGGCGGTGACGGTTCGTGGCCCGCGCTGATCGCGGCGGTGATCCGCAAGACGCGCCTGTGGTTCCTGATCGCGCTCGCCGCGCGGTTGGTCCAGGGTTACGCCAACGCCCCCGAAATGGTCGGCAGGACCATCGGCTTCGTGTTCATCGTCGCCGCGACCTTCCAGGCGGCGATCTGGGCGCGGACGTTCGTGCTCGGGCTGATCGAGCACCGCGCCGGGCAAAATGGCCAGGATTCGGGCCTAGCCAGCGCGATGGCGATCATCCGCCTGCTGGTGAGCTTCGCGGTGTTCGCGATCGCGCTGATCTTCGTGCTCGACAACCTGGGGGTCAACGTCACCGGCCTCGTCGCCGGGCTGGGCGTGGGCGGCATCGCCATCGGGCTCGCCGCGCAAGGTATCTTCGGAGATTTATTCGCGGCGCTCTCGATCCTGTTCGACAAGCCGTTCCGGGTCGGCGACACGATCGTCTATCAGGGCAAGGAGGGCCCGATCACCGGCCATGTCGAGCGGATCGGCCTCAAATCCACCCGGATCCGCGCGTTGACTGGCGAGCTGCGGATCATCGCCAACGCCAAACTGCTCGAACAGGAGCTGACCAACATGGCGGGCCAGCGGTTCTTTCGGATGCAGATCGCCGTCGGCGTGGTCTACCACACCCCGCCCGAGCTGGCCGAGGCGATCCCGGCGATCATGCAGCAAACGGTCGAGGCCGCGGGACAGACCTTCGTGCGCGCCAACTTCGCCGCGTTCGGGCCGAGCTCGCTCGACTACCAGCTGGTGTTCGAGGCCGAGGTCGGCGACCTGCCCGAGGCCAAGGCGGCCTACCAGGCGGTCGCATTGGGGCTGCTGCGCGCGTTCCGCGAGCGCGGGATCGAGTTCGCCTATCCCACCCAGACCACCTACACCGCCGCACCCGACGGCACGATGATCATGCCCTACGCTGGACCGCCCGCCGCGCCCGGCAAGAGCAGCGAAGCATCGCCATAGCTGTAGAAGCGGTATTCGGCGGCGATCGCGTGGGCATAAGCCGCCTGCATCGTCTCCAGCCCCATCAGCGCCGAGACCAGCATGAACAGCGTCGAGCGCGGCAGGTGGAAGTTGGTCATCAACCCGTCGATCGCGCGGAAGCGATAGCCAGGGGTGATGAAGATCGCGGTGTCGCCCGCAAACGGCTGGATGACGCCGTCTTCCCCCGTCGCGCTTTCGAGCAGGCGCAGGCTGGTGGTGCCGACCGCGACGATCCGTCCTCCGGCTTCGCGCGCGGCGTTGAGGCGGGCGGCGGTGGCGCCGTCGATCTGGCCCCATTCGGCGTGCATCGCATGGTTTTCGGTGTCGTCGGCCTTGACCGGCAGGAACGTCCCCGCGCCGACGTGCAACGTCAGGGTCTCGCGCGAGATCCCCGCGGCGTCGAGCGCATCGAGAAGCGCGGGGGTGAAGTGCAGCGCGGCGGTGGGCGCGGCGACCGCGCCGTCCTCGCGCGCGAAGATCGTCTGGTAGTCCGCGCGGTCGGCGTCGTCGGTCGCGCGTTTGCCCGCGATGTAGGGCGGTAGTGGCATCCGCCCCGCGCGTTCGAGCAAGACCTCGACCGGCTCCTCGCCGCCGAACGCCAGGGTCCAAGAGCCGTCCGGGTGAAGCGCATCGGCGCTGGCGCTCACGCCCGCGGCAAAGTCGATCGTATCCCCTTCCCGCAGCCGCCGCCCGTTGCGCACGAACGCCTGCCAGCGGCGCAAGTCGATCCGTTTGTGGAGCGTCGCCCCGATCCGCGCTGCGCCGCGCCGACCTTCGAGCTGGGCGGGAATCACCCGGGTATCATTGAACACCAGCACATCGCCGCGGCGCAGCAGGCCCGGCAAGTCGCGGATCCCGGCATCGCTCAGCTGGCCGGGTCGCACCACCAGCATCCGCGCCGCGTCACGCGGCCGCGCCGGGCGCAGCGCGATTCGTTCGGGGGAAGCTCGAAATCGAACAGATCGACGCGCATGGGGCGCCTGTAGGCAGCGTGTACGATTGCGTCGAGTGAACCAGCACCTCTCCCCTCACCGGGGAGGGGAAAGTTCAGTTCGACTTGGAAGCGTTCAGCTCATCGATCGAGGGCGCCGCGACCACTGCGGGAGCCGCCGCTATCACCGGTCGCGGCTTGTTCTCGCTGGCGAGCGAGGCCTGGACGATCTTCGTCGGGTTGGCCGGCGGCTCGCCGCGGACGATCGCGTCGACGTATTCCATTCCCGAGATCACCCGGCCGAAGTTGGTGTACTTGTTGTCCAGCGCGAAGCGCGGGTAGAACATGATGAAGAACTGGCTGTTGGCGGTGTCGGGATCGTTGGTCCGCGCCATCGACACCGTTCCGCGCACGTGTGGCACCGGGTTGAACTCGGCCTTGAGATCGGGCAGCGGCGACCCGCCCTGCCCGGTTCCCGTGGGATCGCCGGTCTGGGCCATGAAGCCATCGATCACGCGGTGGAAAATCACCCCGTTGTAGAACCCCTGCCCGGCCAGCGTCTTGATCCGCTCGACGTGCGCAGGCGCCCATTGCGGCTTGAGCCGGATGTCAACGCGCCCGCCGTTCGAAAGATCGAGCACCAGCACGTTTTCGGGATCGTGGGTGGGATCGGCATCGAGTGTCATGTCGATCGGGGCGGGCGGCGGGACCAGCGCTTCCTTCTTCTTGGCGGCGACGGGCGAGGCGATCAAGGCCAAGCCGAGAACGGCGGCGGCCAGCACGGGCAAACGCATAAGGTATTCGAGCTCCGTCGCGGGAATGAGGGTGGTCCCGGCGGCGGCGCGATACCGCGAACCGTCTGTCCCCGCAATGAATAAGGGGGGTGTGCGAGGATGGGTTCAGCGGTTGCCCAGCAGCCCGTTTTGACGCACCCGCGCATTGACCTCGTCGCGCACCGTTGGGGTCACGAACTTCGCGATGTCGCCGCCATAGACGGCGATCTCCTTGACCAGGCGGCTGGCGATCGGCTGGAGCGCGACGTCGGCCATCAGAAAGATCGTCTCGACCCGATCGTTGATCTGACGGTTCATGCCGGTGAGCTGGTATTCGTACTCGAAATCGGTGACCCCGCGGATACCGCGGATCACCGTGGCCGCGCCCTGACTTTCGGCAAAGTCCATCAGCAGCGAGTTGAAACCGACGACGCGAATATCCCCGTCCAACCCCGCGACCTCGCGTTGCACCATCGCGATGCGCTCGTCGTCGGAGAACATCGGCGACTTGGCGATGTTTGTGGTGACCCCCACGATCAGCCGGTCGACCAGCTTCGCCCCACGGCCGATGATATCCATATGGCCGAGCGTGATCGGATCGAACGTGCCCGGATAAACCCCCACCCGTTCCGCCATCTAGTGATCCCTCTCGAGAACGTACCGCGCCACCGCACGCAGGATGCCGGCTTCCTCGCCGCAGCCGGCGAGTTGCCCGATCGCCTGGTCGACCAGCATCGTCGCCTGCTCGCGCGCGCGCTCGACGCCAAGTAGCGAGAGAAACGTCTGCTTGCCCGCGTCGGCGTCCTTGCGCAGCGCTTTGCCCGCCACCGCCTCGTCGCCCTCGGCATCGAGCATGTCATCGACGATCTGGAAAGCGAGGCCAAGATCTCGAGCGAACCCGCGCAAGTGCTGGCGTCCCTCGACGGGAACCCGCCCCAGGATCGCCCCCATATCCACCGCCGCCGCAAGCAACGCGCCGGTCTTGAGAGCCTGGAGCCGGGTTACCGTCGGCAAGTCGAACACCTCGTGCTCGGCGACCATGTCCATCATCTGCCCACCGGCCATGCCGCTCGCGCCGCTGGCGGTGGCGAGCGCGTGGCACAGCTCGATCCGCACGAACGGATCGCCGCTGGTGGCAGGGTCGGCGAGGATTTCGAACGCCATCGCATGAAGTGCGTCGCCCGCAAGCACCGCGGTCGCCTCGTCGAAGGCGCGGTGGACGGTCGGCTTGCCGTGGCGCAGCGCGTCATCGTCCATGCACGGCAGGTCGTCGTGGATCAGCGAGTAGATATGGATCGCCTCGATCGCGGTGGCGACCCGCACCGCCGCAGCGCGATCGACCGCGTGCATTTCGGCGGTGGCGACCAGCAGCAACGGGCGCAACCGCTTGCCCCCGCCGATTGCGGCATAGCGCATCGCTTCGACCAGTCGCGCACGCGGGTCGGCGGGCACCGGCAACAGCGCATCGAAGCTGGCGTCGATGTCGCGCGCGATCCGTTCGAGCGGCTCGCGCAGATCGGAGGATGCGGCAGCGTCCGCCGTCACCAGCGTCACCGCGCGCCGGTATCGTCGAACGGACGCAGGCCGGTGGGCTGGCCGTCGGCGCCGGTCACGATCGCTTCGATCCGCGCCTGCGCCGCATCAAGCCGCGCCTGGCAATGTGCGCGCAGCAGATTGCCGTGGGTATAGAGATCGATCGATTCCTCGAGCGGGGTGTCGCCGCTCTCGAGCCGTCGCACGACATCCTCGAGCGCCCTGAGCGCGTCTTCGAAGTTCAGGCCGGAAATATCCTGGGCTGCGATGTCGGGCTGTTCGGTCATACCGGCGGCAGCATTGACCAGGCATGGCGGCATGGTCAAGCTGGCTCCTGTGCCCCGCCCGCTTGGCCAAGGGGTGATCAGGAGACCGGGGCATGAAGTGGATCATCGCATACGTTGCCGCGGGGCTGTCGTTCGGGGCGCTCGATGCGGTGTGGCTCGGCTGGGCCGGCAAGAACCTCTATCGCCCCGCGCTGGGCGAGCTGCTCGCCCCCAGCTTCCGCCCCGCCCCGGCGATCGCGTTCTACTTGCTCTACATCGCCGCGCTGGTGTGGTTCGCGGTGCGCGCGGGACACACCAGTGGCCTTGGGGGCGGGATCGGCATCGCGGCGCTCAACGGCGCGCTGTTCGGGGCGATCTGCTATGCCACCTACGACCTGACCAACCAGGCGACGATGAAGGTCTGGCCGGTGCACGTGACGCTGATCGACATCGCCTGGGGCGCGTTCGCCAGCGCCGTCGCGGCGGCGGTGGGCTTCTGGGCGATGGCGCGGTTGGGGTGAGGCCATGCTCATAGGTCACTGGGCGCCTGCCCTCGCCGCCGCCGCTCACCCGCGAGCGCCCAAACTCGGTACGCTGTTCGTCGCCGGACAACTGGTCGACTGGGGCTTCTTCGCGCTGCTGCTGACCGGCGCGGAGAAGATGCGCGTGGTGCCAGGGATCACGGCGATGAACCCGATGGACCTTTATCAGATGCCCTACACGCACAGCCTGCTGGGCAGCGCGGTGTGGGCGGCCGGGTTCGCGCTTTTCATCTGGCTGTGGCGACGGGATCGGGTCGCCGCGGGCATCGCGGGCTCGGTAGTGCTGTCGCACTGGCTGCTCGATCTGCTGGTCCACCGCCCCGACCTGACACTGGCGGGATCGTCCCCAAAGTTGGGGTTGGGGCTATGGAATCACCCGGGAATCGAGATGCCCCTGGAATTGTCGCTGACGTTCGCTGCGCTCGGCTTCTACCTGGCGCGAACTCGCGGCCCGGCGCTGCCCGCGATGGTCCTGGCGGCGATTCTGCTCGCGCTCCAGGCGGTGAACTGGTTCGGGCCGGTGGCGCGCGAGGTGACGCCGGAAACGTCCTTTCTGGCGTTCTTCGCTTACGGCGTGGCTACGCTGGCCGCAGGGTGGCTGGGCCGAATCCGCCGAACCGCCGTGGGCACTTAGCGCTTTCCTACACAGTCGGCTTGCCGCCATCTCGCATAGGCCAAGCCGCGCAGAATCACTCCTGGCACCGATTCGAGAAACTCGAAGATCACGGCTAGATCGGCAAAGGTCACATCGCTCGACGCGAGTGCTCCAGTAAGATTCTGAAAACGATGAGATATTCTAGAAAATCCGAAGAGATTCGCTTCGCGTTCCGCGGTCCATCCGCGGCTATCGCGGCCCAACCGCTGGCGCTCGCTCCGAGGCCCCGCTAAGGGCGCGCGCATGCCACAAGCCACCGATCAGATCACCCCCGAAACCGTCGCCGCCCACGGGCTTTCCGAGGACGAATACGCCCGCGTGCTTCATGCGCTGGGGCGCGAACCGAACATGGTCGAGCTGGGCATCTTCTCGGTGATGTGGTCCGAGCATTGCAGCTACAAATCCTCGCGGTTGCACCTCAAGAAGCTTCCGACCGAGGCGCCGTGGGTGATCTGCGGACCGGGCGAGAACGCCGGGGTGATCGACATCGGCGACGGGCCGGACGGCACCAAACTCGCCTGCATCTTCAAGATGGAGAGCCACAACCACCCCAGCTACATCGAGCCCTACCAGGGGGCGGCGACCGGCGTGGGCGGCATCCTGCGCGACGTTTTCACGATGGGCGCGCGGCCGATCGCCAACCTCAACGCGCTGCGCTTCGGCAGCCCCGACCATCCGAAGATGAAGCATCTGGTCCAGGGCGTGGTCGCGGGGATCGGCGGCTACGGCAACTGCGTCGGCGTGCCCACGGTGGGCGGCGAGACCAACTTCCACCCGGCCTACGACGGCAACATCCTGGTCAACGCGATGACCGTCGGTGTAGCCGACCAGGCCAAGATCTTCTATTCGGCGGCGACCGGCATCGGCAACTCGATCGTCTACGTCGGCTCCAAGACCGGGCGCGACGGCATCCACGGCGCGACGATGGCCAGCGCCGAATTCGACGAGAACTCGGACGAGAAGCGCCCGACCGTCCAGGTCGGCGATCCGTTCACCGAAAAGCTGCTGATCGAGGCCTGCCTCGAGCTGATGGCCACGGACGCCATCGTCGCGATCCAGGACATGGGCGCGGCGGGGCTGACGTCGTCCAGCGTAGAGATGGCGAGCAAGGGCGAGGCCGGCATCCGCCTCAACATGAACGCGGTTCCCTGCCGCGAAGAGGGGATGACCCCCTACGAGATGATGCTGTCCGAGAGCCAGGAGCGGATGCTGATGGTGCTCAAGCCCGGCAAAGAGCCGATGGCCGAGGCGATCTTCAGGAAGTGGGAGCTGGACTTCGCGGTGATCGGCGAGGTTACGGACACCGGCCACATGGTGCTCGAGTTCGACGGCGAGGTGGTCTGCGACATCCCGCTTGGCCCGCTGGCTGACGACGCGCCGCTCTATGACCGGCCCTATCTCAGCCAGGAGGACTACAAGGCGTGGGCGCAGGTCAAGCCGCTCGGGGAGATCCCCGAAAGCAACGATATCGCCGCCGACCTGCTCAAGCTGATGGCCTGCCCGGACTTGGCCTCGCGCCGCTGGATCTGGGAGCAGTACGACAGCCAGGTCGGCGCCGACACGCTTCAGAAATCGGGAGGCGACGCAGCGGTGGTGCGCATCCACGGCACCACCAAGGCGCTGGCGATGACGACCGACTGCACCCCGCGCTATTGCTACGCCGACCCGGTCGAAGGCGGCAAGCAGGCGATCGCCGAGGCCTATCGCAACCTGTGCGCGGTCGGGGCGAAGCCGCTTGCGGTGACCAACTGCCTCAACTTCGGCAGCCCCCAGCGGCCCGAGATCATGGCCCAGATCGTCGGCTGCCTCCAGGGAATGGGCGAGGCCTGCATCGCGCTCGACATGCCAATCGTGAGCGGAAACGTCTCGCTCTACAACGAGAGCAAGGCGACCGGCGGCGGCAGCGCAATTTTGCCGACCCCGGCTATCGGGGCCGTGGGGTTGCTGAATGATCATGAAAAGATGGCCACGATCGGATTGAAAGCCGACCAGACGCTGATCCTGATCGGCCATACCAACAGCCAGGTCGGTCAATCGTTGTGGCTGCGGGAATGCCATGGCGGCGAGATGGGCGCCCCCCCGCTGTCGATCTGGGTATCGAGCGACGCCATGGCGAATTCGTCCGTTCGCTGATCGATTTGGGTCTCGCCACCGCGGTACACGACTGCTCGGACGGCGGCGCCCTGGTTGCCATCGCGGAAATGGCGCTGGCGGGCGGCGTCGGGATCGAAGTGACCTTGCCCGACGTGGTCAATCCGGCAGCGGTTTTGTTCGGCGAAGATCAGGCGCGATATCTGGTAGCGACTGGCGACGAGGGAGGGGTCGTCGCCGCGGCCAAGGCAGCCGGAGTGTTTGCCGCCGTGATCGGCAACATCGGCGGAAATGCCGTCCGTGGTCCGGGCTTCGACGCCCCCCTCGCCGACCTTCGCGCCGCCAACGAGCGCTTCTTCCGCGAGTGGATGGAAGCGTGATTCGGGGCACCATCCGCGTCGGCGTCGGCGGGTGGACGTATGAGCCGTGGCGCGGGGTGTTTTATCCGGAGGCCTTAGCTCAGAAGCGCGAGCTGGAATACGCCGCGCAGCATCTGACCGCGATCGAGATCAACGCGACGTTCTATGGGCGGCAGAAGCCGGAGAGTTATCGCAACTGGGCCAAGGCCGCGCCCGATGGCTTCAAGTTCAGCCTCAAGGCTTCGCGCTATGCGACCGCGCGCAAGGTGCTGGCCGACGGCGGGGATTCCATCACGACATTTCTCGAGCAGGGCTTTACCGAACTCGGCGATCGGCTCGGGCCGATCCTGTGGCAGTTCGCGGCGACCAAGCGCTTCGATCGCGACGATTTCGCCCGATTTCTCGACCTCATCCCCGACCAGCAGGACGGTACCCCGCTGCGCCATGCGCTCGAGCCGCGCCATGAAAGCTTCCGCGATCCGGCGTTCTACGCGCTCGCCCGCGCCCGCAACATGGCGATCGTGTTTGCCGACGACGACGAATTCCCCTGCATCGACGAGCCGACGGCCGACTTCGCGTATACCCGGCTCCAGCGCAGCGTCGAGAGCGTTGCCACCGGCTACCCGCCCAAGGCGCTGGACGGATGGGCCGAGAAGGCGCGCGCCTGGGCGGCGGGCGGCCGCGACGTATTCGCCTTTTTCATCGCGGGGGCCAAAGTTCGCAACCCCGCCGCCGCGCAGGCGCTGATCAAGCGCCTCGAGACCTAGTCAGGCCGTCTGCGGCTTCATCAGCTCGTAGGGGTCCTGCCCCTCCTGGGCCCAAACCCGGTGTGCTTCGGCGTAGTGCTTCGCCGGCGTGATGTTGAGCTTCCGCCGCGCCTCGTCCAGCGGCATCGCCAGCAGCTCGCGGATCGGCATTTCGGCAATGCGCGGGCAGGCCTTGCCCAGCTTCTGCCCCTCGCGGATCGCGGCCAGTACGGGGGCCTTGGTCTTGGTCTGGCGCTTGATATGCAAGCCACCGAGATAGGCGATGAAAAGGTGCGCGGGGCTGGGCGACTGGCTGAAGGTGAATGCCAGCACGCACTGCTCGCCCAGCGGGTCGCGGCCATAGCCGGTCAGGACATGGAGCAGATCGTGGGTGTCGCGGTGACGGCGGCCGTACCACGACAGGACGTCGTCGTAGCGCGGACGATCGCCCCACGATTTGGCCTCTTCCTCGACCAGCCCTGCGGCGCTCAGCCCTTCGCGCTCCATGAAGTCGCAATAGGCGGCGGCGACGGTGCCGGCGCCAAGTGCGCGCAGGGCCGCATGATCGTCGAGGATCGGTGGCAGTTCGGGCTCTTGCCGATAGATCCCCGCGGCCGGTTCGCTGGCCATGAACGCTTCTGCGCTGGGAACGAAGTCGCGCCGCGGAAGGGCCTCGAAGATGGCGAACACCTCGGCGGTGTTTTCCTTGTCCTTGAGCAAGCGGCGGAAATGCCCGAGCGCCTTGAACGGCCGCGTACGCAGCTTGGTGCGGCGCGGATCGGCGAAAACCCGGTCGGCAGCGGGGGCGAAATCGTGGACGAGCGCGTTCATGGAATCGCGCCTAGCATAACTGACATCAATGTCAATATATCAGCAGCGACACGCCGGCTTGGCTGCCGGCTTGGGCGCGGTGGCGCGAAATTCCTCCGGCGTTAGCTGAAGGTTGCCGTCGCGGTCCGCACCCTTGAAGCGGTTCGCGGTGGTCACCGCCCATTCCTCGAAACTGAGCAGATTGTTGCCGTCGAGGTCGAGCTTCCTGAACGCTGCCGTGCGCGTGGCGAGCAGTTCGTTGCGGCTGATCAGGCGGTCGCCGTTGTGATCGAAGCGCGCAAACCGGCGCTGCTCGCGGCTCATCTCGCTGGCCTCGGGCGGAGCGGGACCGCGCAGGCCCGCCACATTCGCCGAAGGCAGCGCGCTTGGATCGCCCGGCGGACCGGCATCCTCGCCCAGCAGATCGGGCGGTGGCGCCCCGGCTTCGAGCGCGTCACGTCCGGCGAACCAGAACACACCAGCGGCGGCGAGCAGCAGCACCGCCAGCGCACCCAGCACGATCCGGTTCATCGCCGATCCCCCCCATCACCGCAGTATTAGCCTAACGCCCGAACATGCCAAGCCGGACGATCCGCAGGAGCGCCAACGCACCCACCTCCTCAGCTGGTGGCAGATTGGCGAGGATCAGCAACGGGCGCAGCGCGCGGGGCAGACGCTGCACCGCGATCGCCGCGCAGGGCATGGTCCAGCGTCGCGCTGATGCCGCGATCGCCAGCCCATCGACCGGGCACCCGATGACCCGGGCAAGCGCCGCCACCGCCCCGGTGCGCGCTTCCACCAGGCGGGCCAGCGCGTTCTCGTCGGCATCGTCCCCGACCAACCCTTCCCACCCGTCGATCAACGCTTCGAGCGCGGGGCGCTCGCCGTCGAACGCCGTCAGCGCGGCGAGCAGCGGTTCGCCAACGGGCCACGTGGCCGCTGCGGTCCGCATCCGGTCGCGCCACCAGGCGAGCTTGAGCTGCGCCAGCAGCGGCGAACTGGCACCGGCGACGGCGCGGGACAAGCGGTGATCGAACGCCAGCAGCGCGGTCCAGGCCGAACGTGCCTGCCCCGGCGCATATGCTATCGCCAGCCGCATGGGCGGTGGTAATTCGCCCGAAACTCCACCAGTTTCAGCGCTCTGCGACGACACGATCAGCCCCGTGGATTGAAAGACGGCGTTAACCATCCTGCTTGAAGGACCGCTTACCAGGCCCTGCTATTCGCAAGCACTATGCCGAAGAAATTTGGCCGAAGCGGAATTCAACGGGGCAAGCTGGACATGCTGGATAAAGTCAAGCGGCTCATGACGAGCCTCCGCCGCAATATCAGCGGAAACGTGCTGATCCTGTTTGCCGCGGGCGCGCCGGTGTTCATCGGCGGGGCCGGCCTCGCGGTCGATACCGCGCAATGGTACATGTGGAAGCGCGAGATGCAATACGCGGTCGATCAGGCTGCGATGGCTGGTGCCTGGTCGCGCGTCGGCGGCACCACCGGCAACGAATACAAGACCCGCGCGCAACAGGAACTGACGGCGAACCTTCAGGTCGTGGACTTTCAGGGCACGCCGTCGATCACCCTGGCGAACTACGCGGGGCAGACCAACAACAGCGTTCTGGTCACCCTCAGTGCCACCCGCGAGCTCCCGTTCAGCAAGCTGCTGACAGGTTCGGGCACGACGATCAGCGTATCGGCACAGGCCGCGTTCGAGAAATCGCAGGCTTTCACGGCATGTTTGATTGCGGTCGATCCGAGCACCAGCGGTGCGATCCGGTTCCGTGGCAATGCCTACCTCGTCGCACGCTGCGGCGTCGCGGCTCTCTCCAACAGCGACACCGCGATCATCAAGAGCGGCAACGGTGCGTTCAACGTCGGCTATCTGGTGGCCGCCGGACAGATCGACGATGCGCTCGCCGGGACCTTCACCGATCCGCACACCGGCCTGCCTTATACGAACGTCGCCTTCGAAGGTCAGACGGGGCTGGTCGATCCGTTCGGCGAGCTTTCTCCGCCGAACAACCCTACACCGCGGACTTACGCCTGCGGTTCGACCACGAGCTATACCGCAGGTTACACCAACACGACGCTGATCGAAGACTGGACCTACACCGCTACCGGCGCCAACGGACCGTGGGCGGGTCCCAGCAAGGCACAGGTTTCGTCGGCGACGCAGACCGGGACTGAACCCGCCACGGCCAGCACGCAGGTCAACAAGAACAACAATCCGGCGACCCCGCAAGTCACGACCGTGCCCGGCTCGGTCCAGACCGTTCCCGGCGCTCCGGTACAGACCTGCACCGGCAATGGTAAGAACAAAGTCTGCACCACGGCGCCCGGTCCCAGCACCTATAAGCGGATCGATCGGGTGACCACGTTCACCCACAAGATCGATTCGGTCAGTTCGACGACGAGCCCGACCGTCGCGGCGATGCAGCCGGGGACCTATTCGTCCTTCACCGTCAGTTGCAATACGACGATGGCGTCCGGGGTCTATGTGATCAACGGTGGCCAGTTCAAGGTCAACGCGCAGGATACCGTCACCGGCGCGGGTGTGATGATCGTGCTCAAGAACGGGGCGAGCATCGACATCAACGGCGGCAGCACGCTCAATTTGCGGGCCATGTCGACGACCGAAATGATCGCCGCCGGGATCAGCGAAGCCGAGGCGCTCAAGCTCAAGGACATGCTGATCTTCGAGGATCGCAACTCATCCGGCGCAGGTTCAAGCGGCGACAAGCTTAACGGGAATGCCGGCGCGGTGCTCGAGGGCACGGTCTATCTGCCCAAGAGCGACATCAGCTTCAACGGCACGTTTGGAGTGGTATCTCGCTGCCTGGTGATCGCGGCGAAGACCATCGACATCGGCGGCACCGCTGACATGGCGTCGTTCTGTCCGGCTGGAACCGCCGATCACACCGGCGGTGTCTCGATTGGCGGCGGTGCTGCCTCGGTGCGGCTGGTCGCATGATCCGCTCGTTGTCCCGGATGCTGCGCAACGAGCGCGGCGCGATCGTGGTCGAAACCGCACTAGTCGCGCCGGTGCTGGCGCTGCTCAGCTTAGGTGCGTTCCAGGTCAGCCAGGCGGTCGCGCGTCAGCACGAGCTTCAGACGGGCGCGGATGATGCGGCGTCGATGGCGCTCGCTGGGTGGAAGGACGATTCCGCCGAGGTCACCGCGCTCAAGAGCGTCCTGAAGACGACGCTTGGACTGACCGACGCGCAAGTCACGATCACCCACAAATACCGCTGCGGGACCACCGCGGCCTATGTCAACGTCAAGACCGACTGCGCGGCGGGGTCGATCGTCACCACCTATCTGCAAATCGCGCTGACCGACACCTACACTCCGACCTGGGCCGATTTCGGTATCGGCAGCCCGCTCAACTACCACGTCACGCGCACAGTGGTGCTGTCATGAGCGGCATTCTTCAGCGCCTGCGGAACAGTTCCGCGGGAAGCGTGGTCGTCGAGTTCGGGATACTCGCGCCCGCCATCATCACCCTGTTCCTCGGGGTCCTCCAGGTCGGAACCTGGATGCACAGCTACAATGCGCTGCGCTCGATCGCCGCGGAGACAGGACGCTATACGGCCGTGCAGTATCAGAAGGCCAACCATATCAGCAACATCGACATGGCGACTTGGGCTAGAAACCGCGCAATCGACGCGTATCTGTTCAAAGCCGCCGATGTCTCGACCGACGTCAGCGACGCGGCAAATCAGCAAATACTCGGGGTCACAGAAAAGACCCTGACACTCACCTACAAATACGAATCGTTCATGTCGATCGTGGGCATCGAAGACCAAACGGTGACTTTCTCTCGCCCGATCTTCGTCAAGTCGACCTGACGCGCCTTAACGCTCCGGGCCGATTTTCCGACGCGCTCACGCTTAGCCCTTCGGCAGGCTCAGGATGAACCGCCGATCTCCGGTCGCTAGTCGAGCCACAGCGGGGTAGCGCGAACGTGTCTCGACTTCGCTAGACACGAGCGGGGTCAGCGCGGCTTTCGTGCACGAAGCTCTAGCTGTGGAGCCTCAACAGGTTGTTCACCGGCTGACCCAGTCGGCTGATGGGCGGGTTGGATTGTAGACTACCGTGAGGTCGATGCCAGTTGTAGTTGTGGAGCCAGGGTTCAAGCGCCTGTTTTCGGTGTTCCGAGGTAGGATAGGCTCTGGCGTAGGCCCATTCGCGCAAGCTGGTTTGGATGAAGCGTTCGGCCTTGCCATTGGTCTTGGGGGTGTAGGGTCTGGTTCGGATGTGCTTGAGGCCAAGTGCCTTGCAGGCATCGCGGAATGCGTAACTTCGGTAGCACCCACCGTTGTCGGTCATGACGCGGGTGACGGTGACTCCGAGGCTGCGATAGTATTCGATTGCCGCGTAGAGGAAGGCGACGGCGCTTTGCTTCTTCTCGTCGCGGTGGATCTGGCTGAAGGCGATGCGTGAGGCATCGTCGATACAGACGTGGACGAACTCCCAACCGGCACCATATCTCTCGCCAGCGCGATAGCCACGGGTGTTGCTCTGTCGGGTCCGGTCGCCGGTGATACGGTGTCCGATGCTCTCGAAGCGGCCGAGCTTCTTGATATCGATGTGGATCAGCTCACCGGGATGGGCCCGCTCATAGCGGTGTACCGGTACTGGCGGATCGAGGTCGCGCATGCGGCTGAGACGGACTTTGCGTAACACCCGGCTGACGGTAGCAGGCGAGACCGCAAGCATTCTGGCAATCTGCTTGCCGGTGATGCGCAGCCGGCGCTGCGCGATGATCTCGTCGATGATATTGGCCGGCGTGGCGCCGGGAAACCGGCGCGGACGCGAGCTGCGATCGGCTAGACCGGCCTCGCCTTCAGCCCTGTAGCGCGCCAGCCACTTGGCGACGGTTCGCTCCGAGACCCCCAGGGCGGTTGCAACCGCCCTGGGGGTCTCGCGCAGCACCATTATGCGCCGCACGATCTCGGCTCGACTGAAAGGCGTGGTTCGGGCATTCTTGTGGATGTTCATCCGGTCATTCCTTCAGTGCTGACGTGTTGCAACATCAGTCTGACCGGATCACACCGGATGAACAACCTCCTGAAAGCTCACATCTAGCGGTTGCAGACCTTCCTAACCGCGGCAACGATCCGCGGCGCGTCGATCAGCGCGATTTTTTCCAGGTTGGCGGCATAGGGCAGCGGGACGTCCTCGTCGCACACCCGCAATACCGGGGCATCGAGATCGTCGAAGCCATCTTCCATGCAGATCGCGATGATCTCGGAAGCTATCGAGCATACCGGCCAACCTTCTTCGGCGATGACCAGGCGGTTGGTGCGCGCCAGGCTTTCGAGCACCGCCGCCTTGTCGAGCGGACGCAACGTACGCAGATCGATCACCTCGGCGTCGATCCCCTCGGCGGCGAGCGTCTCGGCGGCCTCGAGGCTTAGTCCTACCCCGATCGAGTACGTGACGATCGTCACGTCCTTGCCCGGACGCACGGTTCGCGCCTTGCCGATTGGCAGGACCCAATCGTCGAGCTGCGGCACATCGAAGCTGCGCCCATAGACCAGCTCGTTCTCGAGGAAAACCACGGGGTCCTCACTTCGGATCGCGGCCTTGAGCAGACCCTTGCAGTCCGCCGCGTCAAACGGCGCGATCACGATCAGGCCGGGGACGGAGGCGTACCACGGCGCGTAGTTCTGGCTATGCTGCGCCCCGACCCGCGATGCCGCGCCATTGGGGCCGCGGAACACGATGGGGCAGCGCATCTGCCCGCCCGACATGTAGTTGGTCTTGGCCGCCGAGTTGATGACGTGGTCGATCGCCTGCATCGCGAAGTTGAAGGTCATGAACTCGATGATCGGCTTCAACCCCCCATCGCCGCGCCGCTGCCGATTCCGGCGAAACCGTATTCGGTGATCGGGGTGTCGATCACCCGTCGCCCGCCGAACTCGTCGAGCAGGCCTTGGGTGACCTTGTAGGCGCCTTGGTATTCGGCGACTTCCTCGCCCATCACGAACACCCGGTCGTCTACGCGCATCTCCTCCGCCATCGCATCGCGCAACGCCTCGCGCACCGTGGTGGAGACCATCGCGGTGCCGGCGGGGATTTCGGGATCGGCGGCGGCGACCGGCGCGGCGGCTGGCTTGGCCGCGGCGGGGGCGGCGGCAGGGAGAGGTGCAGGAACCTCGGCCGCGGGAGCAGGAGCTGCGGCGGCTTCGGCCCCCTCGCCCGCCATGCTCGCGATCACGGTGCCGACCTTCACGTTCTCGCTGCCTTCGGGCACCATGATCTTGCCGATGGTTCCCTCGTCGACCGCCTCGAATTCCATCGTCGCCTTGTCGGTCTCGATCTCGGCGAGGATGTCGCCCGATTTGACCGCATCGCCTTCCTTGACCAGCCATTTGGCCAGCGTGCCTTCCTCCATCGTCGGAGAGAGCGCGGGCATCTTGATCTCGATTCCCATCTCAGTAGCTCCCCACCAGGATGTCGGTATAGAGTTCCGCCGGATCGGGTTCGGGCGAGCTTTCGGCGAAATCAGCGCTTTGCGTCACCGTCGCGCGGATGCGTTTGTCGATGTCCTTGAGCTTGTCTTCCGAAACCCCGCGCTGGAGCAAGTAGGCCTTGCAGCCCTCGATCGGGTCCCGCTTTTCCTTGACCTCGGTGACCTCTTCCTTGCTTCGGTACTTGGCTGGATCGGACATCGAGTGGCCGCGATAGCGATAGGTGTTGAGCTCCATCAGCACGGGCCCGTTGCCCGCACGCACGTATTCGAGCGCGACTTCGGCGGCCTGGCGAACCTCGAGCACATCCATTCCATTGACGTCCATTCCGGGGATGCGGAACGCAGTACCGCGGCGGTAGAATTCAGTTTCGGCACTGCCGCGCTTGACCGCGGTACCCATCGCATAGCCGTTGTTCTCGATCACGAAGATGATCGGCAGCTTCCAAAGCGAGGCCATGTTCATTGCTTCGTAGACCTGGCCCTGGTTGGCAGCGCCATCGCCGAAGTAGGCCAGGCAAACTCCGCCATCGCCCGTATATTTGTGCCCGAAGGCCAGCCCCGCCCCCAGGCTGACCTGCGCCCCGACGATCCCGTGGCCGCCGTAGAAGCGGTGCTCGGTGCTGAACATGTGCATCGAACCGCCCTTGCCCCGGCTGATCCCCGCGGCGCGCCCGGTCAGTTCGGCCATGATCACGTTGGGATCGATCCCATAGGCGAGCATGTGGCCATGATCGCGATATCCGGTGATCACGCTGTCCTTACCCACCGTCAGCGCCGACTGCAGTCCGACCGCAACCGCTTCCTGGCCGATATAGAGGTGGCAGAACCCGCCGATCAGGCCGAGGCCATACAATTGCCCGGCGCGCTCCTCGAACCGCCGGATGAGCAGCATCTGCTCGTAGAATTCGAGCAGCTCGGCGTCGCTGGCCTCGTAATGGCGCTGGTTGGCATGGGCCTGCTGGAGGCTGCGCAGCTCGTGGCTGGCCGCGTCGGTGCCGGGATCGACCATCACCGGCTCTGCTTTGGACGCTGCGGATCGGGCTTTGCCCGGCGCCTTGGCGGCGGGCTTGCGGGTCGACGGTCTGGCCAAGCGGGATCCCCTGTCATGCGATGGCGCTCGTACACGCGAGCGGCGCCCCCATTGGGTATAGGACCGGAATCCCCCGCGACGCAACGCGGTGAATGCGCCGCCATCCGCTACGGTTCGAATTAATTCCGGGCTTTGCCTAGCGTGGCCGCGCGATGACGATTTCGTCGGGGTGGGCGACGTTGAGGTCACGGCGAAGCAGCTCGCCGACAAGGTCGGGATCGGCGTGGCGCGGGTCGAGCAGGTCGACCCGGTTACGCAACTCGTCGCGCCGCGCGGCGAGCTGGACCAGTTCGGCCTTGCGTTCGCCAAGCAGGCGGCTGTTCTCGCTCCACGCCAGCAGCCCGCTGGGGCCGACGATCGCCCATCCCCCAAGCGTGAGCAGCGCGGCCAGCGCCAGCGACTGGGTGAGCGTCTCACGCGGCAGGCGGGGAGGGGCACGGTGGGAACGCATTGTCACCGTAGAATCACAAACGACTCGCCGATTCAAGGGGTTCGCCACGAAAGTGAAAGAAAATCGCACGAAATACCCGGATCGGGTTCGGTTGTCGCCAATTGGCCGGCGGTCACCCGCGATTCCGGCCTGTATCCAGGAAGTCGCGCGCGGAAAAATCTGCTGGCGCGGCGACCTCGACGATCGGATCGTCGCGGTCGTCCCACTCGGTGCGCAGCGCTTTGCTCATCACCGCGTGCATGTCGTAGAGGCAGGTGATGTAGGTCAGCTCGAGAATTTCCTCATCGCCGAATTCGGCCTTGAGCTGGGTGAACAGCGCGTCCGGGACCCTCCCGCGGTGGGTGACCAGGCGATCGGCATAGGCCAGCACCAGTCGCTCCTTCGCGTCGTAGCAGGTGGCGAACTGCCACACCGGGAGCGCCGCAATCCGCTCCTCGCTCACCCCCAGGCCGCGCAGCGACTTGCAATGCTGCGAGAACACGAATTGGCTGCCCGCAGCATAGCCGGCCCAGGCCTGGCCCAGTTCGCGCAGCACCGGATCGAGCTTGCGCTTGGGGTCGCGGTAGAACGCGAATCCTTGCGCGGCGTGGCGCAGCGCGTCGGGCGAGTTGGCGAAGACGGTCCACCAGTCACCGGGCGTTCCAGTCGCGGTGCCCGGCTCGGCGACCGGATCGCGCTCACCGAAGAGCAGGCGGTAGCAGTTCTTCACGACGTCGCTGGTCGCTTCGGCCAGCGGCACCTGGCGCAGCCGCGGCATCAGGCGGGCGTCATCGCGGCTGGTTCGTGGCGCACGTCCTCGGGGCCGAATTCCTTGGTCAGCGCGGCGAATTCGAGCATGATCCCGTTGGGGTCGGTAAAATAGACCGAGCGGACGAACACCCCGGGGTGTAGATTGCGCGCCACGCCCATCGCGCTGTCGTCGTGGTTCACCACCGCAGGAGTAAAGGGTACGCCCGCCGCAGCGAGCCGGCCAAGCGCCGCCTCCAGCTCGTCCTCGGCCATGTGGAAGGCGAGGTGGTTCATCGATCCCACGGCGGTCTTGGGCTTGTTGGGAAAGTGTTCGACTGAAGCGATCCCGGGTGCCGGGGGTGGCGCATCGGCCCACCAGAAAAAAGCAACGAGATTGCCGCCCCCACAATCGAAGAAGAAATGCTGCCCGCCGCCAGGCAATTCGACCGTCTTGACCAGCGGCATACCCAGAATCCGGGAATAGAAGTCAGTCGTTTCGCGCATGTCGCGGCAAACCAGCGCGACATGGTTGATTCCTGCGGTCTTGAGCATCACCGCCTCTCCCGGTGGTTGATCCGGCGAGGATGCACCCGGCAGTGGGGTGGTGCAAGCCGCCTCCTCCCCCGCGCGACACCTGATTTCCGGTGATATTAAGAAACCCGCAAACCCGTGTCCCGCTGCGGGACCGTCGCTTCGGCGAGGTTGGCGCTCCCCACCAAAAGCATAGATTTGCGGGCAGGTCAGGGGAACCAGTGCGCCACCGCACCGTTTTTGCCCTCGGAGACCTGTACAGGGAGGCCGCCATGTCGAACCTCAGCTATCGCACAAGCCAGCCCGACTCATGGGTCCAGCCGCGCCCCCACCGCGACGCCTCTCAGCGTTTCATGACTTATGGCAAGCTCATGCCGATGGAGCAGCCGGGGTTCTGGCAACGCCTCTTCGGTGCGCGCTGATCAGTTCAGCCGCAAGCGCAAATTGAGCACATTGCGACCGTTCTCTCGACAGTAGTGGAGACCGTTCGCCCATGCCTTGATCAAGGCTAGACCAACTCCGCCGCCGGTTTCGGCATCGGGACCGGTGAAGGCGCGCTCTGTGGTAGGATCGAAGGCCACGCCACTGTCGCTGAGCGTGAGCGCCACCTCGTTCGCGTCTGCACTCAACGTCAGGTCGATGGCGATCGCTCCGCCCCCTGCGCCATGGCGAATCGCGTTGCTGACGAGTTCCTCCACCACAACAGCCAGCCGCGCTCCACCGCGCTCGTCGAACCCGGCTTCTCGCGCGAATTCCTCCGCGACAGCAAGCGCGGCAAGCGATGCGAGGGCGGGATCGTCTCCCGCCGCCACCCGCGCCGAAAAGCGTTTTCCCGCCCCCATGGCGATGATATGCCACATCGGGAATCAATTGGGGGGAAGAATCGTGCGCAAGCTGTTCGCCATCGCAGCCATCGCGACCGTGTTGGCGGCGCAGCCCGCGTGGGCCGAAATCGGCCGGATCAAGAGCCACGTCGGCCCGGTCTCGATTCAGCGCGGCGGAAGCATGATCGCGGCCAGACCGGGGCTGGCTCTCGAACAGGGCGATGTGGTGCTCACCGGCAAGACGGGGCGGGTCGGGATTTCGTTTCTCGACAACACCCGGATGGCTCTGGGCCCGAACAGCAAGATCACCCTGACTGAATTCGCCTACGACCGCACCCGCCAGACGGGTACCTTCCTGACCAACGTCAACCGCGGGTCGCTCGGCGTGGTCTCAGGCAACATCGCCAAATCCAAGCGCGATGCGATGCGGGTGCGCACGCCGACTTCGATGCTGGGCGTGCGCGGCACGAAGTTCGTGGTCGAGGTCAAGTGACGCGCGCGGCGCTGGCGCTCGCCGGAGTGCTACTCGCCGCCGGGTGCGCTACCGACAAGGTGACGCTCCTCGAGAACGAGGACGGCCACCCGACCGGCGCGGTCGCGGTGTTGGCGTCAGACGGGCGTGAATCCCTTATCGACCAGCCGCTGACCCAGGCCAAACTGCGCGATGGGCCGACCAAAGGCCGTGCAGTCAAGGCGCTCAAGCCCGCCTACGCGACGCTGCTGGCCGATCTGCCCCCCGCGGCCAAGGCCTTCGTCATCACCTTTCCGCCCGATCAATCAGCGATTCCCGTCGAACAGCGCGGCATTCTCGAGGCCATCCGCAACGAGCTTTCGGTCCGGCCCGGCGCGCAGATCGAGGTTGCGGGGTTCACCGATTCGACGGGCGACGACGCGCTGAACGACGACATTTCCAAGAAGCGAGCCGAAGCGGTGGCCCAGGAACTGCGCGGGTTCGGCTTCAGCGTCGATGCCGGCGACGCGGTTGGCCGGGGCGAGGACGAAGCGAAGAAGCAGTTGGGCGACGGTGTGGCCAGCGAGGCATTCCGCCGGGTGGAGATAATCGTCCGGTAGGGCCTACCCAACCCTCGACACCGTTTGTCCTGAGCATAGGCGCCCTATTCCCCGCGATACTGGATCACCAGAATCGTAAGGTCGTCGCTCGGTTCGGTCTCGCCTTCGAAGCCGCGAATGCGGTCGGCGAGGTCTTCCGCGCGTTCGGTAGCGGCCATCTCGCCCTCGCCGCGCAGCGCCGCGATCACCCCTTCGAGACCGAGCAAGGCCTGCGATGCATCCTGCGCCTCGGTCGCGCCGTCGGTGATCAGCACCAGGGTGTCGCCCGTCGCCAGCCGGGCGCGCTCCTCGGGATAGGGAAAATCGACCACGCAGAACGGCGGGCCGCCGCGCAGCGGCAGCGTCTCGACCACCCCGTCGGCGCGCACCACCAGTGGGTTTTCGTGGCCCGCGTTGACGAGGGCAACCTCGCCGCTCGCGCAATCGAGCACACCGACAAGCATCGTCACGCCCATCTCGTCGTCGGCCTCGGCCATCAGATCGCGATTGAGCGCGGCGACCGCCTCGCCCAAGTCCGCACCCATATCGTCGCCGACGCTGCGGCTCAGCACGCTTTTGCTGAGCGCTTTGGACAGCGCCATGTAGAGCGCGGCGGGCACGCCTTTGCCGGTAACGTCGCCGACGATGAACAGCAGCCGGTCGGGGCCGAGCATTAACGCATCGTAGAAGTCGCCGCCGACGGATTTCGCCGGGCGCAGCACCGCGCCGATCTGGGCCCGCGGATCGAGCGCGGTCAGGCTGGCGGCGTTGGGGACCATGCCGAGCTGGATACGCCGCGCGGCCTTGAGCTCGCCCTCTTGCTCGGCGGCGGACACGCGCTGCTCGGTCAGCGCGGCGGCGAGCCGGGTACGTTCGGCGCGCGCGAGCATGAACAGCGTGATCCCCATCGCAATCGCGGCGGTCACCCCGACCAGCGTCGGGCGCAGCGGATCGAACAACAGGTTCGCACGATCGAACGCAACGAACGAGCCCGCCCACAGCGCCGCGGCGATCGCCCCGCCCAGTGCCAGCAGCCAATAGCGGCGGGTGCCCCCGGCGAACAGCGCCAGCGTCACCAGCAGCAGCGCCGCCGTCCATTCGGCCCAGCCGATCCACGGCGGACGCGAGAGCCAGCCGCCACCCAGGATCGCATCGACCGCCTGGGCCTGGACCAGCACCCCGAAAATCTCGGTCTCGAGCGGGGTCGCGACGATGTCGGCGGTGCCCTCGGCGCCCAGCCCGACCAGCACGACCTTTCCCGCGAATGCATCCGGCGCGACCTTGCCGCCGATGACTTCCGCCGCGGAAAAGGCCGCCGAGTCGGGCAACCGGCCCATGCGGAATGCCAGCCGTCCCGCCGAATCCGCCTCGAGCGTGCGCTTGCCGAGCTTGAGGCGCGAACCCTCCCACGCCAGATCCGGCGCATCCAGTCCGATCCGCGCGAGCTCGATCGCGAACCCCGGCATCGCCTGCCTGCCCGCCAGGATCGTCAACGGCACGTGGCGAACATTGCCGTCCTCGTCGGGTGGCCCGTTGACCAGGGCGTGGCCCAGGGCGACACCGTCGATCTCGGGCAGGCTCGCCACCACTTGGGGATAGCGTGCGACGTTCGGCGGCGGCGTGCCGCGGATCGGTGGATCGACCAGCAGCCCGGCGGGGTCGAGCCCGTCGTGATCGGTCCCGACCCGCGCCAGCACCACCGGCGCATTCCCGAACACTTGCGCGAGCAGGCTGTCCATCGTCGGCAGGGCTTTCAGGCGCCCGGCCGTCGCGGCGTCGAGCTCGGGATAGAGCCCGGCGAAGTTGCCCGGGTTGAGCGCGTCAGGCTCTGCGAACACCACATCGAAGCCGATCGCCTTGGGCTGCTGCTTGGCGATCTCCTCGGTCAACCGGGCCATATAGTAGCGCGGCCACGGCCACGGCCCGACCGCATCGAGGCTGAGCGAATCGATCAGGACTACGGCCACTTTGTCCGGCGCGATCGTGCGGGGCGCCGCGCGCTGCCATTCGTCGAACAGCGTGCGGCGGCCCCATTCGCCCACCGCCAGGCTCAGCAGCGCGCCGATCAGCCCGCCCAGCAAGACCGCCCAGCCGACGATTTGCCGGGCGGCGTCAGATGCTTTGGCGTCAGATTTCGATGACGAGGCCATCATAGGCGCACAACACCTCCAGCGGCGCCGCGCCCCGGGTCAATTCCTCATAGCGGATGCTCTCGCGGTGCATGCGCTGGATGTCGGTGTCGCTGTAGGTCGGCTCATGGTGAAAAAGTGCGAGCCGTTTCGCGCCCGCCTCGTGGCACAAATCGACCGCGACGATGTTCGAGGAATGACCCCAGTCTTCCTTCATCGAGACGCTGTCGGCCAAGCTGTACATCGTGTCACAGACCACCAGATCGGCGTTCCCGAAGAATTCCACGACGTCGGCCTCACCCTCCATTTGGTCGATCTTGTGCTCGCTGTCGGTAGAGAAGATCGCGACCTTGCCCGCCGCATCCTCGAAACGGAACCCGTAACTGAGGTGCGAATGGTGCTGCTCGATCAGCGAGACCGAGACCGCGCCGATCTGATAGTCCCGCCCCGTCTCCAGCGTGCGGAACTCGATGTCGCCCTTCAGCCAGTCGAACGGCACAGGGAACGATATTTCCTCCTGCTGGCGGCGCAGCGCGGTTTCGGCGTCGCTATGCCCGGCGTGGATCACAATCTTCGATCCCGGGACAAAAGCGGGGACGAAGAACGGGAACCCCATGATGTGGTCCCAGTGGAGATGCGACAAGAAAAAATGCCATTCGCGCGGGTGGGATTCGGTGGCGCAGCGGCGCAGCGAATCGAGTCCGAATTCGCGCAGGCCCGAGCCCATGTCGCAGACGATGAACGCGCCCTCGCCGACTTCGATCTCGACGCAGCTGGTCGCCCCGCCATAGGAATGCGCGGCGGCGAAATCGAGTTCGGTCTCCAGGAAGCTGCGCGCCTCGGCCGCGTCGGCGAAGCGGCGCCCATCGGCGGCGACCAGCGCGGCGGCGATCTTGTCGCGCACCGTTGCCGCCTTCGCAGCCACCGGCAGCGAGCCGCGCGTGCCCCAGAACCGAACCTGCATCGCCTCTCCTCGCGCTTAAGCGGACAGCGCCTCGTCGATGGTGGCGGCCACCTTGAAAATCATGTCGTAGCGGCTGATCGCAAGAATTTCGCGCATCGTCTCGTTGGGCCTGGCGAGCAGCAGGGTCGATCCGGCCCGCGTCCCCTCGCGCTGCGCCAGGGTCAGCGCGCGAAGCCCGCGCGACGACATGTAGGCGATGCCGGAAAGATCGAGCACCAGCTTACCCCGCGCCGCCCCGGCTTCGGCGATCAACAGTTCAGTGAACTCGGTCGCGGTCGCTTCATCGACGCGCCCCGCTGGCGTCACAATGCGCGCGCCATCGCGATCCTCGATCTGCCAATCCAGCGTGCCCCCGCTCATCCACGTTGGTTACCGTCTGCGAACGGCGTTGCCTAGCCATCACGTGACCGAGCGCGCCGTGCTTCCCATCCTCCCGAATTGCTGGACCGGCGGAGCAAAGTCGGCGAGGACGAGAGCGTGAGAATCTGGGATATTTCGCAAACGCTGCGCCCGGACATGCCGATGTGGCCAGGCGAGCCCGCGCTGGCGCTGTGCCGCAACGCCGAAATCGGCGCGCAATGCCCGGTCAACGTCGGCGCGCTCGATGTGCCGCTTCATGCCGGAACCCATGCCGATGCGCCGTTCCACTACGATCCGCACGGAGCGGCGAGCGCCGAGTGCGACCTCGACGTCTATGTCGGCCGCTGCGTCGTGGTAGATGTCCGCCAGGCCGTCGATCGGGTCGAGGCAGGCGATGTCGCCTGGGAGAGCTTGCAAGGCATCGAGCGCGTGCTGTTTCGCACGTACGCCCGCTTCCCCGCCGACCATTGGGATTCGAACTTCACCGCCATCGCCCCCACGGTGATCGCGCGGCTGCGCGAAAGTGGGGTGCGGCTGGTCGGCACCGATGCCGCCTCGCTCGACCCCGAACAATCCAAGACCATGGACGCGCATCGCGAAATCTTGGCCGGCGACATGCGCATCCTCGAAGGACTGGTCCTCGACGAGGTGCCGCCGGGCGAATATGAGCTGATCGCGCTGCCGCTGAAGATCGCGGAAGCCGATGCCAGCCCAGTCCGCGCGATCCTGCGGGAGATCGCCGGATGACCGTGGGCTTTACCGACATCGCCGCGCTTGATGCGAGCGATCCGCTGCGCGGCTTTCGCGACGAATTCCAGCTGCGCGAAGGGCTGATCTATCTTGATGGCAACTCGCTTGGCGCCGCCCCGCGCGCGACCGCGGCGCGCATTGCCGAAGTCGTGGCCAATCAATGGGGCGAAGGGCTGATAACCTCTTGGCTCGGCGCCGAATGGTCGACCGCGCCGCAACGGATCGGCGACAAGATCGCGTCGCTGCTGGGCGCAAAGCCGGGCGAGATCGTCGCGGCGGATTCAACCTCGGTCAACATCTTCAAGGCGCTAACCGCCGCGATCTCGCTGCGGCCGCAGCGTTCGACGATCCTTTCCGAAGCCACCAATTTCCCGACCGACGTTTACATGATGCAGGGGATTGAAGCGTTCGTCGGTGGCCGGTTGCGCGCGGTTACGGTCGATCCCGGCGCGGTCCTCGAGCGCCTCGACAACGATGTCGCAGTGCTGCTGCTGACCCAGGTCCACTACAAGTCCGGCCTCGTGCGCGACATGGCCGAAGTGACTCGCCGTGCCCACGCCAAAGGCATTCCGGTGGTCTGGGACCTCAGCTACAGCGCCGGTGCCATCCCCGTGGATCTCAACGGCGCCAATGTCGATTTCGCGGTCGGCTGCGGCTACAAGTTCCTCAACGGCGGCCCCGGCGCGCCGGCCTTCATCTTTGTCGCCGAACGTCACCAGGCGGCGACGCCCGTGCTGTCCGGCTGGTTCGGTCACTCCAGCCCGTTCGCGTTCGAGGAGGACTATCGCCCCGCCACCGGGATCGCGCGGTTCCTGTGCGGCACGCCGCAAGTGCTGGGCCTGGCCGCACTCGAATGCGGGCTCGACCTGATGGGCCGCGTTGACCTGGCCGAACTGCGCCGCAAGTCGCTCGCGCTTGGCGATCTGTTCATCGAGCGGATGGAGCTGCGCTGCGCTGGGTTCGGATTCGAGCTAATCAGCCAGCGCGACGCGGCGCTGCGCGGTAGCCAAGTCTCGTTCGCGCACCCGCACGGCTACGAAATAATCCAAGCGCTCAAGCAACGCGATGTGATCGGCGATTTCCGCGCGCCCGACGTCCTGCGGTTCGGGTTGACCCCACTGTACTTGCGCTACGCCGACATCGTCGAAGCGGTCGAGCGGCTGCGCGACATCTGCCAGACCCGCGCGTGCGACAGCCCCGATCACCGCCACCGCGCCGCGGTTACCTGACCGCGGCACTAGTTTCTGGTGCGCCCGACGGGATTCGAACCCATGGCCCCCAGATTAGGAATCTGATGCTCTATCCTGCTGAGCTACGGGCGCGCGCCGCGTGCTTTAGGCGTGCTCGGTGGCCGGTGCAACGTCAGTTGATCTCGTCGGGCGGAGGACAGGGGATCAGCAGCGGGGCGACCATGATCCCCTCGTCGAGGAGGTCTTTGGCCTCCTCGCGCGTCGCCTGGCCGTGGATCGTCGCCTTGTCGGCGTCGCCATAGTGCATCGCCCGCGAGGTGTCGGCGAACTTGTCGCCGACCCAGCGCGAGGTCTTAAGCGCCTCAGCCTGAATCTTCGCCAGGACGCGCATCGCGGCGACCACTTCGGGCGGGAACTTGGGCGAGGACAGCACCTCGGATGTCGCAGGAGTCTTGTCCACAACCGGCGAGCGGTCGGCCGCAAAGATCGCACCCGCCTGGTTGCCCTTGCGCGACAAATGCGGGGCCATCGGCGCCTTAGCGACGTCTGCAGAACCGCACACTGGACAAGCGACCAACTCGCGGTCCTGCTGATCGGCAAAGTCCTCAGACGACTTGAACCAGCCCTCGAAGCGGTGCGAGTGGGCGGCGCATTCAAGGTCGAACACGATCATCGCCTTACGATCTAGAGATTTCGCGCCTGTTCGCAAGGCTGGGGAGTTGCGTGCGGACTTCGGTGGTGCGCGCCGGGTCGATAGTGGCGAAGCCGACGCCTGGTTCGCCGCCCAGGTCGAGCACCACCTCGCCCCACGGATCGACCACCAGGCTGTGACCATAGGTCTCGCGCCCGTCGGCATGGCGCCCGGTCTGCGCGGCGGCGACGACCCAGGCGCTGGCCTCGACCGCGCGGGCACGCTGTAGCAGGTGCCAGTGGGCCTCACCGGTGGGGACGGTAAACGCCGCGGGGATTGCGATGGCGTCACATCGCCGCCGCCCCAGCTCTTCGAACAACGCGGGAAAGCGGATGTCGTAGCAGACCGTAAGCCCCAGCGCACCGAGCGGTGTCGCTGCGGTGACCACCGCGTCCCCCGGCGCATAGGCGTTTGATTCACGCCAGCTTTCGCCGCTCGCCAGATCGACGTCGAACATGTGGATCTTGTCGTAGCGCGCGGCGATGCCGCCATCGGGGCCGATCAGCAGCGAGCGGTTGGCCCAGCGGCCATCTTCTCGGGCCACCGCCAGCGAACCGAGCGCGATCCACAAGCTGTGGCGCGCGGCGGCATTGCGGGCTGCGGTGAGCACCGGGTTGGTCGCCTCGACGACGACATTCGGAGCGGCGCGCTGGCGATTCCGGTCGAGCAGGCCCGACATTTCGGGGGTGAAGATCATCGCCGCCCCCTCGCCCGCCGCGCGCTCGGCGGCCGCGACAATCGTAGCGGCGTTGTCCGCGGGATCGATCCCGGTGGTCATCTGGAGGACGGCGATCTTGGTCGGCGAGATCACCGCCCCAGCAACATGTCCAGCTTGCCCGACTCATCCAGCGCGGCGAGATCGTCGGACCCGCCGACATGAACCCCCCCGATGAATATCTGCGGTACGGTCGTCCGGCCGTTGGCGCGAGACAGCATCGTCTGCTTGGCCGGCCCGCCCATGGTGACGTCGTACTCCCTGTAGGCCACGCCTTTGGCGTCGAGCAGCGCCTTGGCGCGGTGGCAAAAACCGCACCAGGCCGAAGTGTAGATTTCGACGGTCGGATCCGACCCGGAATCGCTCATCTCGTCACTTTCGTAACTATGCAAAAAAGCCTCTTGAAACCGCGGCGGGCTATCACACATCATTCTGCGTGTCATGCGCCGCACCGCGGGCGTGACCGCCAAGCCCCGCCGGGGGTGCCGGGAATCCGGGCTTTCGGCGTTATTTGCAGCATTGCTCAAACAGAGGATATTGCGTCATGAACCGTCTCGATTTTACCCCTTACCGCCGCACCACGGTCGGCTTCGACCGGCTGTTCGATCTGCTCGAGCGCCAGGCCCGGATCAACGCGGGCGACAATTATCCCCCCTTCAACATCGAGCGCCAGGGCGAGGATTCCTATCGCATCACGCTGGCGGTTGCAGGGTTCAAGCCGGACGAACTCGACATCACCGCGCAGCAGAACCTGCTGACGATCAAGGGCGAGAAGGCCGAGCCCGAGGGCCGTGATTTCGTGCACGTCGGCATCGCCAACCGCGGCTTCGAGCGCCGTTTCGAGCTGGCCGATTTCGTCCGCGTTCAAAAGGCTGACCTGGCCGACGGGTTGCTGACGATCGACCTCGTGCGCGAGGTGCCCGAGGCTATGAAGCCCAAGAAGATCCTGGTCGGCGGAGCCGCGCCTCTGGCAGTCGTGGACAACCAGGCCAAGGAAGAAAAAGCCGCGTAACCCGCAGCATTGATGTGAAAAGAAGGGGCGGTGCCGGAAACCCGGCGCCGCCCCTTTTTTCAGGTGTCTGCCCGTCTCCGGGCAGCTTGGGTCGCAGGCGTTACCTAACCCGATTCGTATCTCGAGGTTGTGACTGTCGGCATAGGAGTTATGGGCCGATTGGCTGCCGACTTGGCAGACTTCACACGAAGCCACGAAGATGTCCGGCGCGCCGCAAGCGTCTTCCATCATCGCCTCCTTGCGTTTGACCCGATGAGGCGATTGCTAGCGGCTTCGCCGCCAAAACCGCATCTTCGTGTCTTCGTATGAGGTGAATTGCGGAGAGGCGCCGACCCCCGCACGCGCACGCGGGCTTGCACCGGAAAAAGACAACGGCGACGGCCACCGCGCACGTCAGGTGACGCGCGCGGTGGGGCGGGCGCCTCCAGGGCGCAATGCTCTGCTTCGTCCGAACTGTCGGTTTTAGGGAAGGTCGGCGTTGCCTCGGAATAACCGCCCATAGAACTCGCGCTCCCCCCGTGTGGACAGGCGGAAGACTATGCGGCTTCGTGCACCCGACTGGCCTCCACCCGGTCTGGGTCCTCGGTCGATTGGATGCCTTCACGGACGTCTTGGCGCATGCGATGGGAACGGCCGCGCACCCCAAAAATTCGGGGGCGGGCCCTGCCGAGCCCGCCCCCACGCCTTGCGGCGCCCTGTCCAAGAAATGGTCGTCCGGGTCGCAGAAGACGAACACCCCTCAGGACAAGCTCTGAATCCCCAGCCTGCCAAGCCCCTGTTCTTGCGAAGCCTCTGTTCCTACCAGGCCTCCGCCACATCCATCAGCGCCTCGCGGTCGAGGATCGTGACGCGACCGCCCTTGAGCGTGACCACCCCGCTTTCCGCCCAGGCCGAGAGCTGGCGGTTGATCTGTTCACGGCTCATTCCCGCGAAGTTGCCTAACTCGCCCTGGCTCAGCGCAAGCTTGAGATGACCCCCGCCATCGGACTCGTTGTCGTTGCCCGCGATCAGCAGGCGCAGCAGGGAACCGGGCCAGCCGCGGACCCGAGGTGTATGCGCGATCCGCCTCGATCACCTGGTTCGACTGGCGCAGCCGCCGCGCCATCGCGCGCAGCAGGCGCATCGCCATGCCGGGGTGACGGTCGACGATCTCGTCGAAGGCCGCGCGACTGAGGATCAGCACCTCGACCGGCTCGATGGCGTGGACGCTGGCGGTCCGCTCGCCCCTGTCGAGGAATGCTATTTCGCCGAGCACCGCGCCCGGCTCGGCGTAATCGAGCACGATCTCGCGGCCGTTGGCGGCAAGCATGCTAACCCGCGCCAGTCCGGCCAGGACCATGAACAGGCTGTCGCCCTGGTCGCCCTGCGCCATGATTTCCTGGTCGCGCTTATAAGAGCGGTGGTGGCCACGCAACAGGATGTCGGAAAGCTCATCCGGTTCGCAGTTCGCGAACAGGCTGTGCGTGGTCAGCAGATCGGCCAGTTGAGACGCGTGCATTGCCCCGCCCCGTCCCCCGTTTTACCACCTATGTCAAATGACATCATGGCGTTCCGTTGCGAACGGTGACCCTAGCACGAAACATTCGGTCGCCGAAAGCCCACACGCGAAACGGAAAAAGCGCGTCGAGGCGCGCGAGGTCTAAACCAGGCGCGCCTGCTTGAGCGCGGCGCCGATGAACCCCGCGAACAACGGATGCGGCTCGAACGGGCGGCTCTTGAGTTCGGGGTGGAACTGGACCCCAACAAACCACGGATGGTCGGGCCGTTCGACGATCTCAGGGAGCAACCCGTCAGGCGACATGCCGGAAAACACGAGGCCGCCGCGCTCGAGCGGCTCGCGGTAGGCGGCGTTGACTTCGTAACGGTGGCGGTGGCGCTCAGAGATGGTCGTCGCGCCATAGAGCGCGGCGGCGTGGCTGTTGTGGCTGAGCCGGGCCTCATAGGCGCCCAGCCGCATCGTCCCGCCAAGATCGCCGCCTGCGGCGCGGGTCTGGAGGCCTTCGGGGCTCATCCACTCGGTAATGATCCCGACCACCGGTTCGGTCGTCGCACCGAACTCTGTGGAGCTGGCATCGGCGATTCCCGCAGTGTTCCGCGCGCCTTCGATGCACGCCATCTGCATTCCCAGACAGATTCCGAAGAACGGCACCTTGCGCTCGCGGGCGAAGCGCACGCTGGCGATCTTGCCTTCGGATCCGCGCTCGCCGAACCCGCCGGGAACGAGGATACCGTGCAGCGGCTCCAGCCGCGCGGCGATCTCCTCGTCGCCGGCCTCGAACAGTTCGGCATCGATCCACTGGACGTTGACCCGCACCCGGTTGGCCATCCCGCCGTGGACCAGCGCCTCGTTCAAGGATTTGTAGGCGTCGGGCAGCCCGACGTACTTGCCGACCACGCCGATCGTCACCTCGCCCTCGGGATGTTCGTAGCGATCGAGAACATCGCGCCATCTCGCCATGTCGGGCAGCCGGGCGGTGAGGCCGAAATGGCGCAGAACCTCGGCGTCGAGTCCCTCGGCGTGGTATTGCAGGGGCACCGCGTAGATCGACGGGGCGTCGAGTGCGGGGATCACCGCTTCCTTGCGGACGTTGCAGAACAGTGCGATCTTCGCGCGCTCGCTATCAGGCAGCGGCTTTTCGCAACGGCACAAGAGGATGTCGGGCTGGACCCCCAGCGCGGTCAGTTCGCGCACCGAATGCTGGGTCGGCTTGGTCTTCAATTCGCCCGCTGCGGCGATGTAGGGCACCAGGGTGACGTGAACCGAACAGGTCGCCTCGCGCCCCAGCTCGTTGCGCAACTGGCGGATCGCTTCGACGAACGGCAGGCCCTCGATGTCGCCGACGGTCCCGCCGATCTCGCATAGGACGAAGTCCAGTCCGCTGGTATCCGCCTTGGCGAAATCCTTGATCGCATCGGTGACGTGGGGGATCACTTGGACGGTCGCGCCCAGATAGTCGCCGCGGCGCTCCTTGGCGATGATGTCGCGATAGACCCGCCCGCTGGTGATGTTGTCGCCCTGGTGCGCGGAAACGCCGGTGAAGCGCTCATAGTGGCCCAGGTCTAGATCGGTCTCGGCGCCGTCGTCGGTGACGTAGACCTCGCCGTGCTGATACGGGCTCATCGTGCCCGGGTCGACGTTGAGATAAGGGTCGAACTTGCGGATGCGGACCTTGAACCCGCGCCCCTGGAGCAGCGCCGCGAGGCTTGCCGCCATCAGGCCTTTGCCCAGCGAGGAAACCACGCCGCCGGTGATGAAAATATACCGCGCCATGGGAGTTGGGCCTTAAACGGTTGCTGGCGGACACGGCAAGGCCCGCGCCGTTCGGTTCCACAGGATTGAAGCCGGAGCGAAGCCCCCGCGCGGCGATCCGCCTACTGGGCGGCACCCTTGAGCGGATCGTTCGCCGGGGTCGCACTGGCGGCGGGAGCCGGGGCCGCGGGGGCGCCACCGACGCCGGCCAGCGGATCGTTGCCCAGCGGCGCGGCGGGTGCGCCCGCGGGCGCAGCGCCGCGCTTTAGGGAGGTGTCGACCCTTGTTCCCGACGCGGCCCCCACCGCCACCGCGGCCAGGGCGACGCTAAGCACTACGAACAGCGTCGCCAAAATCGTGGTCAGGCGGGTGAGGAAATTGGCCGCGCCGCGCGCCGACATCAGCCCGCCGGGGCTACCCCCTACACCCAACCCACCGCCTTCGGACCGCTGGATCAGGATCACGAGAACCAGTGCGGCGGCGACGAGTGCCTGGAGGACGGTGAGGAAGATGAACAGCGACATGAGCGAGCCTTCGGGAAAGAGGCCGCGCATCTAGGCGCGCGGCTCGGCTTTCGCAATCCTTCCCGCGCTTGGCTGGATGAGGATTCGATCAGTCGACCGGCTCGTCCCCCGCCGCCGCGACGATCGGCAGGAACGCCTCGGCGGTCAGGCTCGCGCCGCCGACCAGGGCCCCGCCCACGCCTTCGGCTTCCAGAAGCGCCGCAGCATTGCTCGCATTGACCGAGCCGCCGTAGAGGATCCGCACGTCCTTGCCCGCGTCGCCATAGGCCGCGATCAGCCGCTCGCGCAGCACGGCGTGCATCGCCACCACGTCCTCGACCGCCGCGACCCGGCCGGTGCCGATCGCCCAGACCGGCTCATAGGCCACCGCCAGCCGCTCGGGCACGCCCGCCGTCGCCGCGTCGCCCTGCGGCAGCGAACCGTCGATCTGGCGCGCAACGATGGTCTCCGCGTGCCCGCCGTCGCGCTCGGCCAGCGATTCGCCGACGCACAGGATCACGCCCAGTCCGCACTCGAGCGCGGCTTCGGCCTTGGCCTTGACGATGGCGTCGCTCTCGCCGTGGCCGGCGCGGCGCTCGGAATGGCCGACGATCACGAAATCGGCGCCCGCGTCCTTGAGTTGCACCGCGGCGATGTCGCCGGTGAACGCGCCCTTGGCTTCGGCATGGCAATCCTGGCCGCCCACGCCGATCGCGCTGACCGCCTCGCGCAACGCCGCGATCAGCGTGGCGGGCGGGGCCAGCGCAACCTGGATCCCGGGATAGCGCGCCGCGGACCGGTCGATCGCCCGCGCCTCGGCGAGCAGGGCGCGCGTGCCGTTCATCTTCCAGTTGCCGACGATATACGGGCGGGTGCTCATGGGACGGCTAACCGATGCTGGATAGGAAAGGGACGCGGGCCGCTATCAAACGGCTGCCCGCTTGCAAAGCCGCAATTGCGGCGGCGCGCCGGGCCCAACCGCGGCTGCGCGCTTGAAGCGGCGCGGATTGGGCCGTAGAGCGCGCTTCGCCCCCTTCGCATCCCCATTTTGCGAAGTCCGATACCGGAGAACCCCTTGCTCACCTTCTTCCGCTCGTTCTTTCAGTCCAAAGTCGGCATCGCCGTCACGCTTGGTTTTCTCGCGCTGATCGCGGTCGCGTTCGCCGCCTCGGACATCACCGGGTCCAACTTCGGCGGCGTGGCGGGCGGCGACAATGCGGCCAAGGTCGGCGGCCAGACGATCGGGACCGGCGCGCTCAGCCAGGCGGTGAGCAATGCCTTCGAAGGCGAGCGCCAGCGCAATCCCACGCTGACGATGCAGCGCTTCGTAGCTTCGGGCGCGATTACCCAGGTGCTCGATTCGATGATCGACCGCAACGCGATCTACGACTTCGGCAAGAAGGTGGGGATCGTCGCCAGCGATGCGCTGATCGGCAGCGAATTGGCCAAGATCCCCGCGTTCCTCGGCCCCGACGGCAACTTCAACGACAAGCAGTATCGCGGCGTCCTGGCCCAACAGCGCCTCACCGACGCCCAAGTACGCGACGACATCGCCCAGGGGCTGGTGGCCAGGCAGGTGCTGGTGCCGGTGGCATTTGGGGCGAGCACACCATTCGGCCTCGCCCGGCGGTACGGCGAACTGACCCTGGAAAAGCGCAAGGGCGCGATTGCGTTCATTCCGTCGGAAGCGTTCGCGCCCAACACCGCGCCCACGGACGCGGTGCTGGCACAATACTTCAAGGCCAACCTGGGCAGCTATATTGTCCCCGAGCGGCGCAGCATCCGCTACGCTGTGTTCACCGACGACGCGATCAAAGGTGCACGCGCGCCGACCGAGGCCGAAATCCAGCAGGCCTACAATGCCAACAAGGCCGCTTACGCCGCCTCCGAGACGCGCACCCTGACCCAGGTGATCGTTCCCACCGAGGCCGCGGCCAAGGCGCTCGCTGCCGAAGTGGCGGGCGGGGCGAAACTCGATGCCGCGGCGCGGGCCAAGGGCCTGCTGCCCAACCAGTTGGCCGTCACTCGCGAGCAATTGACCTCGCAGGCCTCAGCAGCGGTGGCGCAGGCGGTGTTCAGCGCCGCCAAGGGTACGCTTGCCACTCCCGCCAAGAGCGGGCTCGGCTGGCACGTGGTCAAGGTCGACGGTGTCGTCCAGAAGGCGGCCCGTTCGCTCGCCGATGCGCGCGGCGAACTGGTCGAACAGATTTCGATCAAGCTCAAGCGCGACGCGCTGAGCGACTTCACTGCGCGGATTGAGGAAGAGCTCGACCAGGGCGGCAACATCGGTGAAGTGGCCAAGGAGCTGGGTGTGACCCCCAGCGTCACTGCCCCGCTCACCGCCGACGGCAAGGTCTTTGGCAAGCCCGGCGAGACCGTCCCGGCCGACCTTGCCCGCGTGCTCCAGACGGTCTTCCTGATGGAGGGTGAGGGCAAGCCGCAGTTGGCCGAGATCGTCCCCGGCAAGAAGTTCGTGGTGTTCGAAGCCGCCGACATCGCCCCTGCCGCCCCGCCACCGCTCGCCCAAATTCGACCCGTGGTCGCGGCCAATTGGGCGCGCGAACAGGGTGCCGCCGCCGCTCGCGCCGCCGCCGACAAGACCATCGCCGCCATCGCCAAGGGAATGCCGCTGGCGGAGGCGCTACGCAGCGCGGGCGCGGGGGCGGCCAAGACCGAGGCGATCGACGCCTCGCGCAAGGAAGTCGCCGCATCGGGCAAGGTGATGGCTCCGGTCGCGCTGCTGTTCAGCATGGCCCAGAAGACAACCAAGCGCCTCGAAGCGCCGCGCAACGACGGCTGGTTCGTGGTCCGGCTCGACGAAATCATCCCGGGCAAGCTCGCCGCCAACGATCCGCTGGTCGCGCAGCTTGCCAGCCAGCTCGGCCAATTGACGGGCCGCGAATACGCCGATCAATTCCGCAAGGCGCTGCGCCAGGAAGTCGGCGTGTCTCGCAATCCAGCGGCACTGCGCGCGGTGCGCGAGCGGCTGGTCGGCGGCGGCAACTAGGCCCGAAGATTGCGAGCCTTTCCCCGTTCCCCGCTTGGATTGGTGGCGTTAGAGAATCTGGACGCAGCGCGCGCGCAGCTCGATGCGGGCAAGCCCGCCCTCGTCTGGCGCAAGCTGATCGCCGATACCGAAACCCCGGTCGGCGCGGCACTCAAGCTCATCGAGCCCGAACGCGGCGATTTTTTGCTCGAATCGGTCGAGGGCGGCGAGGTTCGCGGGCGCTACAGCCTGCTCGGGATCGACCCGGACCTGGTGTTCCGCGCCACCGGAGCTTCCGCCGAGATCAACCGCATCTGGCGCCACGATCGCCGCGCCTTCGCGCCGCTGGCTGGCAACAGCTTGGCCGAGCTGCGCGCGCTGGTGAACGCCTGCCGGATCGACGTGCCCGCGAGCCTGCCCCCGCGCTCGCCTGCCTCGTCGGCTATTTCGGCTACGAGACCATCGGCCTGGTCGAGAACCTGCCCCGCGCGCCGCAGAGCCCGCTGACGCTGCCCGACATGCTGTTCGTCCGGCCCGGGCTGATCCTGGTGTTCGACCGGCTGACCGACCAGTTGTTTGCGGTAGCCCCGGTGTGGCCCGAAGGCTCGCCCGCGCACGTGCTGGCGGCCGCCGGCGAGCGCATCGACGAGGCGCTGCGGCGGCTGGCAATGGCGGCGCCCGAAGCCGTGGGACAGGCACCCATGTCCGAGCCGGTGCTGACCCCCACCCTGGCGCCAGGCGATTACGAGGCGATGGTCCTCAAGGCCAAGGACTATATCGCCGCGGGCGACATCTTCCAGGTGGTGCTGGCGCAGCGCTTCACCTGCCCGTTCGCGCTGCCCCCGCTGGCGCTGTATCGCGCGTTGCGCCGGGTAAACCCCTCGCCGTTCCTCTATCTGCTCGACCTGCCCGGCTTCGGGGTGGTGGGATCGAGCCCGGAGATCCTTGTCCGGGTCCGCGACGGCGAAGTGACCATCCGCCCGATCGCCGGGACGAGGCCGCGCGGCAAGACCCTTGAAGAGGACCGCGCCGCCGAAGCCAGCCTCCTCGCCGATCCGAAGGAGCGCGCCGAGCACCTGATGCTGCTCGACCTGGGCCGCAACGACGTGGGCCGGGTGGCGGCGGCGGGCACGGTGGAGGTCACTGGCAGCTACACCGTCGAGCGTTACAGCCACGTCATGCACATCGTCTCGAACGTAGTCGGCCGGCTGGATTCCGCGCGGCACGATGCGCTCGACGCGCTGTTCGCCGGGTTCCCCGCGGGTACCGTCAGCGGCGCGCCGAAAGTTCGCGCCTGCCAGATTGTTGCCGAGCTCGAACCGGAAACCCGCGGGGCCTACGCCGGCGGCGTCGGCTATTTCGCCCCCGACGGCAGCATCGACAGCTGCATCGTGCTGCGCACTGGGATCGTCAAGGACGGGGTGCTGCACGTCCAGGCGGGCGCGGGGATCGTGGCGGACAGCGATCCGGCGTACGAAATGCGCGAATGCGAGGCCAAGGCCGGCGCGCTGATTGCGGCGGCAAGGGAGGCCGTAAGAGTGGCGGATGAAGCGGGTTTCGGGCAATGAGGCGCCCATGATCCTCGTCATCGACAATTACGACAGCTTCACCTGGAACCTCGTCCATTACCTGATGGAGCTGGGCGCCGAGGTAGAGGTGGTGCGCAACGACGCGGTGTCAGCCGGACAGGCCTTGTCGAGCGGAGCGCAGGGGTTTCTCATATCGCCCGGGCCCTGCACGCCGAACGAGGCCGGGATCAGCCTCGATCTGGTCGCCGCCTGCGCCGACGCGGCGCGGCCATTGCTGGGCGTATGCCTGGGCCACCAGGCGATCGGACAGCATTTCGGCGGGCGAGTGGTGCGCGGCGGGCTGATGCACGGCAAGACCTCGCCGGTGGCGCACGATGGCAGCGGGCTGTTCGCCGGGCTGCCCTCGCCGTTCGTTGCGACGCGCTATCACAGCCTGGTGGTCGAGGATGCGCCCGCGGAGCTCGTGATCAACGCGACGGCGGACGACGCGCACGTCATGGGCTTTCGCCACGTGACGCTGCCAATCCATGGCGTCCAGTTCCACCCCGAAAGCATCGCCACCGAGCATGGCCACGCGCTGCTCGCCAATTTCCTGCGCGTCTGCGGCGTTCCGGTGCGCGAACCGGCGTGAGCGACCTCCCCTCCGTCGAACCGCACCTGAGCGAAGACGAGGCCGAAGCGATTTTCGCCGCGATGCTCGATGGCGAAACGTCAGACGAGGAAATAGCCCGCTTCCTTATCGCGCTGTCCGACCGGGGCGAGACCGCCGCCGAAATCGTCGGAGCTGCGCGGGCGATGCGCGCGCGGCTGATCCCGATCAAGGCTCCGGCCAACGCCATCGACGTGTGCGGGACCGGGGGCGATGGGCACCACACGCTCAACGTCTCGACCGCGGTCAGCCTCGTGGTCGCCGCCTGCGGAGTGCCGGTGGCCAAGCACGGCAACCGCGCGGCAAGCAGCAAGGCGGGCGCGGCGGATACGCTGGAGGCGCTTGGGCTGGACATGGAAAAGGCTGGGCGGACCGCAGAGGCCACGCTGGGCGATCTCGGCATCTGTTTCCTGTTCGCGGCCAACCACCATCCGGCGATGGCGCGGATTCAGCCGATCCGAAAACGGATCGGGCAGCGGACGATCTTCAACCTGATGGGGCCGCTGTCGAACCCGGCGCGAGTCGGGCGTCAGCTGATCGGAATCGCGCGGCCCGCCTATGTGCCGATCTATGCCCAGGCGATGGCCAGCCTCGGCACGACGCGCTCGATGATCGTCTCGGGCGACGAAGGGCTCGACGAGCTTAGCCTGGCGGGGGGCAACGAACTGGCCGACGTGGTCGGCCACGATTTCGAGATGCACCGCTTCGACGCCGCTCAGGCCGGGCTGATGCACGCTCCTATCGAGGCGATTCGCGGCGGCGATGCCGCGCACAACGCCGCCGCCCTGCGCGCGCTGCTGCTCGGCGCGCCCGGACCTTATCGCGACGCGGTGGTGCTCAACGCCGCCGCAGCGCTGATCGTCGCAGGCGCGGTCGAGGACTGGCGCGCGGGCGTCGAGGAAGCCGGCGAGGCGCTCGACAAGGGGCTGGCCAAGACGCTGCTCGATTGCTGGATCGCGGCGGTCAAATAGGCTCAGCTTCACAGACCCAATCCGCTCATGGCGAGCTAGGTCGAGACATCACGCCCGAAATCCGAACCTTGCGTGCAATCTCTCGACTTCGCTCGGGATGAGCGGGCTTTGTCGCTCAGCCCTCCGCGACCACCTCGTCCTTTTTCCCCACCGCGCTCCAGTCGACGTTGCGGGTTGCGTACATCACACCCGCCAGCGCCACGAACAGCAGCACCGAACCGATCAGCAGCGACCACGCCTCCAGGTTGAGCAGCACGAACAGCAGCGCGTAGAGCCCCACCAGAAGCGCCGCCATGAAGCGCGCTCGCTTCCAGCTCTTGAGCACCGCGGCGCTGTATGCGGTCAGAAGGCCGATGATCGCCGCGCTCGCCAGCAAATAGGCGGCGGTGAAGCCGATGACTTCGGCGAAGGCGAGCAGCAACACGAAGAACAGCACCAGCCCCGCCCCGGTCAGCAGGTATTCCGCGGCCGCGACCCGCGCACCGCCGACCACGTCGAACAGAAAGAAGGCGAGGAAGGTGAAACCGATGAACAGGAAGCCATACTTCACCGCGCGGTCGACCTTGGAATAAAGGTTCACCGGCTCGACCAGCCCGACAGTGACTGCGCGCGCCGGGGCGCCGATGACCTCGGAGGCTCCGCCCGAAGCGGTATCGCGCGCCGACGGAGCAGCCTCCATCGCCGCAGTCGCGCCGTAGTCCACGCCGCTGCCGCTATCGATCGACGGCGGGGCGGGGTCCTCCATCATCACCGGGGCTTGGCCCAGCGCGAGCTTGTCGATGATGTAGTTCGCGGTGAAGCCCTTGTCGCCGATCTGCGGCCGGTCGGGCAGAAAGGCTCCGCCGAAGCTGGGCGCGGTCCACGGCGAGGTGACCGCCCATCGGGTCGATCCGCCGCGCGGCACCAGGCTGAGCGACCCGCTGCCGCGCAAGTCGAACGCATATTCGACGACGATCGGCGCCTCGCCGGTCCATGGCACGAACGCAAAGAACCCCTGCCCGCCACTCGCCGCCGGCCCCTTGCCCGGCTGCAGCGCCAGCGCCGTTCCGCCAAGCTTGAGGCTGCCGCCCTCTGTCAGCCCGCGCGCATCCGAAGCGCCCATGCGCAATTCGGCGCGGTCCCACAGCAGCCGTTCGCGGGTGACCCCGAAGCGTTCGAGATCGGCGGGCAGCGCGAACCGCGCGGTGCCCGCGACGCGCGCCTGGAACAGAACGCTCTTATAGATCGACTTGTGCTTCTCGCGCGGCGAAATCGCGGTGCGCACGCGGTTCTCGACCGGCGAGATGTAGAGAAGTTTCTCGACCTCGACGGTGCGGGTGACCGTGCGCCCGCCAACCTCTTCGTTCTGGGTCTGGGTGGTGCGGAACGGGACGACGATCACCGGCCCGGCGATCACCTGCGGCCCGCCCCACCCTGCGGCGATCGCCGCCTGCGCGGTCCGCGACTGATCCTGACGATCGTAGACCAGTGCATAGACCAGCATGAGGGGAATGATGAGAACCGCGGCCACGATCGCCACGAACAGCAGCTTCATCCCCGGGCTGCGCTCGCGCACGGTCGATATTGCCGGCATAGCCATCATCTCATCCCCTCAATTCATCGACAGAAAAGAACGCTTCGTCGCTGAATGAGGGGTGAATGACCGATCAGTCCGCCGCTTCGTTCTGCATCTCGGAAATCGTCTCGTCCAGTTGCTCCAACACATCCCGGCGGACGTCGGCGGGCATGTCGTGGTTGGCCGCGATGCTGGCGCGCGCCTTGCGGACACCCGCTAGGGCCGCGGCTTTGGCCTCGCCCGCCTTTCCGCAGAGCACCACGCGGGTGCGATTGAGCGATTTTTTGGAGCCACTATCGAGGTCGTGCGAGAAGTCGGCGTTGGCCCAGGTTGGTCCGCCCTTGCAGCCATCGAAGGCCATCGCGAGCGCCATGCCTTCGTGAGCCTGGCCGTCGTGCATGATCATCCTGCGAACTTCCCGCCGCGTTCCTGGTGCTGCAGGAGGTACGCCGGGGACCGGCGGAACGGGTGGAACCGGCGCGACGACATCCGCCTCGCCCAGCTGGTCGAGGTGCTCCAGGTGCGCTTCCAGCTTTTTCTCGTCGATCGGCTCGTCCGAGCGGATGACGATCGTCTTGCCGTTCTTGACGATTTTGCGTTCGAACATCTTACCCGGCTTGCCATCGTGGTCGGCGTGCTTGGTCATGATCATCACGTGCTTCTCGATACGCGGCTCATCTGGAGCGGTAGGGACGCCTGCCGGCGCGGCTGGTGGGGTCGGCGCGGCAGGCGCCGCCGCCGCATCCTGACCGGCATAGACCACTGTCGCGGTCAGCGGCAGCGCGAGCGCGGCGCCCGCGGCCAAAGTCCAGCGGCCGATGCTCCGGCGGCGCGGCGAAATGTCGCTCATGGTCAGGCTCCTCAGACGGTGGACGATCGATTTGTCGCCAAGAACGGGACAGGCCATCGGCGCGGCGAGCGCGGTGCCGTGGCCGAGCCGCTCGCCCGCGGCGAACGAGGCGATCACCCGGGCATAGGCGGCGCGGGTGCGGGCGTCGCATCCGGCCATCGCGCGGGCGTCGCATGCGGCCTCCTGGTCGCGGCGCATCGCGTTCCACGCGGCCCAGGCGAGCGGGTTGAACCAGTGCAGCGCCAGCAAGGGCTGCGCGACGATGTTGGCGATCAGATCCTTGCCACGATGGTGGGCCAGTTCGTGCTCGATCGCCAGGGCGCGCTCGGCCAGCACGCCGGTGATGAGAAAGCGCGGGGGCAGCACGATCACCTTGTCGCGCACGCCCAGCGCCACCGGAGCATCGACCGCAGGGCTCTCTACGATCCGCACGCCCTCGCGGCAATCGACCTCCACCGCGCCCGTCAGCAGCCGCCGTCGCATCGCCCGGTACTCGAGCCAGCGCGCGACCAGGAACAGCACCGCGCCGAGCAGCCAGGCGATGGTCAGCAGCAGCGCCCACGGGATGACGACCTCGGGCGTGGCGGGGGTCGCCAGGGTCACCGTGATGACCTCCGCACCCGCCGCCGCCGGGACTGAAGCGGGGGCGGCGGGCGCGAAGCCGGCGGGAAGCGGGATCGGCGGCAGCGCGAAACGCAGCAGCGGCAGCAGCCACAGCGCGTAGGACATCCCCGGCCCAAAGGCGCGCGCGACCGGGCGGCGCAGCACCAGCACGGCGGCGATCAGTACGCCGGTCCACACCAGCGTATCGGTCAGGAACGAAGCGAAACCGGCGATCATTGGCCTTCTCCCTTGCGCTTCAATGTTTCCAGCAATGCCTCGATCTCGGCGATGTCGCTATCGGTCAGCGCCTCGGCCGCGGCGAGATGCGCAACCAGCGGGGCGGCGCGCCCACCGAACAGGCGATCGACCAGCCGTCGCGATTCGCCCCGCAGATAGCGCGCGCGCGGGATCGCGGGCGAATAGAGGAAGCGGCGGCCCTCGGCCTCGGTGGTCACCGCGTTCTTGGCGACGAGCCGCGAGAGCAGCGTCTTGACCGTGGCCAGCGTCCAATCGCGATCGTCACAGACTTCCTCGCAGACCTCGGCCGCCGTCAGCGGCGCCCGCGTCCACAACGCCTCCATCACCGCATGCTCGGCATCGGAGATTCGCTCGCCGGTATCGCTGCCCATGGACTCGGCCCCTCGCCGTTTACGTGTGTAGTCGACTACGGTTGTAAACATGAAGCGTGGATGAACGGAGAGACAGGTTTGGCGAACGATCCGGATCGGATCGATCCGCCGTTGGCCGGGTTACCAATTTTTGGTATCGTGCGGTCATGGCCAAGAAGACCACCTCTATCGCCCTCGGCGACCCCTTCGTTCAGTTCGCCCAGCGCAAGGTCGAATCGGGCGAGTTCGGCTCAACCAGCGAAGTCGTGCGCGAAGCGATGCGGCAGTACATGGTCGAGGATACGCGGATCGTGGCGCTGCGTACGATGATCCAGAAGTCGCTGGATAGCGGGCCCGCGCGACCATTCGACTGGGACGCCTTCATGGAGCGGAAGTTCGGCCCGGAAGGCGATGCGTAAAGTCATCGTCCGGCCGGACGCGGAGGCCGACATCGAAGAATGCGCCGATTACACCATCGGGCAATGGGGCCACGAACGGGCCAGAAGGTATGTCGGCGAGCTGCGACGGGCGATGGAAGGTCTGGCGACCACGGCGCTGCGCTATCCGCTCTACGACGACGTGCATCCCGGCCTGCGCCGGGAGCGCAGCGGGAAGCACCAAATCTATTATCTGGCGTTCACGGATCGCGTGGAAGTCCTCAACGTAATCCACGTCCAGCGCGATCCGGGACTGCATTTGAAGGCGGAGACTTGGGCGGATCGGGAGGAAGGAATAATGCCGGACCAGGGAGATCAAATCGGGCTCAGGCATTAAACCGCGCGCCTGCCGCAACCGTCATATCTCAAAGTATTTTTGCGCCGGGCATCAAATCAATAGACCCGCTTCTTCGGCTTGATGTACTCCGCGTCGTCGGTGAGCGTATACTCGTGGACCGGGCGGTAATCGAGCTTTACCCCGCCGCCCTTGCCGCCCCAGCCGTCGAACCAGGCGACGGTGTGCTTCATCCAGTTCTTGTCGTCACGGTCGGGGAAGTCCTCGTGGGCGTGGGCGCCGCGGCTTTCCTTGCGGTTGTGCGCGCCGTGGAGGGTGACGGTCGCCTGGCTGATCAGATTGTCGAGCTCCATCGTCTCGATCAGGTCCGAGTTCCAGATCAGCGAGCGGTCGGAGACGTGGACGTCCTCGAGTTGCTTGTAGGTCGCCGCGAGCTTGTCCTTGCCTTCGGCCATCAGCTCGTCGTTGCGGAACACCGCGGCGTGGGCCGACATCGTGCGCTGCATGTCGGCGCGGATTTGTGCCGTGGGCGAGCCGCCCTTGGCGTTGCGGAAGTGATCGAGGCGGGTCAGCGCGAGATCGGCGCTGTCTTTGGGCAGGGCGGCATGCGCCGAGTTGGGCTTGATCAGTTCCTTGAGGCGATGGCCGGTGGCCCGGCCGAACACCACGAGGTCGATCAGGCTGTTCGAACCGAGCCGGTTGGCGCCGTGGACCGAGACGCACGCGGCCTCGCCGACCGCGAACAGGCCGGGGACGACGGTGTCGGGACCATCCTTGCCGTTCGTCACGACCTCGCCGTGGTAGTTACACGGCACCCCGCCCATATTGTAATGCACGGTCGGCACGACCGGTAGCGGCTGGCGGGTCAGGTCGACGCCGGCGAACACCTTGCCGCTCTCGGTGATGCCCGGCAGGCGCTCGGCCAGGACCTTGGGATCGATGTGATCGAGGTGGAGGTAGATGTGGTCCTTGTTGGGGCCGACCCCGCGCCCGTCCCGGATTTCGAGCGCCATAGAGCGTGATACGACGTCCCGGCTGGCTAGGTCCTTGGCCGAGGGGGCATAGCGTTCCATGAACCGCTCGCCTTCGGAGTTGGTCAGGTACCCGCCCTCGCCCCGCGCGCCCTCGGTGATCAGCACACCCGCGCCGTAGATCCCGGTGGGATGGAACTGGACGAACTCCATGTCCTGGAGGGGCAAACCCGCGCGCAGGACCATCGCCCCGCCGTCGCCGGTGCAGGTGTGCGCGCTGGTCGCGGTGTAATAGCTGCGGCCATAGCCGCCCGTCGCCAGGACCACCGCGTGGCTCTTGAAGCGATGGATCGAGCCATCGTCCATGCACATCGCGATAACGCCGCGGCAGGCGCCGTTCTCCATGATCAGGTCGATCGCGAAGTATTCGATGAAGAAGTCAGCGGCGTACTTGAGGCTCTGCTGGTAGAGCGCATGGAGCATCGCATGGCCGGTGCGGTCGGCCGCGGCGCAAGTCCGCTGGACCGGCGGGCCCTCACCCATGTTCTGCATGTGCCCACCGAAAGGGCGCTGGTAAATCGTGCCTTCGGCGTTGCGACTGAACGGCACGCCGGCGTGCTCGAGCTCATAGACCGCCTGCGGCGCCTCGCGGACCATGTATTCGATCGCGTCCTGATCACCGAGCCAGTCCGACCCCTTGACGGTATCGAACATGTGCCAGGTCCAGTGATCGGGCGAATTGTTGCCCAGACTGGCGGCGATCCCGCCCTGCGCCGCGACGGTGTGCGAGCGCGTGGGGAAGACCTTGGTGATGCACGCGGTCTTCAGCCCCGCCTCGGCGCTGCCCATGGTGGCGCGCAGCCCCGATCCGCCCGCGCCGACGACCACGGTGTCGTACATGTGATCGACGATCTTGTAGGCCGGCTGGATGCTCGCTTTGCTTGGTGCGGTTGCCATGATTTCAGGCGCCCCCCAGCGCGATGCGGACCACGCAGATCACCCCGAACACCGTCGCCGCCAGCGGCAGCGCGTTGAGGGCGACGAGCGAGGCGAACTTGTTGCCCTCGTCATGGACATAGTCTTCCATGAACACCTGGACGCCCAGCTTGGCGTGATGGAAGGTGTTGATGCAGATCAGCGCGAGTAGCATCGCCGGCACCGGCCGAGCCGCCCAGTTGTGGACGGTCTGGAAATCGTAGCCCGGCAGCAGCGCCAGGCTGACAAGCAGCCACGGAATCAGGACGATGTTGCCGATCGCGGTGTAGCGCGCGACGAGCCAGTGATGCGCGCCGTGCTTGGCCGAGCCGAGCCCGCGCACGCGCCCGATCGAGGTTCCGTTGCCCATGTCGCGTTTCCCCCGTCGCGCGCCTCAGCGCAAATAAATCGCCGCCCAGAACAGGGCGGTCAGCACGATCGCGATCGCGGGCACCGCCCACGACCACGCGTTGTTGGTGTCCAGTTCGTAACCCGCGCCGACATCGAGCACGAAATGGCGCAGGCCGGAGGACAAGTGTTCGAAGAACGCCCAGCTCAGCCCGATCAACACGACCTGGCCGTACCAGGCGCTCGCGATGGCAAGGAAGGTGGCGTAGCTTTCCGGCCCCCCGGCAAGCGCGGCGAGCCACCACAGGAACACCGGGATGCCGACGAACGCCATCCCTTCACCCGCGGCGCGGTGGAGGATCGAAACCGCCATCGCCGGACCCCACCGCCAGATCGACAAGTGCGGTGACATCGGCCGATTGCTTTGAGCCTGCGCCATAAGGAGTCCCCCTCGCCGATGTGCGCCCGTCCGAAGGGGCGCCCCCCAGCGGATTTGAATGAGAATCGGTAATAATCGAATTGCGCCCCTGCGCAAGCGGCGCGGCAGCCGATTTGCAATCAGAACGGGATCGCGGTTCCGTCCCACGCGAACAGACCGCCGCTGTCCTCGGGGGCGAGGCTGGCGACCAAGTTGAGCAGGTGCCCCGCCGCCACCGCCGGGGTGAACAGTTTGGCCGACGGCACGCCACGCTGGAACGGCTCCGAGAGCCGGGAAGCGACGGTACCGGGATGCAGTCCGGCGACGATCGCGTCCGGGTGGCTGCGGCCGATCTCGATCGCGAAATTGCGCACCAGCATATTGAGCGCGGCCTTCGCGGCGCGATAACCGTGCCAGCCGCCCAGCCGGTTGTCGCCGATCGATCCGACCCGCGCGGAAAGCACCGCGAACACCGCGCGCCGGTCGCGCGCGAGCAGCGGCAGCATCGCCTGGGCGACCAGCGCGGGGCCGACGGCGTTGATCGCGAACTGTTCGGCCAGGCCTTGCGCGGTGATCGCCCGATACGACTTTTCCGGCCCCGAGCCGTCCGGCCGGGTCAGCATGCCGGTGGCGACGAGGACGAGATCGAACGGCCCTTCGCGTCCGATCGCAGTTGCGGCCGCACCGATCGACGCAGGGTCGCGCAAGTCGAACGCAAACGGCGTGACTTGCGGATCGACCTGCTGTTGGGACCGGCGCGAGCCGGCGTATACCCGGCAGCCGGGATGGCGTTCGCGCAGGGCCGCGACCAGTGCCGCGCCGATGCCCCCGCTCGCCCCGAAGACGGCCGCGCGGGCATATCCGGGGATGGCGGCAGGCGTTGAAGTCATTCCCCTGTGCGTGCGCGGGCGCGCCGTATCTGGCAACCGATTCGGCGCTGCGGCCCCTCTCCCGCCCTGCCAACCCGCAATGCATCCGGTCACATCACGCTCGAAATGCGCTTAACCGGGGTCACTGCGAGACGCCGCGAAGCGCGATCTCCGGCTGTCGCAAAAGCCGTGCGATTGGTCGCCAGTCTATTGTCTATCATATTACTAGAGTTATTGCTCAGGGCGTCGGGACGTAGTCCGAGTCGACCGGCCTTTCCCTCGAGACCGAATGGAACTCATCATGACGAACACCCTCGCCTACCCCAACCGAACCCGCTCGCGCGCTGCCGATACGCCGCTGGTCCTGACCGTTCCCGGCCTGGGCGATAGTGGCTCCGCGCACTGGCAGACCGCGTGGGAGACCTCGCTCGACCGCGATGTCGTGCGGGTCGACCTGGGATCGTGGGACGATCCGCACCGCAACACCTGGGTCAACAAGCTCAACCTCGCGATCCGCAGGGCCGAGCGTCCGGTGGTGCTCGTCGCGCACAGCCTCGGCTGCCTGGCGGTGGCATGGTGGGTCGAATACGAAGCGTTGCAGGAAGAGCATAACGTCGTCGGCGCGCTGCTCGTCGCCCCGCCCGAGGTTGACGGAGCGATCGGAGGGCGCGATCCCGATCCCCGGCTCGCCCGCTTCTCCCCCGCGCCACGCTGCGTGTTCCCGTTCCCGTCGATCGTGGTCGCCAGCCGCAACGATCCGTGGATCGGCTTCGGACGCGCGCGCAGCCTCGCCGAGGCGTGGGGCAGTCGCTTCGCCGACGCCGGCCCCGCCGGGCACATCAACGCGGATTCGGCGCTGGGCGATTGGGAGTTCGGGCGGCTGCTGCTCGATCAGGTCATAGCTCGTGCAGGGCACACGTCAGTCGTGGCAGCCCCACCGCAGCCCGCCCCGCGCGCGCAAGGTCTCGTTGCGGCGTAGGCCCGCCGCACCGGCTGCCGCGGCGATCCCAATCCCCCTTCGGATCGCCGCGGCCTTCGCCTGCAAGGTCGCGCCGGATGTCTCGACTTCGCTCGACATGAGCGGAAAAAACTAGTCTCACGCTCTCCATCCGCTCGTGTCGGGCGAAGTCGAGACACCGCACGCAAGGCAGGCGTTACAGCTTGCCCTCGGCGCTGATCCCAATCCCGCCGGGGCGCGCGGCGAAGCCGGCTTCGAGCAGCGGCGCGGTGACTTCGGCCGGAAGCCCGCCGAGCACCAAGTCGGCGCGCCAGCGGCCGTCGGGCTCGAGCCGAAGGAACAGGTTCTCGAGCCCGGTCGGCCCCTTCATCGGCACGTACAGCGCGGCCTTGCTGCACCGCGCGGTGCCGCTCAGCGCCACCGGGCCGGGCATCAGCTCGCTGAACGGGCTGAGGATCAGGCTGACCTGCCCGCCCGCGCTCACGCAGCGGCCACCGCTCAACTCGGCGTGGAAATCGTCGAAGCCCAGCGCTGTGGCGGGAATCGTTCCGAACGCATCGCCGATCGCAACCTGGCCGCGCACCGCGCTGAGCGAGAGCCAGCCATCGCCGCCTGCAGCATTGGCGGAAAAGTCGCCGGGCGCGCCGGTTCCGGCCAAGCGCTCGATGTGCACCTCGCGCCGGCCGATCAACAAGGGCAGCGGGCGAAGGTGCGCGGCGACGTCACCCAGCGGCAACGCGCCGACGCGCAAATCCCCTATCCCGCCATCCCAGATCGTTCCCGCGACCTCGCGCGCGCTAATCCCGCGCCCGCCGGGGTCGGCCAGGCCGAGCGCGAGGCGCAGCGGAAACGCGGCGATCAGCGCAACCGCGAAGATCGCCGCGAGCGCCAGCTTGCTCCGCCCGGACAGCCGCCCGTCGCGCAGGAAGATCCACCGCTCGATCATGGCCTGACCTTCATCTCGGCGCCCGGCGCAGGCTGGCGTTGACCGATACGCTGCCGTCGGCGGCGGGGGTCATCGTCAGGCTTTCCAGCACGATCCCTTGCGCGGCGAGCCCGTCGAGCCACGCCAGCGCCGCCGAGGGCCGAGCGGTGGGGACTGCGATCGTCGCGGCCTCGGCCCCTTGCGCTTGGTTCGCCTGGAGCACGAACCCGGCGCTGTCCGCGCTCGCCGCGATCACTTGGCTGACCGGTCCGGCCAGCGCGCCGCGGTTCGTCGCCGGAGCCTCCAGCGCGGCGAGCTGCGCGAGGAGTCGCGAACTTGCCTCGACTGCCTCGCGGTGGCGGATGTGGGCATCGTCGTGCGCGCGGCCGAGCGGGAGGACGATGCCGAAGACGAGGACAATCGCCGCCGCGAGGCCACCAGCGACCGCGACCAGCAAACGTTCGCGCTGGGTCAGCCCCGCGAACCAGGTTTGCACGGTTCCGATCATGGCGCGCGCACCGTGATCGGGGCCACGGTGGCGCCGGTGGCGTCGGGAGCGAGGCTGGGGGGGACCGTCACCTGCCAGCCATCCGCCTGGAGCGCCGCCAGCAGCCGGTTGATGGCGTCGGCGGTGGGCGCGGCGGCCTGGAAACGCAGCGTGCCGTCAGCGGCATAGCCGAGGTCGCGCAGCGCCACCGACGGGATCGGGCGCATCGCCCCCAGCAGCGCGGCGGTGGGCGCGGTAAAGCTCGCCCCACCCTCGCCGCGCCGCGCCAGTTCTGCGGCGGCAAGCGATTGCGCGGTGGCGAGATCGACCGCGGCGGGAAAGCGCTTCTGCGCGGCGGCGAGCGCGGCTTGCTCGCGTGCCGAGGCATCGAGGTTGAGCTTCACCGTCTCGACCGCGAGGATCAGAAAGCCCAGCAGCGCCGCCACCGCCGCCATCCGCGCGAGCTGGCGCCAGTCGGGCAGGCGAAAGAACGAGACGCGGCGGGGTGCATAGAGGCCCTGGCGCAAGTTCAGCGGCGGATCACGCCAGGCAGCCAGCAGGGCGCGCTCCAGCGCCGCGTCCGAGACTGCTTCCGGCTCGCTTCCGGCCAGCGCCGCGACCAGCTCGGGCTCGCCCGCGAACGCGGCATCGGCGGTGCGCGCCAGCGGCTGTCCGGCGAGCTGCGCAGACGCCGCGCCAGCGGCCGGTGCGGGCAGGATCAGCGCCGCCGGAACCAGCGCGTCGGGGGCCAAGCCTGCCGTGGCCAGTTCGGCCAGCCACAGATCCATCGCGGAGAGCGCGGCGGTCGCGACGAGAATGCCGCGCTCGCCCTCGCCCACCGCGACGTGCAGGCCCTCGCCGCCGCTCTCCAGCCGCGCCGCGGCGAGCCCCTGCGCCAATGGCATCGTCCCGCGCGGGCGGACCCTTACCGGCGCCTGGTCCGAGGGGACGAGCGCGACCACGCGGTCGCCCTCGCAGGGTTCGCCCCACGGCGCATCGTCGCCGGGGCTATGCGGGTGCCAAGCCTCGAGCGCATCGTCGCACACGCGCCGCCAGTGCCACGCCCCACCCACGGCGGCCGGCAGCACGATCAGCAGGCCGTGCCCGTCGCCGTTCATGGTCCGCTCGTCGGCCCCCGCCATCGTCCGCTCAGCGCTTGTCGGCGTAGATGTCGGCGTCGTTGCCCTCGCCGCCCGGCTTGCCGTCGGCGCCGAGCGAGAAGATCTCGAAGGGGTGCCCGGCCTGGCCCGGCACGACGAACTGATAGGGCCGCCCCCACGGGTCGCTCGGCAGGTCCTTGACGTAGCCCCCGGCGCGATAGTTCTGCGGCAGCGCCAGGTTGGCCGGCGGAGTGCGCAGCGCGGCGAGGCCCTCGCCGACGCCGGGGTAGGTCATGTTGTCGAGCCGGTACATCTCCATCGCCTGCCCCAGCGTGGCGATGTCCCCCAGCGCCTTGACCCGCATCGCCTTGTCCTGGCTGGGCAGGACGTTGATCAGCACCACCGTTGCGAGCAGGCCGATGATGAAGATCACCACCATCAACTCGACGAGGGAGAAGCCGTTTCTCTTCGGATCCTCCCCCTCTTGGGGATGTGCCGGAGCGACGCGGAGGCGAAGGGGTGTCCCCGCCAGCGCTGTCACCCCTCCGTCAGCCCTAGAGGGCTGCCACCTCCCCCTTGCAGGGGAGGAACGGGCTGTAGGTTTCGCTCATTTTCATAGTCCGGTGAGGTTCTGCAACTGGAGGATGGGGAGCAGGATCGCAAGAATGATGGTCGCCACCGCGGCGCCCATGACGATGATGATCGCAGGCTCGAGCAGCGCCAGCGCCGCGCTGGTGAAGCTTTCGAACTCGCGCTCGAGATAGTCGGCGGCGCGTTCGAGCATCGGACCGAGCTGGCCCGCCGCCTCTCCGCTGGCGGCAAGGTAGATCAGCAGCGGCGGAAACGTCTCCGCCTCGCGCAGCGCGGTGGAGAGCGAGCCGCCCGCGCGGACCTTTTCGACGATCCCTTCGAGCGCGCGGCGCTGGACGCTGTTGGAAACTGTCCGGCTCGCCAGTCGCAACCCGTCGACCAACGGCAGCCGCGCCTCGATCATCGTCGCCAGGGTGCGGGCGAGGCTGGCGGCGTGGACGTCGCGGATCAGGCGTCCGATGAGCGGCAGGCGCAGCAGCGCGGCGTCGCAGCGATAACGGATCACCGGATCGCGCAATACGCGCACGAAAAGCAGCAGCAACAGGGCGACTGAGAGAGCCAATGCCCACCACCACTGGGCCAGAAATCGCGAGATCGCGATCACCACGCGGGTCAGCGTCGGCAGCTGGACGCTGGCGTTGTCAAACTGTTCGACCACCTTTGGCACGACCTTGATCATCAGCCCGGTGACCACGGAGATCGCCACCAGCGTCAGGACGATTGGATAAGCCAGCGCGGACAATATCTTGGAGCGGACTTGCGCCTGCTTTTCGAGCAGGTCGGCGAGGCGGTTGGCGATGTTCGGCAGGCTCCCCGAATTCTCCCCCGCGGCGATCATCGCGCGGAAGATCGGCGGAAAGCTCGGCTCCTCGCGCCGCATCGCCTCGGCCAACGGCAGGCCCTCGAGCACCCCAGAATGGACATTGCCAAGAATCGCGCGCGCCCGCGGCTTTTCGGTCTGGCGGCTGATCGTGCGCAGCGTCTCCTCGAGCGGCGAGACGGTCATGAGCGAGGCGAGCTGGCGGGTAAATAGCGATAATTGCTTGGAATTCAGCCGCGGCGCGAACAGCGCGATCCCGCTGGTGGTGACCGCGGCGCGGCTGGCGCTGGCCGCTGCATCGGGGCCCAGCCGCACGACATGCCACTGGCGCGAGGCGAGCTTCTCGGCCGCCTGCGCCTGCGACGCCGCCTCGATCGCGCCGCGCCGTTCCGCGCCCTTGGGATCGATCGCGTGGTAGGCGAAGCGGGGCATCAGATTTCAGCCGACGTGTCTTGCGCCCGCGTGATCCGCGCGGCTTCCTCTGGCGTGGTCTCGCCCGCCAGAACCAGCGCGCGGGCGGACTGGAGCAGGCTGGGGGAATCGGCGAAAGCGTGCGCTGCTATCGCGCCTTCCTCGGCGTTGTCGTGGATCATCCGGCGCACCGCGTCGTCGATGCGGATCGCCTCGAACACGCCAATGCGGCCCGTATAGCCGCTCTGTGCGCACTGCGGGCAGCCTTTGGCGGTGGCGACCTCGGTGCCCGGCGCGATGCCCAGGATGGCCGCAAACGGTGTCCCAATTGCGCTTCTGCTGCTGCAGGACTTGCACAATCGCCGCACAAGTCGCTGCGCAATAACCGCACGTAGCGTGCTGGCGAGGAGGAATGGCTCCACTCCCATGTCGCGCATCCGGGTTATCGCCCCCGCGGCGTCGTTGGTGTGGACGGTGGACAGAACGAGGTGCCCGGTCAGCGAGGCCTGCACCGCGATCTCGGCGGTCTCGCGGTCGCGGATTTCGCCGACCATGACCACATCGGGATCCTGGCGCAGGATGGCGCGCAGCCCTGCGGCAAAGCTCAGGCCGACTTTGGCGTTGACCTGGGTCTGGCCGACGCCGTCAACGGCGTATTCGACCGGGTCCTCGACGGTAAGGATATTGCGCTGCCCATCGTTGAGTCCGCGCAGCGCGGCGTAGAGCGTGGTGGTCTTGCCCGACCCGGTCGGTCCGGTCACGAGGACGATCCCATTGGGATCGGCCAAGGCCCCGCGCAGCAGCTTTTCGGTCGCCGGATCGAGCCCGAGATGGGCGAGATCGAGCCCGGCGTTCTCCTTGTCGAGCAGCCGCAGCACCACCCGCTCGCCCGCGCGGCTGGGCAGGGTCGAGACGCGGACGTCAACCAGCTTGCCGCCCAGGCTCAGCCCGATCCGCCCGTCCTGCGGCACGCGGCGTTCCGCGATGTCGAGCCGGGCCATGACCTTGATCCGGCTGACCAGCACCGGGGCGACGTGCGGCGGCATCCGCAGCTTTTCCTGGAGCACGCCATCGACCCGCATCCGCACCACCAACGCGGATTCGTAGGGCTCGATGTGGATGTCCGAGACGCCCTGGCGCAGCCCTTCGGCGATCAGCCCGTTGATCAGGCGGATCGCGGGAGCGTCGTCGGCGCTGTCGAGCAGGTCCTCGGCGGTTGGCAGGCCAAGCGCGAGCGGATCGAGCCCGTCGCCGGCGATGCCCATGTCGCCCGCCACCGCCGCGGCGCTGCCATCGAGCGCATAGCTCTCGCCGAGCAGCTTCTCGAACCCGGCGGCATCGACCCGGTCGAGCGCCAGCGGGCGGCCGAGCTGGCGGCGCAGCTCGAGCAGGTGGAGCGGGTCGGCGCCCTCGCGCATCGCCAGGCGCACGGTATCTGTGCTGTCGTCGAGGATCAGATAACCGTGATCGCGCGCCGCCGGATAGGGAATCGCCGACGCGACCGCCGGCGCGGTGGTCTCGACCACGCTCACACCTTCGACCAGCGCGACATCGTCGGTCAGCGGAATATCCGCTTCGCTCGTCTCGCTGCCTCGGCGGATGGTAACCATGACCCCGACACTTTACCTCACCGCTCGTGTCGAGCGAAGTCGAGACACGCTGGCACGGGGCGAGCGGGTCTCGACTTCGCTCGACACGAGCGGGGTTTGGAAGCGACGGTCACTGCCCGCTCGGCGGAACCGCCACCGGGCCCAACTCGCCCGGAGCCGGCCGCACCTGCGCCGGCGTGATCACCACGTCGCCCGGTTGCGACACCGCGCCCGGCGGGGTGGCGCCGAGGTAGTCGATCACCAGCTCGTCGATGGCGGGTTCGATCTTGGGATTGAACCGCCGCTGCGCCTCGCGGATGATGCCGTAGCGGCGGGCCGCGGTCGCCTCGCGCTCGGCCTGGCTGCGCAGGATCGTCGGGCGGATGAAGATCATCAGGTTGGTCTTCACCCGGCTTTTTCCGCGCGACTTGAACAGCTCGCCCAGCACGGGAATGTCGCCGAGCAGCGGGACCTTCTGGATGGTCCGCCGCTCGTTGTCGTCAAGCAGGCCGCCGAGCACCGCGATCTCGCCACTGGCGACGGTGATCGTGGTCTTGATCTCGCGCTTGTTGATGATCAGCTCGTTGAACTTGTCCGAGACCGGCCCGACGATCGAGCTGACTTCCTGGCGCAGGTCGAGCCGCACCTCGTTGTCGGCGTTGATCTGCGGGGTCACGTCGAGCTCGATGCCCACGTTCTGGCGCTGGATCGTGCGGAAGGCGTTGTCGAAATTGTTGCTCAGCGCCTCGCCGGTCGAAACCGGGATTTCCTGCCCGAACAGGATCGAGGCGGGGATGTTGTTGTTGGTGGTGATGTGTGGGGTGGAAAGGATGTTGGAATTGCTGTCCTTTTTCACCGCGTTGATCAACACGCCCAGCGCGGCGTTGTTGCCGATATTGGTGAACCCGCCGAAATAGCCGCCCTCGGCGCCGCGCGCCGCGTTGATCGCGTTCTGGCGGAGCAAGTCGCCCGCCGCGCTGTTGGTGCTGGTGGTGACGGTGCTGCCATTGATCGTGGTGGTGGTGTTTTCGAGGTTGTTGGCCAGCAGCCCGCCCGCAAGATCGATGATGTTGGGCGCGACGTTGGAGAAGTTGGTCACCGCGAACGGCACGTCCTTGCCGCCGAACAAGTATTGCACGCCAAGCTGCTTGGCGACGCTGTCGCTGACTTCGACGATGATCGCCTCGACCAGAACCTGGTCCTGACGCTGATCGAGCTGGCGGATAACTTCGCTCAGGCGCCGCTGAACGTCGAGCGGGGCGGAAATGACGATTGCGTTGGCCCCGGGATAGCGCGTTATCACCGCGGTCCCGCGCCCGCCCGCGAGCTGGATCGCGCCGTTGCCAAGGCCTGAACCGATGTTCGCGCTCGCGCCGCCGCCGGTAGTGGCGGTAACGGTGGAACTGGCGGCCGCGCCGCCGCCGCTGCCGCCGCTCGTACCCCCGGTCCCGCCCAGACTGATCGGTGCTGGCGATCCCGAAGCGACCTCGCCGCCACCCTGCCCACCGACCAGCCGTTCGAGCATCGGCACCATCTGCGCCGCATCGGCATAATCGAGCCACACGACCTTGATCTCGCTGCCCCGCGCGGCGCTGGCATCAAGCTGACGCGCGATCGTCGCCAGACGCGCAATCGTTCCGGGATCGCCACGCAGCAGCAGCGTGTTCGAGCTGTCGACCGCGACGACGGAAGCGAGCGACGTTCCACCCTCCCCCGCCGCCGGAATCAGTTCGGTGAGGGCGGCGGCGATCTCACGCGCGCCGGCGTGATCCAGCGCGATCGATTGCGTGCTGTCCACGCTGGTCCGGTCGATCTGCGCGAGCAGTGCGCGAATGCGGCGCACGTTGTCGGCGTAGTCGACCAGCACTAGGCTCCGCCCCGCGCGATTGGCGGTAATCGAGCCTTCGCGGCTGACCAGCGGGCGTAGCGTCTCGACCGCCTGCGCCGCGTCGATCGAGCGCAGGCGGATCACCTCGGTGACCATCTGGTTGCGCGCCGCGCCCTTGCTGCCGATCCGGCTAGGCTGGCTGGCGGCGCCCTCGGCGGGCTGGATGCGGAACGCACCGTTGCCGGTCGGAACCGCGACCAGGCCGTTGGCGCGCAGCGTCGACAGGAACACCTCGAAATATTCCGAGCGGCTTAGCGGGCGGTCGCTGACCACCGAAACCTTGCCCTGCACCCGTCCGTCGACGATGAACGTCCGGCCCGTGACTTCCGCGGCATCGGCGACGAACGCGCGGACATCGGCGTCGCGCACGTTGAGGACATACTGCGCCGCCGCCACCTGCGGCAACGCGAGGGGCCATGGCGGCAAGAGCCGTGGTGAGGGTGCGGTAAAGCGTCATCGCGAGAGCGTTAGCGCCAGCGGGAGCTGCTGTCCGTTGCGCTTGACCATCACCGACACCGCCTGACCCGGGCGCAATTGCGCGGCCAGTTCGGCCTGCGAGCCTTCGCCCGCCACCGGCTTGCCGCCGATGCTGACGATGACGTCGCCTGGCTGGAACCCGGCCGCGCGGAAAGCGCCGCCGTCGCCGCCAGCGCTCACCGCGAGGCCCGCGACCTTGCCGTTCTCGACTCTCGGCTGAAACGAAATTCCTTGGCGCACGGCGTCTGCGGTCAACGTTCCTGAGGCGCCTGCACTGGCAGGCGCGGTTTGCCCGACGGGACCGGCGGGAGTGGAGGCGAGCGCCGTCGCCGCGCTCACCGCGGGCTTCGACTGATCGAGGTAAAGCAGCTCATTGCTACCGCCATGTGACAGTCCGACATGATCGAAGTGCACTTCGGCGAGGATGACCCCGGGCATCACCTCGGCTCCGACCTTGTAGACCCGCTGGATGCCGTCGGCCCCGGCGATGATCGCGCTGCCCCCGCCGGTCGCGGCGTTGACCCTGACACCATACAATGTGAGCGCCAGCGGGGTCACCGTCTCGGCGCTGGCCGCCGGCTTCATGGCATTGGTGCGGTTGAACGGATCGAACCCGGCGAACAGCGCCGAGCGCGCCGCGGGGCTCATCACCCGCACCCCCGCCGGCCGCCACGCGCCGAGCGGCGAGACCGGCGTCACCGCCACCCACAGCAGCACCGCGGCGAGCACCGCGATCGTCGCGGCTAGCGCCCACCACAGCGCATCACCCAGCGCCACGGCAGGCAAGCGTCTGCCGCCAAAGGCAAATTGTTCGCGCGCGAATCGCAAGTTCCGACCGCCTCCTCCGTCGCGCCCGGTTTAGCGGGCGCGGGCCGATCCGCAACCGCAAGGCGGGGCGCGGTCAGAACAGCGAGAGTTGATCGGTCGCACCCGCCGCCGGGGACGCTTTGTCCGCCGCATCCTCCTCGCCCTCGAGCGAGGACAGTCCCAGCCCCATCAGCCTCACCGGCTGCGGCAGCGGCAGCAGCGCCTCCAGCAGCTCGCGCCCCAGCTTGCCGAACGCGGCGCGGCTCTCGACCACCGTGGCCACCGAGCGCACCCGGCTGAGCGTCTGGAAATCGGCGAAGCGCAGTTTCAACGTCACCGTTCGCCCGCGCGACTTGCTCCGCTCGATCCGCTCCCACGCGGCGTCGGCGATGTTATCCAGCGCCTCGCGCAGCGCCGCGCCCGAGGACAGGTCGCGGTCGAAGGTCCGTTCGGCGCTGACCGACTTGCGTGCGCGGTGGGCCTTGACCTGGCGCAAGTCGATCCCGCGCGCGGCGCGATAGAGATAGTCGGCCATCGAGCCGAAGTTGGTGCGCAGGAAGGCAAGATCCTTGTCGCGCAAGTCCGCGCCGGTGACGATCCCCAGCCGGGCCATCTTTTCCGCGCCGCGCGGGCCGACCCCGTGGAAGCGCCGCACCGGCAATCCGCCGACGAACGCGGCGCCTTCGCCGGGGCGGATCACGCACAGCCCATCGGGCTTGTTCTGGTCGCTGGCGAGCTTGGCGATGAATTTGTTGTAGCTGACCCCCGCGCTCGCGGTCAGCCCGGTCTCGGCCTTGATCCGCGCGCGGATCAGCTCCGCGATGCGCGTCGCCGAACCGATCCCGCGCAAGTCGGCGGTAACGTCGAGATAGGCCTCGTCGAGGCTCAGCGGTTCGACGTGCGGGGTGTAGTCCTCGAAGATCGCGCGGATCTGGTTGGAGACCTCCTTGTAGACCTCGAACCGGGCCTTGCGGAAGATCAGCCCGGGGCATAGCCGCGCCGCGGTGACCGAGGGCATCGCCGAGCGCACCCCGAACTTGCGCGCCTCATAGCTCGCCGCGGCGACCACCCCGCGCTCGGACGAGCCGCCGACCGCCAGCGGCTTGCCCCGCAATGCCGGATCGTCGCGCTGTTCGACGCTGGCGAAGAACGCATCCATGTCGACGTGGATGATCTTGCGCAGGCCGGTGGGTTGCTCGTCCGGTTCGGCGGAATCGGCGGTGTCGGACATGCGCCACGACTAAACCCGCGCACCTCCGTTGCAAAATCCATGTTCGGGTTGAGGGGGGAATTTCATGTTGCACTGCAAAACAAAACGCTGGAACATTTCGCCCATCGCGACCATCTGGGGGCGATGTCCTCCCTAGCCGCCCCGCCGCCGTCGATCGAACGGCCGTTCCCGCTGCGCGAGGGCGAGCTGGTGGTACTGCTCGCATTCACCCAGGCGCTCCAGGCGCTGGCGATCGACGCGATGCTGCCCGGCATCGGCACGATCGCGCGCGATCTCCACGCGACCGATCCCAACCAGCGCCAGTTCATAGTGGGCATCTTCCTGCTCGGCGCGGGCGTCGGCGCGCTGGTGCCGGGGACCCTGGCCGACCGTTTCGGCAGGCGCCCGGTCCTGCTTGGTTGCCTGGCGTGCTACGTCGTGATGGCACTGGCTTGCGCGCTGGTGACCGAGTTCAACACCATGCTGGCGTTCCGCTTCATCCAGGCGCTGGGCAGCGGGGGTCTCGCCGTGCTGCCCTCGGCGATCATCCGCGACCGCTTCGAGGGCGACCGGATGGCCAAGCTGCAATCGCTGATCGGGGTGATCTTCATGATAGTGCCGATGATCGCGCCCTCGCTCGGCCAGCTCGTTCTGCTGTTCGCCGGCTGGCGCTGGATCTTCGGGGCGACCGCGGTGCTCGGCACGATGGTGGCGGCGTGGGTATTCCTGCGCCTGCCTGAAACGATGCACCCCGAATTCCGCCAGAAGATCGACCTCGGGACGATCGGCCGCAACATGGTGACCACGCTGACCACGCGTGCCTCGATCGGCTACGTGATCGGCAGCGCGCTGATCCTGGGGGCGATGTGGGGCTATATCCAGAGCTCGCAGCAGTTGATCGGCGAGCACTTCGGCGCGGGCGCCAGGTTTCCGCTGTTCTTTGGCGGGATGGCGATGTTCATGGCTTTCGCCAACTTCGGCAACAGCCGCATCGTGGAGCGGTTCGGCGCGCGGCGGGTGAGCCACGCGGCGGTGTTCGGGTTCATCGCGGTGGCCGCGCTGCAGCTCTACCTCGCGACCCGGCCCAACCAGACGCTGTGGCAGTTCGTGCCGGTGATGACCGCCAACATGGCGCTGATGAGCTTCATCGGCGCCAACTTCGCCTCGATCGCGATCCAGCCGTTCGCGCGGATCGCGGGCGCCGCGGCGTCGGTGCAGGCGTTCCTGCGGATGGTCACCGCATCGGTGCTGGGGGCGGTGATCGGTCAGAGCTACGACGGCAGCGCGAAGCCGTTCGCCGCGGCGCTGCTGGCGGCGGGGCTGGGCTGCCTGGGGCTGATCCTGTTCAGCGAGCGCGGCAAGCTGTTCCGCCGGGTCTATCCCAGGGGCGTGCCGAGGCCGGTGGCGAGTATTTGAGTCCAAGTGCGAGGGCTCTGACGTTCAGAACAGCTTCGCCCAGGCCAGCTCGGCGAACTCGCACAGCAGGGGCCGGGTGTCGCGCGGGTCGATGATGTCTTCGACGCCGAAGCGTTCGGCGGTGCGGAACACCGATCGGACCCGGTTCAAGCGCTCGCGGATTTCGGTGAGCGTGGCCGCCGGGTCTTCCGAGGCCTCGATCTCCGACTTGTACGCAACCTCGATCCCGCCTTCGATCGGCAGGCTGCCCCAGTCGCCACTGGGCCACGCGAAGCGATACTGGAACGCGTCGCCATCGCTCATCGCCGCCCCGGCGATGCCATAGGCCCGGCGGACCACGACGCAGGCCAGCGGCACCGTCGCGCGGTAGATCGCGTTCATCGCGTTCACGCCATAACGGATCGTCCCCGCGGTCTCCGCCGCCGCGCCGATCATGAAGCCGGGGTTGTCGACGAAGTGAACCACGGGCAGGCGGAAGCGGTCGGCCAGCTCGACGAAGCGCTGCGCCTTCTCGCTGGTCCGCGCCTCCCACGATCCGCCCAGGAAGCTGGGATCGCTGGCGAGCACCGCGACCACCCGCCCGTCGAGCCGCGCGAACGCGGTGATCGCGGCCTGGCCCCATTTGGCGCCGATCTCGAACACGCTGCCGCTATCGAACACCGACGCGAGGATGCGGCGCATCGAATAGGCGGCGCGCCCGTCGCGAGGGACGGCGGTCAGCAGCGTCTCGTCGCGGCGATCGATCGGATCGCTGCACGCGACGCGCGGTGCGGGCTTGCCCGCGGCCGAGGGCAGGTATGAGAGGAACCGCCGGGCCCGGGCAAAAGCCTCGGCCTCGCTCGCGACCTCGTCGTCGATCACCCCGTTGCGGGTGTGGATTTCGCTGCCGCCGAGCCCTTCCTTGTCCTCGACCGCCTGCCCGCCGTCGATCGCCGCGACCACCGCGGGTCCGGCGGCGAAGACCTGGCTGAGGCCCTTGACCATCACCGAATAATGACTCGCCACCGCTCGCGCCGCGCCCAGACCCGCGGTCGGCCCCAGTGCGAGCGCGACCACGGGCACCTTCTCGAGGTTGATCACCACATCGCGCCAGCCGTGGACCGCGGGGATATAGGTCGCGCCGATCGTCTCGAGCGTCTTGACCGAGCCGCCCCCGCCGGTGCCGTCGATCATCCGCACCATCGGCAAGCCCAGAGTGTGCGCCATCTTCTCCGCCTGGAGCATCTTGCGATGGATCGAAGCGTCCGCCGACCCCCGCGCACGGTGAAATCATCGGCGGTGACCACGATGGGCCGGCCTTCGATGTCGGCCCGGCCGAAGAGGTAGTTGGCGGGGGCAAGATCGGTCAGTTCGCCATTGTCGTCATACATGCCCTTCCCCGCGATCTTGCCGATCTCGCGAAAGCTGCCTGCATCGACTAGCGCAGCGATCCGCGCGCGTGCATCCATCTTGCCCCGGCCGTGCTGGCGCGCGACCTTTTCCGGTCCGCCCATCCGGTCCGCCAGCTCGCGGCGGCGGCGCAGTTCTTCGAGTTCGGGTTCCCAGCTCATGCCCGCTTGGACCACTTGGACCACAGTCCAGGGGAAGTTTTTTTACACGTATTTCCGGGGTTGGTGCGGGCGGTCGGGAAGCGCGGGTGATCGGTCATGGCCGGACTAGGCCACGAAAGCACGCGTATAGGAAAGTGTTTTCAGCGCGCGCGCGGAATGCACTGCTCGGGCGCGACACCCTTGAACTCGCGGCAACCGTACAGAACAATCTCGCTGCCCGAAGGATCGCGCGAGTAGCTGAACTGGAGTTGGGCACGAGAGGCAGCGGGCAACGGCAGCGCGCGCGGCACGACACTGCCATCGCTCCAGCCATAGACGCGGCAGGTGCCTTGGCCGTTGCACAAGCCGCGCGCGGTGGCGATCGCGCTGGTCGCGCCCTTGCCCGGATCGACGGTGACGAAGTTGGCTCGGCCAGACGGATCGCGCATCACCACGCGCGCACCCGAACCCTTGGGAACGAGCTTGGCGGCGGCGGCGGCTTCGGCCGAAACGACCGGCGAGGCGATCGTCGGCGCGGCGGCGGCGAAGACATCCGGCTCGCCGCCGCGATAGGCGATATTGGCCGCCGCGGCGCTGCCCCAGTAGCCGGGCCAGCGGAAGAACAGGTGGGTCTGGACTTGCGCGACCTTGAGCAGCTTGGGGCTCCACCACGGATAGACCCAGTCGGTGTGATAGTGCGTGGCGATCCCGACCGGCGCGTAGACCCGCCCGCCCAGCGCCTCTTGCGCGCGGGCGAGAGCGCCAGCGCGGGCCGCCTCGCTATAGCGCCGGTCGAGCGAGCCGTCGCAGGTGAAGGTGAACTGGCAACCGCTGCGCCGCTGCGAGCCTTCGAACACCACCCCGCACACGGTGCGCGCGAATGCGGGGTGGCGCACGCGGTTGAGCACCACCTGCATCACCGCGCGCTGCCCGGCGTCGTCGCCGCCCGCCTCGGCCAGCGCGGCCAGCGCAAGGCAGTCGGCGGCGCGGGCGCGGTCGAGGGTGGTGCCGGTGAAGCGGAACGAGGGCGCTGCCGCCAGTTTGTCGGCGGAAAACGGGTCGGCGAGATTCTGCGCCCTGGCGTCCGCCGGAGCCTGCGTGGGAGCGGCCAGCACGGGGGCGTCCGCAGCCCGCGCGGGCAGCGCGGTCAGCGGGGTGGCTGACGCCCCGGGAGCCGTTGCCTCGGGTGCACTCGCGTTCCGGTGGAGCGGTAGCCACGCCACCAGCAGCACCGCCACCGCGAGCAGCGCCGCCATCACCGCCAGCCCCCAGCGGGGGAGGCTTGGCGGCCGCCGGTTCGTCCAGGGCAAGCTCGGCAGACATCGAAGCCATATCAGGTTTGCTGCGCCCGCTAACAAGGGGGAGGCCGCTCCAACCCTCGCCCCTGAAAGGGGAGAGGGTAGCGAAGCTTTCCCTGCCAGGGGCTAGCGCAGCTTGGAGAGGAGCGGTCTCCGACGAGAGCACCCCTCTCCAATGTCGGTTAGTTCGCTTCGCTCTCAAGCCTTTGTGTCCGCTCCCCTTTCGGGGGCGGGGGGAAGCCTCACCACACCAGCGGTGCGTGCTCCAGTTGTGGCAAGACATGGCGCGCAAACAGGTCGGCCTCCGCCGCGTGAGGATAGCCGGAGAGAATGAACGCCTCGATCCCCTCGGCCTGATAGGCGCGCAATTTGGCCAGTACCTGATCGGGATCACCGACGATCGCCGCGCCGCAGCCCGAGCGGGCACGCCCGATCCCGGTCCACAGGTTGTCTTCGACGAACCCGTCGCCATCCGCCGCGCCGCGCAACTCGGCCTGGCGCTGGACGCCGAAGTTCTTCGCATCGAGCGATGCCTCGCGGATCGCCCGGCCTTTTTCGTCGTCGAGCTTGGACACCAGCCGGTCGGCGTAGGCGCGCGCCTCGTCCTCGGTCTCGCGCACGATGACATGGACGCGGTAACCGAACTTGAGCGTGCGGCCGTGGTTCGCGGCGCGCGCGGTCATGTCGGCGATCGTCTCCCGCACCTTGTCCATCGTATCGGGCCACATCAGGTAGACGTCGCAGCCTTCCGCCGCGCATTCACGCGCATCGGGGCTGAGGCCGCCGAAATACATCGGCGGGCACTTGCCCGAAATCGTCGTCATCCGCGGCGGATCGAGCTCGAGCTCATAGAACTCGCCCTTGTGGCTCAGATGCTCGCCGTTGAGCAGCGTCTTTACGATCTTGATGGTCTCAGTGGCGCGGGCATAGCGCGGGTGGCCGGGCATCGCTTGGCCCGGCATGTCCGAAGAGATGATGTTGACGTTGAGCCGTCCGCCGGTTCCCGCCGCGTTGGGACCGAGCACGCGGTCGAGCGTCGCGATGCGCCGCGCAAGCTGCGGCGGCCAGTCCTCGCCGATGCGTGTCGCCCACAGCAGCTTCATCCGCTGCAGGAACGGCGCGATCGCGGCGGCGAACACCGTGGTGTCGAGACCGAGGCTATAGCCCGATGGCAGCAGAATATTGTCGAACCCGCCCTTTTCGGCAGTCAGCACGATGTTGCGGCAATGCTCCCAGCTCGACTTCAGCATCGGATCGGGGACGCCGAGGAATTCGTAATCGTCGTCGCACAGCGCGGAGAACCAGGCGACTTCGCACTGCCCGGTTTTTTGTTGAGCGCTCATGGCAATCCCTCCCCCCGCGCGGCGACCAGCACCGCGTACCATTCCTCGCGCGTCCAGCGGACGGCCAGTGCCTGCGCGGCCTCGGCGATGCGCTCCGCCTGTTGCGAACCGACGATCGGGACGATCCCCGCCGGGTGCGCCATCAGCCACGAATACGCGGCGACCGTGCGCGACACGCCGCGATCCCGCCCGACTGCATCCAGCGCGGCGGCGACCGCTTTGGCCCGCGCGTCCTGCGGATCGGCCAGCCGCCCGCCGCCCAGCGGCGACCACGCCAGTGGGACAAGGCCCAGGACCATCGCCTGGTCGAGCTCGCCATTCTCGATCGGCTCGATCCGCAGCGGGCTGATTTCGGGCTGGGTCGCCGCCAGCGGTCGATCGAGGAACGCGGCCAGGGCGCCGATCTGGATCTGGGTGAAGTTGGAGACCCCGACCTCGCCGATCTTGCCCGCGGTGCGCGCCTGGTCGAGAGCCTTGGCGACTTCCTGCGGGTGGGCGAGGATGTCGGGCCGATGGATCTGCCACAGGTCGATCCGCTCGACTTTCAGCCGCCGCAGCGAGGCGTCGATCGCCTCGGCCAGATAGGCGGGACTCTGGTCGTAGGGCAGCGGCGGACGAATGCCGCCCTTGCTCGCCAGCACCATGCGGCTGCGCAGCCCTGGTTCGGCGGTCAACACTTCGCCCAGCAGCGCCTCGGCATCGCCGAACCCGCCGCTGCCGTCGAACCCATAGATATCGGCGGTGTCGAACAGGTCGATCCCGGCATCGAGCGCGGCGTGGACCAGCGCGGCGCCCTCCGCGCGGCTGCGCCCGGCAAAGCGCCACATCCCCCAGGCGATGGGGGCGATCTCGGGTCCTTGAAGACCGATGCGCACTTTGTGCGGGGCAGGCAGTTCACTCATGATGCGACAAGTCCCTTCGGGCAGGCGGGGCGACCGAGCCGCGCTCGACCAGGGTGTGGGGCAGGCGGCGGTGGCTGATGTCACCCCCGGCAATGAGGATTTCGGTGGCGGTGCGCGCCAGCTCGGCCATCGGCTGATGGATCGTGGTCAGCGGCGGCCAGACTGTGCGCGCCAGAGTGGTGTCGTCGAACCCGGCGACCGACAGCGCGCCCGGCAGATCGATCCCGCGATCGTGCGCCACCGCCAGCACGCCCGCGGCCATGTCGTCGTTCGAGGCGAAGATCGCGGTCGGGCGGTCGGGTAGGTCGAGCAGCAGGTTGGCCGCCCTCACCCCGCTTTCGAAATCGAACTCGCCATCGCAGATCAGCCCCGGCTCGAAGGCGATGCCGACCCGGTCGAGCGCGCGGCGATAGCCGAACAGCCGTTCGTCCGAAGCCATGTGGTTGGGGTGGCCCTTGACGAACCCGATCCGGCGATGCCCCGCGTTGATCAGGTGGGTGGTCATGTCGTCGGCCGCGAGCGCGTCGTCCATGAACACGCTGCTGGTCAGCGCGTGGTTGGTGCCGGGCGAGATGCGCACGAACGGGATGTCCATCACGTCTAGCGCGCGCAGCACCGGCTCGCAGTCGGTCACCGGCGAAGAAAGCACGATCCCGTCGACGTGGGTTTCGGAGACCAGCCCGCGGACCTCGTCGCCGACGCGAGGATCGGCTACATCGACCGGCTGGGCGAGCAGGCGGATGCCGCGACTGTGGCACGCCTCCCAGCAGCCCATCTGGATCTGGAAGGTGTAGTACGGGCTGTGGTTGTCGTAGATCAGCGCGATCTGGTTGGACTTCGCGCCCGAGAGGATGCGCGCTGCGATCGAGGGCCGGAACTCCAGATCGCGCACCGCCTTTTCCACGCGCTCGCGGGTTTCGGTGCTGACGTAGGGATGGCCGTTGAGCACGCGGCTGACGGTCTTGACCGCCACCCCAGCCCGCGCAGCGACATCGCGGATGTTGGCGCGGTCGCTCATAGGGCAAGGGCCTCGGGAAGTTTGGCAAATAGCGCCGCAAACGCGCTGTCCGGCCGATAGAATACCGGCGGGTGATCGAGCGGCGCCGCGACCGTATGAGCCCCCGGGGCGAAGTCCTCGCCGCTCCAGACATGCCGCCACGGCAAGTCGCCGGGCAGGATCACCTTGCGCTCCACCGCCCCCTCCTTGATCACCGGCGCGACCAGCAGGTCGACGCCGTAGAGGTACTGGTCCTGCACCGTCCACAGCGCCGGATCGTTCGGGTAGTGCAGGAACAGCGCGCGTTGCGCAGGCAGTCCGCTGGCCTGCGCCTCGTCGCACAAGTGGCGGACGTAGGAGGCCAGGTGGGCGTGGACCCGGCTCCAGCGCGCGAAGCAGGCAAGCAGTTGCGGGGTGCTGTCGTATTGCAGGTTGTCGTCGGGGCGGTTGCCTTCGTGGCTGCGCATCACCGGGGCGAACGCGGCAAGCTCGCACCACCGCATCATCAGCTCGGCGGTGCGGACATTGCCGTGGAGCGAGGTGTAGCCGCCGCAATCCGAATGGCTGTAGGCGTTGCCGAGCAGTCCCGCCGACAGCGCCCCGGTAAGCACGGTACCGATCCCGTCGTGGCGGGTGAAATCGACCGACTGGTCGCCCGCCCACAGCAGCGGGCAATGCGCCTGAACCCCGCTGAACCCGGCGCGCATGAAGAACACCGCGTCGCCGGTCTTCCCGCGTGATTCCAGCGCCATCGCGTTGACCTCGGCCCACAGCACCGGCCAACGGTTGTGCGCCTCCATCGGGTCGCTGGCGTCGGCCAGGCGGACGTCGGTGGGGAGATATTCGCCGAAGTCAGCCATCCATCCGGCGATGCCCATGTCGAGCATCTCTTGCCCCAGGATCCGTTCGGCGAACCAGCTGCGGGTCTCGGCGCGGGTGAAGTCGACCACCCCGGCCTGGAACTCTCCGAAATCAACGAGATAGACCTCGTCGCTATCCTGGTGCAGGCACAAGTGCCGGCCCTGTTTCGCTTCGAGGAACAGGCAGCCGTCATTGCAAAGATACGGGTTTGCGTAGGCAAGAAAACGGATGCCGCGCGCCGCCAGATCGGCGATCCCTTCGGGCAGATCGCGGTAGCGGCCCATGTTCCAGCGCCAGTCCCAGAACAGGCGGCGGCCGAAGCTGGTCTCGCGCACCCCGGCCCAGTCCTCGCACCACAGCCCCGACACGGTGGTCCCCGCATCGATGAACTTTTCCAGCCGCATCAGGCTGTTAGCGCCATCCTTGAGGCCGACGATCGCACCGCCTATCGCCCAGTCGGGCAAGGGCGGCTGACGGCCGAAGCGGGTCGATAGCTGACCGACGAGGTCCACCGGGCCGTCGCCGAGGAAGAATTCGAAGCGCGCTTCGCCCGACCAGACCTCGATCTCGTGCCGGGCGGGATCGGTGAAATCGAGCGCGCTATAGGTGGTGCCGTCCAAGTGACAGGCGTAATTCCGCGACGAAAGATAAGTCGGCTGGGGGTAGTTGGTCGTCCAAAAGTCGCCTCCCGCCATGCCTTGCGCATCCATCAGGCGGGTCAGTTCGGTGCTCTTGTCGCGCCCGACGCCGGGTTCGCTGGTCCACATCGGAAAGCGCCGCCCGGCCAGCGCGAGGTAGCTCATCTGCTCGCCCCCGCCCGAGACCTGCTCGCCCGGTTCGGCATGGAGGCGCAGCCAGATGCGATCGGCGTGCGGGGCCAGCGCGGTCACCGTCAGGGTGAGAGCCCGTGGATCGAAGCGCAATTCGGCGTTCCCGTCGAACCTTACGGTGCGTTCGTCGAGGGTGCACGCGCCCCCGTCGGCGCGAGCGTAAGGAGCATCTTCGATGCGGAAATTGCCGTGGTGCATCGTCACGTCGGGCGCGCCGCGGGCGACGGACACCGCAGGACAGGAATCGCGATGACGCAGTACGGTCAAGCCTGCAATGCGCAGGTCGAACCCGTCCTCAACCGCGAAAAAGCCCGATTTCACCTTGCCGCAGACCTCTCAATGCCCCCGTCTGCGGCATTTTTACCGCACCGTCCGGACTTCGTATGACACCGCTTGACATATCGGCCCGTGCGGGTCAATTCAAGCCATCGAAAGCGGCCAGTCGCGCCGCTGCGGGTTTCGCTCGTGGGCGCCGAATGCCGGCGAGCGCTGTTGGGAGGATACCATGAAAGCCACGCTTCGCGCCGCCGCGCTCGCCGGAACCGTCTCGCTGATCGCGCTGGCTCAGCCCGCACTGGCCCAGGACGCCGCTGTCCCTGCCGAGGCTGAGGCCACTTCGCTCGACGAAGCCCCTCCCGGAGAGATCGTCGTCACCGCGCAAAAGCGCAGCGAGCGGCTCCAGGACGTGCCGGTCGCAGTCTCGGTGTTATCCGGCGAGCAACTCGGGTCGGCCTCCCGCCCAAGCGTGGAAAGCGCCGCACAACAGGTTCCCGCGCTCAACTTCCTCAAGTCGGGCACGACGCTGAACCAGACGATCTTCCTGCGCGGGGTGGGCACCGCCAGCTTCTCGATCGCGGGTGAGCCGTCGGTCTCGACCGTGGTCGACGGGGTCGTCTACGCCCGGTCGGGCGAGGCCTTCAGCGACCTGGTCGACATCGACCGGCTCGAGGTGCTGCGCGGACCCCAGGGCACGCTATTCGGCAAGAACGCCAGTGCCGGCGTGCTCAACATCACTACCAAGATGCCGAAGGTCGGCGAATTTGGCGGCACGCTCGAGGCCAGCTATTTCGACCGCAAAGAATACCGCGGCAAGGCTGCGGTCAACGTGCCATTGGGCGAGAACGCCGCCGGCCGGTTCACCGCGTTCTACGGTAACTACGCCGGCAACATCCGCAATCTGACCGCGGGCAAGCGTGTCAATGGCTATGAGCACTACGGCGCGCGGGCGCAGTTCCTCTACGAGCCGTCGGACGCGCTGCGGCTCTACGCGACCGCCGATTATCACAAGAACGACGACGATTGCTGCGCCGACATCATCGCCACCGGTCCGCTGACCGGGGCCGGGGCGCCGACCACCAACCTGGCGTTCAACGTGCTGCCGACGCCGCGCGGGGCGAAGACCCGGCGGATCACTCAGGATCTGATCACGGCCACCAAGGAAAGAGGCTGGGGCGTATCGCTCCAGGCCGATGTCGGGGTGGGCACGCATACGCTGACCAGCATCACCGCCTATCGCGACTGGGACAATACCGAGATCCGCGATGGCGACTGGCTCGACCGCGCCTATGTCGGGTTCAACCAGCTGCACGATAATGGCCCGCAACGCACCCACACGCTAACGCAGGAACTGCGGCTGACCTCGCCCGCCAACCAGGTGATCAGCTATGTGCTGGGGGGCTACTATTCGAACGCCTATTCCCGCCGCGTGTTCACCCGCAACGACGTGGTCTGCACCGCGGTTACCGGTGCGCCGACCAACGTGCTGATCCCGTGCGGCAGCCCCAACGCCAACCCCTCGACCACGCCTTCGGGCACCGCCGATTTCGGCTCGCGCTTCAAGAACTACGCCGCCTTCGGCCAGGCAACGCTCAACGCCACCGACACCTTTCGTCTGATCGGGGGCTTGCGCTATTCGAAGGACGACCTTTCGGTATTCCACAAGCGCGTGGCGACCGGCCTGGCCGTCAGCGGCGGGCTACCTCAGGCAGCGCCGGGGATTCAGCCTAATTTCGACCAAGGGGTCTACGACCGTTATCTCGCCCTGGTCGCGACGGGCGTTTCGCCCACCACTGCCGCGGCGCAAGCGGTAACCGCGTCGAACGGCGTGGCATTCCGGACCAAGACCACCGCGGACAACCTTTCGGGCAAGATTTCCGCGCAGTTCGATTTCACCCGCGATCACATGGGCTACCTCTCGTATACCCGCGGCTACAAGGGGCCGGCCTACAACATCTTCTTCAACCTCACCGCCACTGGCACCAACCGGATTTCGCCTGAGACTTCCGACGCGTTCGAGATCGGACTCAAGAACACGCTGCTCGACGGGCGGATGACGCTGAACCTGGCGCTGTTCCGTGCTGACTATCATAACTTCCAGGCCAACAACCCCGACCTAGTCGCGGGCGTCGTGGTGACCCGCTTCACAAACGCGGGTGAGGTGTCGACCCGCGGAATCGAAGCCGACATGAACTGGCGCCCGTTCGACGACTTCACCCTCAACGGCGGGGTCGCCTACACCAAGGCGCGGGTCGACCGGTTCAACGCGCCCGCAGGCGCCGCGACAATTCCCCCTCGCACGCCGCTGGGCTATGCGCCCAAGTGGAAGGGATCGTTGGCGGCCGATTACCGCTGGCGCACTGGCGGCGCGATCGACGTGTGGCTGGGGGCATCGACCAACTTCCAGTCGAGCCAACTTTCGCTGTTCGCGGCCAACGCGGTCCAGCGCCAGTTGGGGACTATTCCGAAATACGCGCTGGTCAACGCCCAGATCGGCTTCGGCGATCCCGACGATACCTGGCGGATCACCGCGCAAGTCCGCAATCTGACCGACAAGGAATATGCCGCCGCGATCATCAACGGCGGGCCCGGCGGCAGCTACCGCTACCAGATCCCGCGCGACGCGGACCGCTATATCGGGGTGACGGGGCGGCTGAACTTCTAGGTATTTAAGAGCTTGAACGACGGCCGCGGAGGGAGACTTCCGCGGCCGATTCATGCGTGGTGGCACGCGGTTCCTAACGCCCTCCGGTGACGTAGAGGCACTGCCCCGTCACCCAGCCTGCCGCGGGCGAGGCCATATAGACGACGGCGGCGGCGATATCCTCGGGGTCGCCGTAGCGGCCGAGCGGGATGCCGATCGCCGCGAGCAATTTTTCTCGCTTTTCCGGGGTGTCGGTGCCCATGCACTCATCGAAATTCTCGGTCGGGATCGGGCCCGGGGCGACCGCGTTGACGCGGATCGCAGGCGCGAGCTCGACCGAAAGTGTGCTGGTCAGGCTGTTCACCGCCGCCTTGGCAGCACCATAAGGCCCGTTCTTGACCTGCGCGCCGAACGCCGATCGCGACGAGATGTTGATGATCGACCCGCCGCCCGCGCCTTCGGCCATGTGCCGTGCCGCCACGGTCGCGCCTAGCCACACCGCCTTGAGATTGAGCGCCATCTGCGCGTCGAAGTTGTCCTCGGACGTGCGCGTCAGATAGCGCGGCGTCGCATCGGGGATGCCGCCCGCGTTGTTGACCCAGATCGTCAACTTGCCGAATTCGGCGACAGTCGCGGCGGCCAGCTTTTCCAGCGCTTCGCTCGAGGTGGCGTCGGTCGCCAACGGCAGGGCGCGACGGCCGAGCCGGCGAATCTCCGCCGCGACCGCATCGAGATCGGCCTGGGTGCGCGAGGCCAGCGCGACGTCGGCCCCAGCCTCTGCCAGCCCGATCGCGATCGCCCGCCCGATCCCCTTACCCGCCCCGGTCACCACCGCGACCTCGCCATCGAGCCTGAACCTGTCGAGAATACCCATACTACTTGTCCTCGCGGCCATGTGGATTGCGATCGGGATGGAGGATGGCGGGCCGGTTTACCCGGCGACACTAGCCGATGCGCTAGGGCAGTGGCGGGAGGGCAACTTGAAGGTACCGCAGGCTCCACTCATATCGCACCCATGGTTTGGGACCTCGGCAAGGCGATGCGGAAGAAGTAGGAGTTCGAGACCGCTCGACTCCTCGACTTCGAATTCCGCCAGCGTGCCCGGACGGCCCGCCTTCTCGCCCGAGCACTTGGGCTCGAGGAGAGCTCCTTGGCCCAGGATACCGTGGTGAAAGACGACGACGCAATCATCGGACTTGCCGCGGCAAGATCGGGGCAGAGCGTCGACGAGGTCCAGGCGCAATTCTGGAAATGCAGTTCGCGGGCCCGTCGTGAGATCATCGAGGAACGCGGCGATCCCACGCCGTATCGGCTGGGTTAAGCGCGGCTTCAGGCGGTGGTCTCGTCCTCCGCGAAGATCCGCGGCACCAGCAGGTGGATCCACGCCAGCGCAATGAGATACGCGAACGCCGCGACCCAGAACAGCGGCGCGTAGCCATACCCGCCGGTCAGCAGCCGTCCGGTCGCCTCCTGAATGCCGAAGCCGGCCACGTTGCCGGCGATCGCGCCGATCGCCATCACCGTCGCCACGCGCTGGGCAGGCACCGCGTCGGCCGCGAAGCCGAAGATGTTGGTGGAAAAGCCCTGGTGCGCGAACAGCGCCATGCCGATGATCGCGGCGGCGGTCCACGCGCTGTCGGCGGTCAGCGCCAGCGGAATCGGCAGTATGATCAGCGCGTAGAGCAGCATGCCCAGCTTGCGCGCGGCGTTGACCGAGCGGCCCCCGCCCAGCAGCACGCCGAACAATTTGCCCGCGGTCAGCGCACCGAGCGCGGCAAGGCTGAACGCCAGCGCGGTCGGGCCGACGAGTTGGGACTGCGACAGGTCGAACACTTTGTGGAACAGGTCGGGCAGCCAGAACGTGAAGAACCACCAGAACATGTCGGTGATCGCCTTGGCCCCGGCGATCGCCCAAGTCTTGCGATCGGCCAGCGCGGCGCGATAACCGCCGGTACCGGTCGCGGGAGCGGCGCGCGGGACCGGGATCAGCCGCTGCGTGCCGAAAATCCAGAACGCAAGCCAGATGAAGCCGAGCGCCCCGGTGACGAGAAACGCCGCCTTCCACCCGAACGCCACCGCGAACGGCACCACCGTCAGCGGGGCGATGATGTTGCCCAGGTTCGGCGCGGTGTTGACGATTCCCGCCGCCATCGTGCGGCGCTTGAGCGGCAGGAACTGCGCGGCGGCCTTGACCGCGGCAGGGGTGTTGACCGCCTCGGCCGCGACCAACACCACGCGCGCGGTGACGAACTGGGTGACCGTGCCGGCCACCGCGTGGGCCATCCCGGCAACGCTCCACACCACTACCGCCGCGCCATAGGCGATGCGCACGCCAAACCGGTCGATCAGCCAGCCGACGAACAGCAGGGCTGCGGCGGCGGCGAGCTGACTGGCCGAAGCGAAATGGGCGAATTCGGCGTCGCCCCAGCCGTATTCGGCGGAAATCGTCGGCTTGAGCAGCGACAGCACCTGGCGATCGACATAGTTGATGATCGTGCCGAAGAAGAGCAGCGCGATCAGGAGGTTGCGTGAACGCTCCAGCCCCGCATCGGCGGCGTCTCCGGGTCTGACAGTCTGCGCCAAATCCGCTCTCCTCGCCCGCAGCGCCTTGTCCCGGCGCTTGTTCGCTTGCACGGTAGCGCCTCGTCGAGATAAGGGAAGCGGGAATATGACACCGCAGGACATATCCGCCTATCCCGCCCACGCCGGCGACCTATTCGGCGAGCTCCACCTCGGCGGGGCCGAGCCGGTCGCCGAGAACCGCGATCCGCTGTGGCCCGGCCTCGCGGTGTGCGGCACCGCCAGCCTTGCCGCCGCCTGGCTAGCCGAGCACTACCGCTTTCCGATCATCCTCCTCGGCCTGCTGGTTGGCCTGTCGCTGAGCTTCCTCGGGACCGACCCCAAGATGCACCGCGGGCTCGATTTCGCCAGCCGCACCTTCCTGCGGATCGGCATCGTCGTGCTCGGATTCCAGGTGACCTTCGCCCAGATCGGCGCGCTCGGGCCGGTGCCGTTCATGGCGCTGGTCGTGGTGATGGCCGCCGCGTTCGGGGCGGCGCTGATCGGTGCGCGGCTGGTCGGGCAGGATCGCTACGCGGGGATCCTGGCGGGCGGCGCGACCGCGATCTGCGGCGCCTCGGCGGCGCTGGCGCTGTACGGGGTTATCGGCAAGCACCGTCTCAGCCAGGCCCAGTTCGCGCTGACGCTCGTCGGGGTCAGCCTGGCGAGCGCGCTGGCGATGTCGCTCTATCCGGTGCTGGCGGCCGAGCTGGGGCTGAACGACACGCAGGCCGGGTTCCTGATCGGCGCATCGATCCACGACGTCGCGCAGGCGATCGGCGGAGGCTATGCGTTTTCCGACGCCGCCGGGAGCCACGCGACGATCGTCAAGCTCGCCCGCGTAGCGCTGCTTGCCCCGGTGGTCGCGCTGGTCTCGCTGTGGATCGGGCACGGCGACCAAGGGGGCGACGGGCAGCGGCGCGCGCTGTGGCGGCGGATGGCGCTGCCGTGGTTCATCGTCGCGTTCCTCGCCACGGTCACGCTCAATAGCGTGGTCGCGGTCCCGCCTGCGTGGTCGGCATCGCTGCTGACGCTGTCCAAGGGCCTGCTGCTGGTCGCGGTGACTGCCACCGCGATGCGTTCGCGGCTCGAACTGCTGCGCGAGGAAGGCTGGCGCGCGACGATCCCGACGCTGGCCGCGACCCTAGCCTCGTTCGCCGCGGCGCTGGCCTTCGCCAAGTGGCTGGTGTGAGCGAACCCTACGACATCGCGGTGATCGGCGGCGGGATCAACGGCGCCGGGATCGCCCGCGATGCCGCGGGGCGCGGGGCCAGAGTGCTGCTGCTCGAACGCGGCGATCTCGCGCGCGGCACCTCGTCGGCCTCGACCAAGCTGATCCACGGCGGCTTGCGCTATCTCGAGCACTACGAATTCGGCCTGGTCCGCGAGGCCCTGTCCGAGCGCGAGAAGCTGTGGGGCATCGCCCCACACGTGATCTGGCCACTGCGCTTCGTGCTGCCCTATCGCAAAGGCTTGCGCCCCAAATGGCTGCTGCGCGCCGGTCTGTTCCTCTATGACCACATCGGCGGGCGCAAGGCGCTGCCCGCGACGCGGACGATCGATCTGGCCAAGCACGCCGCAGGCGCGCCGCTCAAATCCGGCCTCCACACCGCGTTCGTCTATTCGGACGGCTGGGTCGACGATGCCCGGCTCGTGGTGCTCAACGCGCGCGACGCCGCCAACCGCGGGGCGACGGTGCGGACCCGCTGCGAGGTCACCGAGTTACGCCGTGAGGCCGGCGCCTGGACGATTCTGGCGGGCGGCGAGACCTTCCGCGCGGGCGCGGTAGTCAACGCGGCGGGACCGGCGGTGCTCGACCTTCTCCACCGCGCGGGCGTGCCCCCACACCAGAAGATGCGCCTGGTGCGCGGCTCGCACATCGTGGTGCGCAAGCTGTTCGACCACGATTTCGCCTATTTCTTCCAGCTTCCCGACGGGCGGATCTTCTTCGCGATCCCGTATGAGCGCGACTTCACCCTGATCGGGACCACCGACGCGGACCATCACGGGGCGCTCGACGATCTTGCGGCCAGCGCTGACGAGATCGCTTATCTGTGCGCCGGGGTGAACGAGTACTTCGCCCAGGCCATCACGCCCGCCGACGTGGCGTGGTCCTATTCGGGCGTCAGGCCGCTGATGGACGACGGCCGCGGCCGGCCCGAGGCGGCGACCCGCGGCTACAGCTTCGCGCTCGACGGCGGCGACGGGGTCCCGCCGCTGCTGTCGGTATTCGGCGGCAAGATCACCACCTACCGCACGTTGGCCGAATCCGCGGTAGCCCGGTTGCAACCGCATGTGGCGGCGCTGCAGGGCGGCGACTGGAGCGATGGCGAGCCGTTGCCGGGCGGAGACTTCCCCAAGCAGACCGCCGCCTCGCTGACCGCCGCGCTGGCCCGCGACTACCCTTTCCTCGGGCCCGACCAGGCGCTGCGCCTGACCCGCGCCTATGGCACGCTGGCCCGCACGATCCTCGGCGACGCCAAGGCCCTCGCCGGCCTGGGAACGGACTTCGGGCACGGCCTCAGCGAGCGCGAGGCCGCTTATCTGATCGCCGCCGAATGGGCGAGGACTGCCGACGACGTGCTGTGGCGCCGGACCAAGCTGGGGTTGCGGTTTTCGGTGGA